>JAEKMC010000093.1 GCA_019508115.1 Sphingomonas sp.
CTCCAGCGCGAGATCGACGAACCCCGCCACGCGCTCGCCCGCGCGGATCGGAATCTGCCGCGCGACCAGGGTCGCATTGCTGAGCGGCTGGAGTGCCGCGAGCAGGTCCTCGATGCTGCCGCGCGCCTGGTCGATCTTGTTGACGAAGATGGCGTGCGGCAGCCCGAGTTGCTCCAGTCTCCGGAAGGTGGGCTCGGCCAGCGCCGCGCGCGCCGGGTCGGGATCGATCACGACCAGGGCCAGATCGGCCAAAGCCACCGCCCGCTCCGCGTCCGCCGCGAAGCCCGACGAGCCGGGCGCGTCGATCAGCACATAGGTATCGCCCATCCAGGTGAGGCGCAAAAGGTTGAGCTCGGTCGATCCGCATCGGGCCCGCGCCTCGGGGCTCGCGTCGCCGATGCTGCTACCCGCATCGACGGTACCCAATCGGGGGATCGCACCCGCCGCGAACAGCAAGGCTTCCGCCAGGCTGGTCTTGCCCGTGCCGGCTGGTCCGACGATCGCAACGGCTCTTGTGCCGTGGACGGTCTCACCCATCTCGCTCTCCTTCCGCTGTCCCTCGCTCTTCGGCAAAGGCCCGCCCCGGAGTCGCGAGGATCGGCCTATCGGGCGGCGAAGGCAAGATGGTTGCGGCGGCCGGTCTCAATCCCAGGTGAGCACGAGCCGGCCGTTCGCCGGCACGCGGTAATCCACGCGGTCCTCCGAACTGCCGTGGGGGCGAAGCACGTCGCCGTCGATCGTTGTCACCCGCGTCCGGGTCAATCTATGGCGTTTGAGCCGAACAAGGCTTAGCCCGGCGATGCAGGTCTCGCCGCCATCCAGCGCGAGCGTGACCGATCGGCCGCCCGTTCGCTCCATCGATCGTACGAAATGGTCGCAGTAAAGGCGGAACGGCGCGCCTTCCACATGGTGAAAGGCGCGCGTCGCAAAGATGAACGCGGCACCCGCACCATAGATTTCCTGGCCGACCTGGCCGGCGAGCTGACCGTCGGGATACAGGTCCTCCAGCGGGAAGGACAGGTTGCGGTCGACATAGCCGTTCGGCTCGCGCTGCTTGGGCGAAATGATTTCGGGCGGAAGCGTATCGGGATAATAATACCAGGCCCGGTCGAGTGCATATTTGCAATATTCGGCGATCAGCATCCGCGCGGCGGGTTCCAGGTCGGGGCCGCTATCGTCCAGATAGTGCTCGAACGCCGCATAGGAATCGAAGCATTCGTAAATCGCCATATAAGGCGCATCCTGCAGGCAGGTCGCGCCCAGGAAATTGCGATAATGGATCGCGCGTTCGATCTCGCTCTCCCAGATCTCGCAATTGTGGAAGAAGCTGCCGAGATAGACGTAGCTCTGTTCCAGATAGACGTGTCGGTTGGTGATGCGCCACAGGCGCATGCACGCCGCCGCGCCCCACGCGGTCAGATTGGCCTGGTAATTGACGTTGAAGCGAAGCCCCATCGACGCGTCGATCGCGGCGCGCGCCTCGTCGAGGAACCTCTTGTCATCGGTCAACGCATAAGCCTGGAGCATCACCCAGGCATAGACGCCGCCGACGTCGGTCTGACCGCGGCAATCCGCATCGGCGGCCTCGGTGATGACGGAGAAATCCGTGATCTTATACTGGACCGGCCATCTATATTGGAAATGATGGGCGGCCTCGACCCCGAAGTCGATGCTTTTCAGGAACAACGCCTTGGCGTGCTTGTCGCCGTCCAGCGCCAGTTTCGCCAGGTTGATCATCGGGTGATAAAGATACCAGCTGTCGACCGCGTCGGCGTCCTTGTCGGAGCCGACATTGGGCAGATAGCGTCGTAGCGTCTTGAGCTTGGGATCGTAGAATTTGCCGATCCCGGCGAGGAATTCGGCCTTCAGCGGGATCGGCTTCCCCCACCATTTCTCCCAATCGTGCAGCGCCGATATGATCGACATCTGCACCATGATGTCGGGATATTCGGCCGCCGTATAAGGGTGGACATAGCGGTGGCCATAATGGCGGATCGTCGCCGCGGGCGCTTCGTCCAGGTCGCGCAGCGTGCGCTCGGCGCGATCGATCCAGTCGCGATATTCGGTCCGCGGCTGATCGATCAGTTCATACGCGACGCCCAGCATCTGGAGGAACTGGCGGGCGGATTCCCGTTCCTGCGCCGATGCCTCGTGACGTATGACGATGATCGCGTCGGATAAGGTGACGCGCTTGCCCGCGGGCAATGGATTGGTCGACGCGATACCGCCTTGCGGAGGAGAGGGGAGGAGATAGCCGAGTTCCGGCCATTCGCCCCCGACCGCGCCGTCGGGCTTGGTCTTCGTCGCGCGATAATAATCGTTCAGCGCGGTCAGATTCTGAAAATAGAGCACATTGCCGAACGCCGGCTCGTCGACGTGAAAATAGACCAATCCGCCATTCAGCCCGCGTTGCCCTGCCTCGACCCGTCCCTTTGCGCCGGCGGGATCGTCATTGCTGTCGAGCGGGTAAAGATCGCGCGGCACGAACGGGATCAGCGTCGGCGCGGTGGGTGTGAAGTCGACCGTGATGCGCACATAATCCAGCGCATCGCCGTCCGCCTTGAAAACGATCACATGTTCGCCGAGCGCGCTCGACAATGTCACCCGCGCGGTTTCGCCGCTTTCCGGGCTTTCCTTCGTCCATTCGAACGGGCCGGCCAGAAAGGCCGCCCGCACTGCCAGGCCGCCCGCTCCGTCGCGCCGGATGAACGCCCACAGCGAATCCGCGCTGGCCCGGATTTCGAGCGAAAGATCCTTGAGGCCGATCGTCGCTACCCGATGCCCGCCGCCTTCCTGAAGCGTCTTGCGCAATGCCAGTACGTAAAGGCTGACGTTCGGCAATTCGGTGATACGGGCGGTAGCGGTCATCTCGGCTCCTCATTCGGGCAGCCGGCTCCTTCCCGGCGCGCCGCCTTCTAAGCCGCACTGCGGGCCGAGGTTCCCTCGCAACACCGTAACTTCATGTATGTTAGGAGGATTTTTGCCCACGCCGATATGCGCGGGGCATGAGATTGGCGGCTCTCAACGCCAGGCCATGCGCTTAACGCGTATGGCCGTAGCCGCTCGTGCTGCGTTCCACGGCTGGGCGGACCGGGCCGGCCAGAACGTCCCATCCTGACTGCGCGCTGGAACTCAGATGGAGCGTGCCCGGCTCGAACGTCAGGCCCGTCACGCCTAGATCGGCCAGGCCGCTCAAGCGGAACGTGCCGAGCTTGGGTTCGCGCGGAGGCTTGCCGTCCCGGCTCACCGTGACCGCGAGCAGGAAGAGCGCGCCGTGCTCGCGATAGAGGAGCGCGGGCTGCAATATGACCTCCCCGCCATTATATTTCGCGCGCAGGCACAGGCGCCGCAGGATCGCGCCCGCGACCGCCTCGCTCGGCAATAGTGGCGCGCCCGTCTCGGCCTGCGGGTCGTTGGCAGCCGGCGTAGGCGCGGCTTCGGGCTTCGGGCGGAGGCTGAGGACTCGGCGGGTCATGCTCCTCTTTATGCTGCGCCGCAGCAAAAGCTTCAAGCGATAAGTTAGGAAGCGTGTCCGGCGCGCCTTCAGCGCCGCTGGATTGCTTCGCTGCGCTCGCAATGACGGGATAGAGGTGAAGCCGTCATTGCGAGCCGCGAAAGCGGCGCGGCAATCCGGTCCACCGCTCTCCCGCGACACAGGCCTGGATCGCGTCCCCCCGGCTTTCGCCGGGGTCGCGATGACGATCCTTCCAACAAACCAAACCCCTCTCGCGCGGAAGGAGAGGAAGCAGCCGCTCTGGCCTTCCCCGCCGCAAGCCCCTATGTGCGCCGCTTCCTCTCATCATCGGGCGAGACATGGGCTTCAAGTGCGGCATCGTCGGCCTGCCGAACGTCGGCAAGTCGACTCTCTTCAATGCATTGACCGAAACCGCGGCGGCGCAAGCGGCGAACTACCCCTTCTGCACGATCGAGCCCAATGTCGGGCAGGTCGCGGTGCCCGATCCGCGGCTCGACAGCCTGCAGGCGATCGCGGGCTCGGCGAAGAAGATCGAAACCCAGCTCGCCTTCGTCGACATTGCCGGCCTCGTGCGCGGCGCGTCGAAGGGCGAGGGGCTGGGTAACCAGTTTCTCGGCAATATCCGCGAATGCGACGCGATCATCCATGTGCTGCGCTGCTTCGAAGGCGAGGTGACGCATGTCGAGGGCAAGGTCGATCCGATCGCGGACGCCGAGACCGTCGAGACCGAATTGATGCTGGCCGATCTCGAGAGTCTCGAGAAGCGCGTCCCCAACCTGATCAAGAAGGGCCAGCAGGGCGACAAGGAATCCAAGGCCGCCGCGTCGGTGCTCGGCCAGGCGCTCGACCTGCTGCGCGACGGCAAGCCCGCGCGCCTGACCCAGCCCCGCGACGAGGATGAAAAGCGCCTGTTCGACCAGGCGCAATTGCTCACCGCCAAGCCCGTCCTCTACGTCTGCAACGTCGACGAAGCCGCGGCGGCCGAAGGCAATGCCCTGTCCGCCAAGGTGTTCGGAAAGGCCAAGGCAGAGAATGCCGGCGCGGTCGTCGTCTCGGCCGCGATCGAGGCCGAGATCGTCACGCTCGATCCCGCCGACCGCACCGAATTCCTGTCCGATCTGGGGCTCCACGAAACCGGCCTCACCCGCGTGATCCGCGCGGGCTACGATCTGCTGCATCTCCTTACCTTCTTCACCGTCGGTCCCAAGGAGGCGCGCGCCTGGACGGTCGAGGTCGGTGCCAAGGCACCCCAGGCGGCAGGCGTCATCCACAGCGATTTCGAACGCGGCTTCATCCGTGCCGAGACGATCGCCTTCGACGATTATGTCGCGTTCAAAGGCGAGGCCGGCGCGCGTGAAGCGGGTAAGCTCCGTTCCGAAGGCAAGGAGTATGTCGTCCACGATGGCGACGTGATGCTCTTCCGGTTCAACGTCTAACGCGCTCTCCCGCGAGGCACGGGTAGGTCGTTCGGGTTCGTCATCCACCCGGTTGAAAGCGTGACTCTTTTTCCGGGGCTCAATCGTCCAGGCCGTATTGGCAATGGAGCGATATGATGAGCCTGAAGGACAAGAGCGTCGTCGTCACCGGCGCAAATCGTGGGATCGGACAAGCCCTCGTCGAGGAAGCGCTGCGGCGAGGGGCGGGACGGGTCTATGCCGGCATGCGCCAGCCGCTGCCCCACCGGGACGAGCGCGTGACGATCCTGACGCTCGACGTGACCGACACCGCGCAGGTCGAAGCCGCCGCCAGGACAGTCGGATCTGCCGACATCCTTATCAATAATGCCGGCATCGCGATGTATGACGATCTGAGCGACCACGCTGCGCTCGAACGGCACCTCTCCGTCAATGTGTTCGGAACATATGCCGTGACGCAGGCCTTCCTGCCGCTGCTCGTCCAATCTCGGGGCGCCATCGTCAACATTCTGTCGGTGACGGCGCTTGCCGCCATGCCGATCATTCCCGCTTATTCGATCTCGAAGGCCGCAGTCTTCTCGCTCTCTCAATCGCTGCGGGCGCTGCTGGCGAGCCGAGGCGTGCGGGTTCACGCCGTCCTAGCGGGGCCGGTCGATACGGACATGTCGCGCAACCTCGACATCCCGAAGGCTTCGCCCCAGTCGGTGGCGCAGGGCATCTTCGACGGCGTCGGAAGGGGCGAAGAGGAGATCTTTCCGGACGCCATGTCCGCCTCGATGGCGGAAAGCTGGCGCGGCGGTGTGGTCAAAGCCCTGGAGGGGCAGTTTGCCATGCTCGTCGGAGCTGAGCCCATACTCTCCTAGAGTCGCCTTCGTTTGGTTGAAGCGGGGCGCCCTCTCCCAGCGAGAGAGGGCATGGGACACCCTCACCCAACCCTCTCCCTCCCTCTCTCTCTCTCGTATCCGCCCGAAAGATCCGTGCGGCGCTCCTTCTTGCGACGACATGCCCCGTTTAAAAGATGGAGCGACGCGCTTTCCAATGCTGCGACGCAACCGGAATCGGAATGCTCCGTTTGCGCCCCTGAATTTACTCAAGCGTGAGGGTGATTTTATGCTTAATAAATTTAATTTTCTGCCATTTGCCGCGGCCGCGGTGGTCGCTGTAACAGGCGCCGGCGCAGCCAACGCAACCAGCCTCGTCTATAGTGTAGGCGATGTGACGTCCGGGTCGTTCGGCGATGCACATATCAAGAAGGGCAGCTTCACGGACACGCTCGCCTTCACGCTTGCGGATGGGGGCGACTTCAGCGCCAGCCTGACCAGCGCGGCGACGCGCCTGCGCAAATCCGGCGACCTCGATTTCACGAGCGTCGTGCTGACCGGCGTGGGCGGCCCCTATACGTTCACGATCAAGAATAACGATGGCGGCGACGGGTTGACCGATAGCGCCGTCTTCAGTGGCTTGCTCGGCGCGGGCTCCTATCTGCTCACGATCACGGGCAATTCCTTCGGCAATGCCCAGTTCGGCGGCAACACCACGCTCACGACGAGCGACGTGCCCGAAGCCGCGACCTGGCTGTCGATGCTGTTGGGCTTCGGTATTATCGGTGCCGCCGCGCGCCGGCGTCGTACCAGCCTGACCTTCGCCTGACACTCCGTTCCGACCACGCCGCCGGAGAGTCTCCGGCGGCGTGGCGTTATTTTTTTGCCTTTCGATACCGCTCGCCCGTGCGCGAGCGGTATTGCATTTGGGCTGCGCGAGGAGCGAGCGACCGCCGGTCGGCGGCTCATGCGCAACCGCATCGTCAACGAGCAGGGTGTCGCGGTAACTCCGTCCGTAATTCCGGGCGCGTTATCGGCGATGCGGGCGATTCGCTTCTGCGATTTTAATCGAATTGGCCAAGATGAAAGATTAATTCCGATCCATATTTCGCCGCGCCAAGCCCCGTTTCGTGCGACGGGCTGTGCCACAACCATGGTTAACCGCCTCCGTAATGGGAACCTTTGTAACGGAGTTGGTCCTATATGGATGCCTCTCTAGTAGGTGTGGCGTAAGCTTATGGATATCGGAATGAATTTGAGTGGCGTCTCCTATTGGGGGACCGAGGAACCCTTTATCGACCGATTCCATACGGCGGGGGCCTGGGTTGCGAAGGATGCGTTGGGTAATGACGTCAGCTCCAAGTTGGGGCTGAACGCGGACGGTGATCCCACGCAGCTGACCGGTGTGTCCTCGCTGATCGCGCCGGTGGGCGTAGACCCCCAATCGGCAGCGCCGACCGACGAATATGTGCTGACCTATAGCGGCAATGCCGGCAAGATTTCGATCAGCCACGCGACCATCGTCAGCCAGACGGCAGGCAAGATCGTGTTCGATTATACGGGCGGCGATATAAAGCCGATGGTGGGAGTGACCTTCTCGCAGCTGGACGCGGCCCACCCGATTGGCGACGTCCACCTCGTCCGCGCGGACCAGCAATCCCTGTTCGATGCGGGCGAGCTCTTCAATCCGGAGTTCGTCTCGAAGGTCTCGCAATGGGGCGTGGCGCGCTTCATGGAGTGGGAGAATACCAACGCGTCGCCGACGGTGAGCTGGGCAGGGCGCAGCACGCTGAGCGACGGGTCATGGTCGGGCGCCGGGCGCGGGAACGATCAGGGCGTGCCGCTGGAGGCGATGGTCAAGCTCGCCAACGAAGCGCATGTCGACATGTGGTATAACGTGCCGACCAAGGCGGATAACGTTTATGTCACCAATGCGCTGACCTATATTCGCGACCATCTCGACCCGACGCTCAAGGTCCATGTCGAATATTCCAACGAAGTGTGGAACGGGGCTTTCGTGGCGCATGGATATGCGCAGACGCAGGCCAACGCCCTGTGGGGCAACGGCACCACGGTCTCGCACGGCGCTAACATCTATTACGGCTATCGTTCGGCGCAGATCGCGAACATCGCGCATCAGGTTTTCACCGGCACGCATGCCGGGCAGGCGATCGACGTCCTCGCCGGTCAGGCCTCCTATTCGGGCCTGATGCCTTATATGCTGGACGGCATATCCAAAGCGGGCCTCGGCTCCGCCGCCACCCTGTTCCACGATTATGCGATCGCCCCCTATTTCGGTGGCGAGTTCGGCCATGCGGGCAGCAACAGCACGGATCTCACGACGGTGCTGCAATGGGCGAGTTCGGGATCGGCGGGCAAGGATGCCGCCTTTCACGAGCTGGAATATGGCGGTGCGCTGCATACCAACCTGAGCTTGGCGGTGGTGCATAACTGGCTGACCAGCTCCGCCGCGGCGGCCCATTCCGCCGGCCTCAACCTGGTCGCCTATGAAGCCGGGGCGTCGCTCACCACGACCGAATATTCCGCCACCAACCAGGCGCGGGTCCAGACCTTCTTCGGCGAGCTGATGAACGACCCGCGCATGGGCGGTCTCTACTCCAAGCTCCTGACCGATTTCCAAGCGGCGGGCGGGACCGAATTCGTCGCCTATAACGATGTGTCGGGCAATTCGACCTACGGTTATTATGGCATGCTCGACTCGATCTATGCCAGCGGCAGCTCGCGTTACGATGCGCTGCTCGCGGCGCAGCAGAGCTACGGCGCGGAAACTCCTGCGGCGCCGGCAGCGCCGCCGGCAGCGCCGACGGCGGACAGCATACCGACGGCGGGCGATGATGCCCTTACCGCAAGCGCGGCGGGCGGCACGATCCATGCGCTTGCGGGAAATGACACGGTCACCGGCGGCACCGGCAATGACGTGCTCTACGGCGACGCGGGCAATGACAGCCTCGTCGGCAATGCGGGCACCGACCATTTGATAGGCGGCGATGGCAAGGACACGCTATTGGGCGGGGCCGGCGACGACGATCTGCAGGGTGGATCGAACGACGACGTGTTGAGCGGCGGCGACGGCAACGACCGGCTGATGGGCGACGGCGGCCATGATATACTGACCGGCGGCGCGGGATCGGATAGATTCGTCATTCCCGCCGGCTCCGCGCTCTTCACGACCACGGGCACGTTCGCTTATGCGACCGACGAGATCACCGACTTCACGTTCGGAACCGACAAGCTTGCTTTGGGCTTCCATCCAGCGGGAATCCTCACCGGCTCGGCCTCATCAATCAGCGAGGCGGCCGCCTGGGCGGCGCAAGTGCTCCAGAGTCACGCCGGGACGACCGACTTGGCGGCGGTCACCGTGGGGAGCGATACCTATCTCTTCTACGACGATCACGGCGCCGGCGGCGCGCTCGACGCCGCGATCAAGCTGGATCACGTCGTTGCCGGCGGACTGAGCCTTACCGATCTGGCGTGACCCCAAGACGGAGGCGGGGCGTAAGGCGCCGCCTCCGTTTACTGGACCGCGACTTCGGCGGCGACCGCACCGAACTGCTCGCGCGCATAAGCGCGTGCCGCCGCGGCGGTCTTGAACGTGTTCGGCTGCAGCGTCGATGTGACGAGCGGATAATGCTGCGAATTGTAGCGGGTCTCGCGGATCGTGATCCGGAATGCGCCGTCTTCGTCCTTGCCGATCAGGAAGGGGCGTACGGGGGTTCTCGACATAATGTACTCCGGGTTTTCAGCGTGGGCTCAGGCCCGCGCTTGGCCGCGGCCGGCGCCCCATGCTGGGCTACGGCCACACTGGGCTGTAGAGGCAAGCGGGTGGCGGGCCATCCGGCCCGCCACCCGCTCCGCATTCCGATTTAGGCGGACTGCAGGTTGACGGCCGAGGTCTTGCCGCGGCGATCGGTCTCGAGCTCGTAAGAGACGCGCTGGTCCTTATCGAGCGTGTGCATGCCCGCGCGCTCAACGGCGGAAATGTGGACGAAAGCGTCGTCGCCGCCGCCTTCCGGCGCGATGAAGCCATAGCCCTTGTCGCTGTTGAAGAATTTTACGGTTCCGGTGATCATAAGGGCATCCTTGTCCCATGTATGACGGGCATGGACCAACGGCGGTACATCCCGGCTTCGGCAGAGCTAGAAAGGGACAAAGGGTGGAGCCGAGGCAGGCCCGATATCCGTCGCACGCGACGTCAGCGGCACCGCTATAGCGCAACTCGCGCCGATTTGAAAGGGCGGCCTGTGGGAGGGCGTCGCCGCCCGCCCACAGGATCCCCGTACCGCGGAAGTCTTCAGGTGGTTCGCACGCCGCGGAACGTCTCGCGCAGGTCCTCGGTCAGGGCCTGCGGTTGCTCCCAGGCGGCGAAGTGTGTGCCCGTGTCGTGACGCCGATAGAAGACGAGATGCGGATAGGCCTTGCGCGTCCAGCTTTCGGGCGCCTGGTAGATTTCATCGCGGAAAGCGCTGACGCCGGTGGGAAGGGGGATGCCCTTGGGCGCGAAGAAAGCGAGCTTGCTTTCGCGGTAGAGGCGCGCCGACGAGACCGCCGTGTTAGTCAGCCAATAGAGCGTGATATTGTCGAGTATGTCGTCGCGGGTGAGGCCCTCGCTGGCGCCATCGAACACGCGCGCGATGAGATTGTAGCTGCGGATGTCGTGATCGATGATCCAGGCGGCGAGGCCGACCGGCGAATCCGCGAGCGCGTACAGGGTCTGCGGCCGGCCGGCCATTTCCTGCGCATAGCCGAGGCCGTTCGAATAGAAATCGACGAGCTGGTCCCAGGCATGCTTCTCCTGTGCGTCGAGGCCCTTGGGTTCGGGACCGCCGGGGATGAGCGGGGCGATCTCGTTGGGGACGGTGGCGGGCATGTTGGTGTGGATCGCGAGCAGGCCGGGTGGCTGCTGGAGCGCCATCTGTTCGGTGACGGCATTGCCCCAGTCGCCGCCCTGCGCGACATAATGTCTATAGCCGAGACGCGTCATCAGCACCGCCCAGGCGCGCGCGATATGCTGCGGATCCCAGCCATTGACTGCGGGCTTGCCCGAGAAGCCGTAGCCCGGCAGCGACGGGATCACGACGTCGAACGCGTCGGCGGCGGTGCCGCCATGTGCGGTCGGGTCGGTGAGCGGGCCGATGATCTTCAACTGCTCGATCACCGATCCCGGCCAGCCGTGGGTGACGATCATCGGCAAGGCATTGGGGTGCTTCGAGCGGACATGGATGAAGTGGATGTCGACGCCATCGATATTGGTCAGGAAATGTGGATAGGCGAACAGCTGCGCCTCGGCGCGGCGCCAGTCGTGATGATCGGCCCAATAGTCGGCGAGCTTGCGCGCGGTGGCGAGGCTGACGCCCTGGGTCGGGTCGTTCTCGCGCTCGGGCCAGCGGGTCGCGCGGATGCGGCGCTTGAGGTCCGCCAATTCCTCATCAGAGGCACGGAAATGGAAGGGGCGGATCGACGGGTCGGACGCGCCTTGCGCGGCGGTGCTTGCGATCGGGCTGTCGCCGGCTGGGGTGGCATGCGCGGGTGGCGCGGCGGGTGGACCGGCGAGGGTGGGCGCATCGGGAGGTGCCGCGGCCTGCGCGTGCGCGGGCGATAGCGGGGCTACGAACGCAAGCGCGCCCGCGACCGAGGTGCTGGCATAGAGAAAGCTTCTGCGCGTGAGAGGGGTTGCCGACATGACCGATGTCCCCGTTTCGATGCCCAGCGGCGCGACGCCGCTTCGACGGGCATCACCTGCCGGCCGTCGGGGCCGGCGCCGGTCATCGTGAAAGGTCGGCCGTGCGGGCAATCACGTGTCCGTCGAACAGTCCGACTCAATCGCGATAGCGGCGCCGCCGTAGCAGGTCGGGTGCTTGTGGGTTAGCCGGAATTCAAGGCCTCATGCGATCTCCAGCGGCTTATTTCTCCTGCTCGAACTTCTCGATCACCCAGGCTTCCTTGTGCGCGGCGTCGAGCCATTCTTTGAAGAAAGGATGCGCCTGGACGCGGCGGCAATAATCCAGCGCGAAATCGGGGACGGGCAGGTTGTAATTGGTGAAGCGCGTGGTCACCGGCGCGTACATGATGTCCGCGGCCGAAAAGGCGCCGAACAGGAAACCGCCGTCTCCGCCGAAGCGGGTCAGCGCTTCGCTCCACAGATGCACGATGCGATCGACATTGGCCTGCGCCTCCGCGCCGATCGCGCGGGCCGGGAAGGTTCTGCGGAACAGGGTCGGGCATTCCTGGCGGAGATTGACGAAACCCGCATGCATCTCGCTCGCGATCGAGCGGGCGAAGCCGCGCGCCGCGCCGTCGGCAGGCCAGAAACGGTCGGCTCCGACCTTGTCCGCGAGATAATCGATGATGGCGAGGCTTTCCCACACCGCGACGTCGCCGTCCCACAGGATCGGCACCTTGCCCGCCGACGGCGCAATGTCGGGCTGTTCGCGGCGCGTGGGCCAGGCCTCGTCGAAAAGCGAGACGACCTCCTCCTCGAACGGCAGGCCCGATTGCTTGAGCGCGAGCCAGCCGCGCAGCGACCAGGAGGAATAGGCCTTGTTGCCAACGATGATCTTCATGCTGCCCCTTCGCGGTTGCGTGCCCTCATCCGGCGCTTCGCGCCACCTTCTCCCAAAAGGGAGAAGGGACGCTTGCAATGACGTGATCGGGTTTGCGGGGCAACCGGTCTTCTTCTCCGCCTGAGGAGAGGAGTCAAAGGTGCCGTACCTCCGCCGGTGGGCTCCACCAATTGTTGTTGGCGCCGTCCATATATTTGATCGGCGCCTCGGCCAATTCGGACTCGGGAGCGTCGAGCGTGGCGAGGCTGACCGAGTAGAAGGCGCCGCCCACCTCCTCGATGAAACCATGGCCGAAAGTGGGCGTGCCGCAGGTCCGGCAGAAACGGTGATGCACGCTGTTGGTGTTGAACTGATAGTCGCCCAAATCCTGTTCGCCATCGAGCAGGCGGAATTGCTCGGGCCGCACGGTCGTGCCCCAGAACCGGCGCTTGGCGCAGACCGAGCAATTGCAGCGGCCGGTACCTTCCTCAAGATCGATATCCGCCTCGTAGCGCACCGCTCCGCAATGGCAGCTTCCCTGATAGGTTTTGAGCATTGCCCGTCTCCCTTGTTGGTTTGAAAAGTGGACTTAATGCCATGCTGCTGCCACCTTGCTGTCAGCAGCATGGGTCTAGGCACAAGAAATGCGACGCGCCGACCGCCTCTTCCAGATCATCCAGATCCTCCGCCGTTCCTCGCGCCCCGTGACCGCGGACGCGATCGCGGGCGAGCTCGAGACATCGAAACGCTCGGTCTATCGCGACATCGCGGCGCTGATCGGCCAGCGCGTCCCGATCCGGGGCGAGGCGGGCGTCGGTTATGTGCTGGAGCGCGGCTTCGACCTGCCGCCATTGATGCTGACAGCGGACGAGCTGGAAGCGGCGGTGCTGGGGGCGCAATGGGTGGAGGGTCATGGCGACCCCAGCCTCGCGCGCGCGGCGAAAGACCTGATCGCCAAGATTGGGGCGTCGGTGCCGCCGCACCTGCGGCCGCTATTGCTCGACGCGGCCTCGCGGACGGTACCCGGCTCGGGCTGGCAGATCCCGCCCGATCGGCTGGATGCGGGGTTGGCGCGCGCGTGGATCAGGTCGGGGCGCAAGATGGCGATCGCCTATCAGGATGTCGAGGAGCGGCAGACCGAACGCGTGATCTGGCCGATCGCGATCGGCTATCTCAACAGCGCGCGATTGCTCGTCGGGTGGTGCGAATTGCGGCAGGATTTCCGCCATTTCCGGCTCGACCGCGTGGCGGACGCGCAATTCCTGGACGAGAGATTTCCCGAGCGGCCGGCGGTGCTGCGGGCGAAATGGCTGAAAACGCTGGAAGCGCCGCGACCGGCAGGTGGCGCCGCCTGCCCCTGACGCGCCATATTGGGCAAATCGCCCGACGCGCGTAAAGGCGAGGAATGGATTTCGACGATTTGCTTATCCGCTTCTTCGGAACCGCGGATATCGACACGCTGGAGGCCGAGCGGTTGGTTTCGGGCGTGGAGCTTTTGCGCATGCAGTTCGGGCTGGAGCGCGATGGCGACCGGCGCTTCGCTTTGTGGTGCCTGATGTACATGCTGGGCGTCGCGCCGCCGGCAGAGGATGCGTTCAAGGACGAGGACGACCGGGAGGCGGCGCGCGACTTCATGGAAGAGGCGGATCGCGAGATTGACGACGCCGGTTAGGGCCTGCTCCTCCGGACCATCAGGCCCGGAGGAGCAGGCATCGAGGAGTACGCTAGTCGATAGCCTCGATACCTTGCGCCTTCAGGCGTTCGATATGGTCCTTCATCTCCCTGAGCCGTTCGGGCGGGTGACCCTGCCATTCGGTGACCTCGCCGGTGACGCGGAGCGGCTGGCGCGAGCGGTAGGACAGGGTCGGATTGCCGGGAAATTTCCGGTCGGTCAGATTGGGGTCATCGACGATCTCGCCGGTCGGCTCGACGATATAGATCCTCTCCCGTCCGTCACCGGCAGCAAGCTCGGCGCCCCAGATTGCGGCATCCAGCGTGCCGGTGAGATAGACCCAGGAGGCGGGCTTGCGCGCGCCGTAATTGGAATTGTTGCCGGCCGCGATCAGGTCGCCCGGCTTCAGGTCGGCGCGGGTACCGTGGTAGAAGAGCGGTGAAGTCGGGTTGTCGGTGGATGGCATGGCTCGCTTTTCCCTCTGCTGCGAATCGAGGGAAGCGTTGATGGACCGGGAACCCCGGCTTGCCGCAAGCCCCACCCTGGGTTAGACAATGATAGTGGGAAGAGGCGCTTGAGCCTCGCCTTGATCCATCTATTTCGGCGCGGCTCCAGTCTTCGGCTGCCACAATTCGATCTTGGTGCCGTCGGGATCGACGATCCAGGCAAAATCGCCGTCGGGGCTGTTCTCGCGCTTGAGGACAGCGACGCCCTTCGCCCTGAGACGATCGAGGAAAGCCGTGAGGTCGTCGACCGCGAAGTCGAGCATGAACTCGCGCGTCGACGGGTCCATATAATGGGTGGTCTGTTTGAACGCATTGAGCGTCACCACCGGCGGATGGCTGGGCGCGTCATAGCGCATCGCGGCACCACCCCAGGGCTCAATCTTGATACCGAGAACGTCGCGATACCAGGCCATCAGCGCCTTGGGATCCTTGCTCTTGAAGAAAATGCCGCCGACGCCGGTGATGTGACCGGGTGGATTCGCGGAGAGCGGCGTGGCCGCCAACGATGCGCAAAGGGCGAGGATCGGCATCACTCGGCGGATATCGGTCACGGCGTTGCCCCCTTTCGGCTCGCTGCGTGTGGGTAGCAGATGCGGGTATTTCATCCAATCACAGCTTCGGGACCATTGGCTGGCGTCACTCGGTAGCGTTGTACATGACCGACCGTGTGGGGAGCTCATTCTCTGGAACGGCGCACCGCGAGGGCTTGAATATAACATTTAAGTTATATAATCTCTTCGTTATGGAAGATTCATTGAGTCGCACGCTCTCGGCATTGGCTGATCCCACCCGCCGCGCGATCCTTGCCCGGCTGGCGCTGGGGGAGGCCAGCGTAAGCGCGCTGGCGGAACCGTTCGGGATCAGCCAGCCCGCGATTTCGCGTCACCTGAAGGTGCTGGAAGCGGCCGGCCTGATCGAGGCAGGGCAGGCTGCGCAATCGCGGCCGCGTCGGCTGAAGACGGAAGCTCTGGATGCCGTCGTCGAATGGATGACGCGCTTCCGCGATGTGTGGACCGACAGCTTCGACCAGCTCGACGATTATCTGAAAACCGAGGCGCAAGCCGGCAGGGAGAAAGAATGATGGCAGGCACGTTCGAGATTTCGCGAATCTTCGCCGCTCCGCGCGAGCGCGTGTGGGGCGCCTGGACCAAGCCCGAGGCGTTCGCGCGCTGGTTCGGCCCGAAGGGTACGCGGGCGGAGGTCTGCCACCTTGATCTGCGGCCCGGCGGCTATCTCCACTCACGGCTCGAAGCGGCGGACGGCAGCGTCATGTGGGCCAAGAACGTCTATCGCGAGATCGACGCGCCGCGGCGGCTGGTGTGGGTGCAAAGCTTTTCCAACGAGGCGGCGGAGATCGTGCCGTCCCCGTTCCCGATGCCGTGGCCGCTGCGGATGCTGACTACCGTCGTGCTGGACGAGGCGGGCGAAGGCACGAGGGTGACGCTGACCTGGGAACCTGTCGATGCGACGGAGGAGGAACGGGCGTCGTTCGCGGGTATGATGGCATCGATGAACGGCGGTTGGACCGGCACGTTCGACCAGCTCGACGATTTCCTGTCCGAGGCGGACTGAACTGCACGCACGGCCTGCCTAGTTCAGCACCGCCGCGCGCAGTTGGGGGTGCCGCCGCCAGTCCCGCTCGAAGTGCCGATGTCGGGGATGCGCGCGAGCCCATTGTGGTAGGCGATTAGACGCCGGATCGGCTATAACTGCGATTGCCGGAGACTTCGCGCTTGCTATGCAGGTGGAGGAGTATCGCGGCATGGGAAGAAACTTGCTTCTGTTGGCTCTGGCCGTGTTCCTGCCTTTGAGCGTGGCCCATGGCTCCGCGCCTGCGCCGGCCCCATCAGAGATCGTCATTCGTGGGCCGATTCCGCCCAAGGAGGCGCGGGCACTGGCACGGAAATTCACGCGGTCCGCGGCGAGTGGCATGATCGCGCGGTGGACGGATTGGCTGTGCTTCTCAGTCCAGGGGCTGACACAGGAGCAAAGTGCAGCACTTTTGTCCCGCATCGAACGTAACGCCGCCGATGTGGGGGTGCGCACCACCCACGATACGTCCTGCACCTGGAACGTCCTGATTGGCTTTGCCGGCGATGCGGACGGATTTGCCGCGAAGCTCGTCAAGGATCATCCGGGCTTGCTCCGGGATATCGATAAGCTGGGGCTTGCATCCTACCATGAGCGGAATGTGCTCGTCGCTTCGCGCCCGATACGCTGGTTGCCCGTGGAGCGCTCAGTCGGTTCCATAGGGTCGGGGGCGAGTATCGAGAGGGCTTCGCACATCGACGATGCGTCACACATCACCACCAATGTCCGGGGCGACAAGATTGCCGAAATCATCATCATCGATCCACAACGCGTGGATGGCTTCAGCTGGCAGCAGCTGGCGGATTATCTGACGATGGTGATCCTGACCGATCCCGGCATGGAGGACAAATTCAACGACAACCGCTCGGTTTTGTCGATCTTCTCGGCGCGCGAGCGGGGCGAGCAGGGGCCACCCGAGCTGACGAGCGCTGATCGACAGATTCTGCGCGGTTATTACAGCTCCGATCCTTATCTGCCGTCGGACGTACAAATCGGCGTGATTGCGGATGCGCTGAGGACGCGTCCGGAGCAGGTGGCGGACCATGTCGATCCTGCTGGCCGAAGCCCGGCCAAGAAATGAATGCGGCCTCTACCTGAGATTTTTGCACGAAATGACGATCAGCTCGCCGAGTGGCCCTGGCGCTGCAGACGCTCTCCTGCGAAAGCGGGGAGGGGTCTTTTAGGGTTAGATCACCGCTTCCAGCACCGCCGCGCGCAGCTCCGGGATGCCGCCGCCTTTTTCACTCGAGGTGGCGATGATGTCCGGATGCGC
>JAEKMC010000197.1 GCA_019508115.1 Sphingomonas sp.
AACAAGGTCAGCGCCTGGCTCAGGATCAGGCCGCCCGCGATCGCGAGACCGAGCGGACGGCGCAGTTCGGCGCCCATGCCGCTGCCGAAGATCAGGGGCAAGGCCGCGAACAGGGCCGCGAAGGTCGTCATCATGATCGGGCGGAAGCGCAGACGCGCCGCCTGGCGGATCGCGCTGTCGGCATCCATGCCCTCGGTCCGCTGCGCATCGATCGCGAAGTCGATCATCATGATCGCGTTCTTCTTCACGATGCCGATCAGCAGCACGATACCGATGATCCCGATCACGCCCAGGTCATTGCCCGTCAGCCACAGCGCGAGCAGCGCCCCCACGCCCGCCGACGGCAATGTCGAGAGTATGGTCACGGGGTGGATGAAGCTCTCATAGAGCACGCCCAGCACGATATAGACGACGACGATCGCCGCCAGGATCAGCCACACCTCGTTGGACAGGCTGGCGCGGAAGGCGTTGGCCGCGCCCAGGAAGGTGGTGGTGATCCCGGCCGGGATGCCGATCCGCTTTTCGGCGCGCTGGATCGCGCTGACCGCACCGCCGAGCGAGGTGTTGGGCGCGAGATCGAAGCCGATCGTGCTCGCGGGGAATTGCGCGACGCGCGTCACCTGCAACGGGGCCTCGCCCTCGATGAAGCTCGCGACGGTCGAGAGCGGCACCGAGGTGCCCGACGAGGTCTGGACATAGAGCCGGTTGAGCGCCTGCGGATCGGTCAGCATCCCCGGCTGGCTTTCCAGGATCACGCGATATTGCGTGGTCTGGGTAAAGATGGTCGAGATGATGCGCTGGCCGAATGCGTTGTAAAGCGCGCTATCGATCGACGCGGTGCTGATGCCCAGCCGCGCGGCGACGTCGCGGTTGACCTTCACCGTCACCGCGCGACCCTGATTTTGCATGTCCGAGACGATGTTGCGGACCTGATGGACGCCCTTGAGCGCCTCCATCAGCTTCTGCGTCCACTGGTTGATCTCCGCCTGGTCCGCGCCCTGGAGCGCGAAACGATAGGCGGTCGGTCCGCCCTCGGCATCGATCGTCAAATCCTGGACCGGGCGGACATAAAGCGTAACGCCTGCAATATCTTGCGCGCGCTGTTGCAGACGGCGGATGAGCGCGGGCTGATTGCCGATACGGTCGCCCTTGTTCTTCAGGTTGATCAGCATCCGGCCTTGGTTCATCGCCGGATTCTGCCCGTCGACGCCAACGTTGGAGCTCAGGCTGGCGACATCGGGATCGTCGAGGATTGCGTCAGCGAGCTTGCCCTGCAAGGCCGACATGCGCGGGAACGAGACGCCCTGCCCCGTCACCACCACCGCCTGGAGCTGCCCGGTATCCTGTTCGGGGAAAAGCCCCTTGGGGATCAGTACGAACAGCAAGGCGGTCAGCAAAAGCGAGCCCGCGAACACCAGCAGCGTCAATTTCTGCCGCACCAGCACCCAGTCGAGCGCGTGGCTGTACCGGTGCGAGAGCTGGTCGAACTTCTGCATCGTCCATTCGGAGAGCCGGAAGGTCCGCATGTCATGCTCGGCCTTGAGCCAGCGCGCCGACAGCATCGGCACCAATGTCAGCGCGACCACCGCCGAGATCAGGATCGTGACCGCGAGCGTGACCGCGAATTCGCGGAACAGGCGGCCGACCACGTCGCCCATGAACAGGAGCGGGATCAGCACCGCAATCAGGCTGACGGTGAGCGAAATGATGGTGAAACCGATCTCGCGGCTCCCCTGGAGCGCGGCGGCAAGCGGCTTCTTCCCCTCCTCCAGGTGGCGCGCGATATTCTCGGTCACGACGATCGCGTCGTCGACCACGAAGCCAGCAGCGATGGTAAGCGCCATCAGCGTCAGATTGTTCAGGCTGAACCCCATCAGGTGCATCACCGCGAAGGTGCCGACGATCGAGAGCGGCACCGCCAAACTCGCGATCAGGGTCGCCTGCCACGAGCCGAGGAACAGGAAGATGGCGAGCGTGACCAGCAGCACCGCGAACACCAATTCGACCTGCACGTCGTGAACCGAGGCGCGGATACCGGTGGTACGGTCGGTCAGGAGCGTGACGTGGACGTCGGCGGGGAGCGCCGCTTCAAGCCCTGGCAGCGCCGCCTTGACCATGTCGACGGTGCCGATCACGTTCGCGCCGGGCTGGCGTTGTACGTCGACGACGATCGCCGATGTGCGGTTCATCCACGCGCCAAGGCGGGTGTTTTCGGAGGAGTCGACGACATTGGCGATGTCGGACAGGCGCACCGGCGCATTGTCCCGATAGGCGACGATCAGGTTCTTATAGTCCTGGGCGGTGGCGAGCTGGTCGTTGGCGTCGATCGACCAGCTCCGCGTCGGCCCGTCGAAACTGCCCTTGGCGCCGTTGACGTTGGCGGCGGCGATCGCGCTGCGGAGCTGATCGAGCGAAAGGTTGCGCGTCGCCAGCGCCTGGACATTGGCCTGGATCCGCACCGCCGGCCGCTGACCGCCCGAAAGCGAAACCTGGCCGACGCCCGAAATCTGCGAAATCTTGTTGGCGACGCGCTGATCGACCAGATTCTGCACTTCGGCGAGCGTGCGCGTCGGCGAGGTCACGCCCAGGCTCAATATCGGCGCATCGGCCGGGTTGACCTTGGCATAGAGGGGCGGCGCGGGCAGGTCGGACGGCAGCAAGTTATTCGCCGCATTGATCGCCGCCTGCACCTCCTGCTCGGCCACGTCGAGCGTCAGGTCGAGATTGAACTGGAGCGTGATCACCGACGCGCCCGCCGAGGAGGTGGACGACATGCGCGCGAGCCCCGCCATCTGCCCGAACTGGCGTTCGAGCGGCGCGGTCACCGTCAGGCCCATCACGTCCGGGCTGGCACCGGGATAGAGCGTCGTCACCTGGATCGTGGGATAGTCGACCTCAGGCAAGGCCGAGAGCGGCAGGAAACGATAGGCGACGATGCCCGCCAGCAGGATCGCCAGCATGAGCAGGGTCGTCGCCACAGGGCGCATGATGAAGGGCCGCGAAGGGTTGATCCCCTCCGCACCCAGCACTTCATCCTCGGCGCCGAGGCTGGTGCCGCTGGCCGATTCTTCGGTCACTGGCTGCCGTTGCCGCCCTGCCGGTGCCGATGGCTGCCTCTCTGGCCACCCTGCCCGCTGCCGTTCGTGGCGGCATCATTGCCCGGGCCGGAAGCGCCGGCGGCATTGTCGCCGCCATTCTGGCCACCACGCCGATGCCCCTCTTCACCGCCGCCGCCGGAGCCTCCGAACAGCCACGAGAAGAAGCCGCCTTTCTTCGGACGCTGGAATTGCGGCCTCTCGCCCGGCAGAACCACTTTGGAGCCGTCCTCGAGATTGTCGGCGCCCTCGGTGATCACCGTCTGGCCGGGCGTCAGGCCGGACAGGATCGCCACGTTGGTGCCCGTTGAAGGACCCTGCTTGACCGGCTGCATCTTCACCGTGTGATCGCCCTGCAGCACGAACACGAAATCGCCCTGCGTACCGTGGCGCACCGCCGTGACGGGCACGGTCGGCGCATTCTTGAGCGTATCGACCAGCAAGGTCACGTTGACGAACTGGTTGGGGAAGAGCGTGCCGCGTGGATTGGGAAAGCGCGCCTTGGCCTTGACCGTGCCGGTGGCGGTGTCGATCTGGTTGTCGAAGGTCAGGAAGCTGCCGTGCGCTATCACGGTTTGTCCGCTCTGGTCGCTCGCGGTGGCGGACAGGGCGGCACCGGTCGCACGGCGCGCGAGAATGCCGGGCAGACTGCCTTGCGGCACCGCGAAGCTGACGTCGATCGGATCGGTCTGCGTGATCACGGCGATCCCGTTCGTGTCGCCCGGGCTCACATAATTGCCGATATCCGCCTGGCGCAGGCCGATCCGCCCCGCCACCGGCGCGGTGATCGAGGTGTAATGAAGGTTCAGCTTCGCGGTACCGACCGCTGCCCGGTCGGCGGCGACGATCCCTTCCTGCTGCTTGACCGTCGCGGCCTGCGTATCGACCTGTTGGCGCGCGATCGAATCCTGCGACAGCAACACCTGATAGCGGCGCAGATCGACGCGGGCGAGGTTGAGTTGGGATTCGTCGCGGGTCAGATTGGCTTCAGCCTGCGCGAGCGCGAGGCGATAGGGCCTGGGGTCGATCTGGGCGAGCAATTGCCCCTTGGTGACGACCTGGCCTTCGCGGAAATTGATCGTGAAGACGTTGCCCGAAAGCTGCGGCCGCACAGTTGCGGTCACGATCGGCTGGACCGTGCCGATCTGCGAGAGCGATTGCGGCACGTCCGTCGCCGTAACCTTGGCGACGCCCACCGTCGCCGCGATGCGCCCGCGACCGCCGCCACGACCGCCTCCCGGCCCGCCCGGACCTTGCGCCGATCCGCCACCGCGCGTCATCGCCCAGGCCAGGCCCGCGACCACGACGAGAACGAGCAGGACGAGCAGCGCATTCCGGCGCGCATTCGGCGAGCGCTCCACTGGCTCCGCGCCGTCTATCTCATCAGTCATGCATTTGCCCTGGGCTGGAAAGAAGGTGGAACGCTTCACGCGGCGGGTGCAACACACCAACCCCGCGCATGATCCTTTCGGACACGAAATAGACAGAGAACCGATGCGACATAGAATCGGTTCAACGCCGAAACAGCGATGATCCGTCTCTCGAAAAATCCTATAGGATGTTTTTCCGCGGGCTCAAACCGGGATTGCGCTGGTCAGCTTGACCTCTTCCAGCACGGCATAGGTCCGCGTCTCGCGGATACCCGGCAAGGCGACCAAAGTATCGCCCAGAAAGGCGCGATAGGCCGCCATGTCCGCGACGCGGACCTTGAGCAGATAGTCGAAGCCGCCCGCCACCATATGGCATTCGATCACGTCGGGCAGTTTGCGGACGTGCGCGGCGAACGCGGCGAAGACGTCGTCGGTAGTGCGGTCGAGCAGCACTTCGATAAAGACCATCAGCTCGCGGTCGAGCTTGGCCGGATCGAGCAAGGCGGTGTAACCCAGGATAACTGCATTTTCGCGCAGCCGTTTGACGCGTTCGAAACAAGCCGCGTTCGACAGGCCACATTTCTGCGCCAGCGCGTTATTGGTGATGCGGCCGTCTTCCTGGAGCGCGCGGAGAATTTTGCGATCGATCTGATCCACCATTCATCCTTCGGTAATTACCCTGATTTCCGGCATCATATTCCGTCAATGACGCCCAAAACAAAAGCACATTCTGCGAAGCGGCCTATATACCAACCGCATATTTGGTGAGGGGTTGAAAATGTCCGATCGGCTGGACTGGGATCGTATCGACGCGCACAAATATCAGGACGAGGCCGAGGCCTGCCGTGCCTTGCTGGCGCGCGCGCCGCTCTCGGCCGAAGAGCGCCGCACGGTCGAACGCGATGCCGCCGCAATGGTGCGCGACGCGCGCGCATCCGCCGAGAAACAGGGGGTGGTCGAGAGCTTCCTCCAGCAATTCTCGCTCGGCACGCGCGAGGGGCTGGCATTAATGTGTCTGGCCGAAGCGCTGCTGCGCACGCCTGATGCCGAGACGCGCGACCGACTGATCGCGGAGAAGATCGGGTCGGCCGACTGGGCGAGCCATCTCGGCCAGTCGGACAGTCTGTTCGTCAACGCCTCGACCTGGGGGCTGATGCTCACCGGCAGGCTGATCGATGTGGATGACGAGGCGAAGCGGGACCTCGGCGGCTTCCTCAAGCGGATGACGGCACGGC
>JAEKMC010000198.1 GCA_019508115.1 Sphingomonas sp.
GGGGGCATGTCGCTGCCGCGAAGTCGGCTCGCGGAAGCGAGCCGTGGCCGCAGGCGAGCGCCTGGGCCCGTAGTGCGGGACACCCTCACCCAACCCTCTCCCTCAAGAGGGAGAGGGCTTTCGCCGTCGATTCCTCCTTGGAGTAAGCGACTCTAAATCACACCACCCGGTTGCGGGCGATCAGTTCCTTGTACCAAGCGGCGCTGAGCTTGGGGGTGCGCTTCTGCGTCGCGAAGTCGACATAATGGATGCCGAAGCGCTTGGTATAGCCGTCGGCCCATTCGAAATTGTCCATCAGGCTCCACAGGAAATAGCCCTTAAGCGGATAGCCCTCGGCGGTCGCGCGGTGGAGTTCGGTCAGGTAATTGCGCAGATACATGACGCGGTCGCTGTCATCGATGCGCCCGTTCGCGATCGGATCGTCGGCCGAACAGCCGTTTTCGGAGATGTAGAGCGCCTTCGGTCCCCACAATTCGGTCGCGAGACGCGGCCCCCAATAGAGCGCTTCCGGCCCGACATAGAGCCAGGGCGAAGCCATGCGCGGACTCTGCGCATAATGCGGCAGGATAACGTAGCCCTTCGGCGCAGACGGGTCGGCGCGAACGTAATTGGGCGTGTAGATATTGAGCGCGACGAAATCGAGCGGGCTCGAGATGATCGCCATGTCGCCTGCCTGGACCTTCGGCGCGGCGGCGCCCTGCTCGGTCAGGTAGGAATCGAGATATTTGCCCTCCATGATCGCGGTCAGGAACATGGCATTCTCTTCGCGCATCGCCTTTCGCGTCGCGGCGATATGCTCGTCCGTTTCGATCGCGGGCGTGAAAATCGAGGTATTGTCGGCGATGCCGACCTGGAGCGGGCCCTTGCCGTGCGCGCGGATCGCCTGGACCGCGAGGCCGTGGGCGAGCACGCCATGGTGGCGCACCTGGTTCACGTCCGCGGGCGGCAATTTCAGCCCGGGAGCATGGATGCCCTGCGCGTGACCGAGATCGGTGAAGCAGCGCAGTTCGTTGACCGTCATGAAGTTCTTCACGCGGTCCGAAAGCTGCCCCGCCATATAGCCCGCATAATCGGCGAAAGCGTAGGAGGTGTCGCGGTTCTGCCAGCCGCCGGGAAGCGCCGCCGGCAGGTCCCAATGGAACATGGTGACGTACGGCGTGATTCCGTTGGCGAGCAGATCGTCGATCACCTTGTTATAATGGTCGACACCCTTCTGGTTGGGCTTGCCCTTGCCGTTGGGGAAGATGCGCGACCAGGCGAGCGACATACGATAGGTCGACACGCCCAGATTCTTCAGAAGCTGCGTGTCCTCGGCATAGCGATGGTAGCTGTCGCAGGCGACGTCGCCGGTATCGCCATTGGCGGTCTTGCCCTGCGTGTGCGAGAAAATATCCCAGTTGGTCGGCCCGCGTCCGTCCTCCTTGGCCGCGCCCTCGATCTGATAGGCGGCAGTCGCACAGCCCCATTTGAAGCCCTGCGGGAAGGATAGATCGAGGGGCGCCGCGCTGGCAGCCGTCGTCGCGGCGCCGCCTGCGGCCAGTACCGCGCCTGCGCCCAAAGCCTTGCCAATCTCACGCCGACTATAACCCGTCATGCCCTGCTCCCAATTTTTTCGCGGCCATGATTAGCAGGTTGATTGCCGAGGGCGAGGCCCAATGCGGCGAATTGCGCGGCCGGCCTCTCGCCGGCCCTCCCGATCCTGAACGATTGCTGCTGGACCCGTTCAGCACCCGCGCATCTGCCGTCAGATAAACCATGATCGTCCCGGAAGCGGGGCGCGTGAGGAGAGAGAAAATGCGTACCAAGTTGGCAATCGCCGCTGCGCTGGCCTTGAGCGCGATCGCGGTGCCCTCGGCCGTCCAGGCCCAGGATTATTATGGCTACGGCGGATATGGTTATGACCGTGGCCATGACCGTTACGATGGTTACGACCGCCACGAATGGCGCGAACATCGTCGTTGGGAGCGTGAACGCGCACGTGAGGCCCGCCGCGAGCATTATCGGTGGGAGCGCGCGCATCGCGGCTACGATCGCGACCGCGATTACTATGCGTGGAATCCCTATCGCTAACCCATGAACCCTCGGGGGCTGTGGTTCGTTGCCCCAGCTCCCACGGGAGGAATAAGTTGAAAGGATGTATATCATGAAGACCCTGCTGATAGCCGCCGGCGCGGCGTCGATGGCGCTAACCGCCCCCGCCTACGCGCAAAGCGCGCACCACATCCTGCGCGGCGCGGGCATTGGCGCGGCCGGCGGCCTGATCGCCGGCGCGGTGATCCCAGGTCTTTCGATGGGGAATGGTGCGCTGATCGGCGCCGCCGCCGGCGGCCTGTTCAATACGCTCCATCACGACCATCGCCATTATTACCGGCACAGCCGCTATCGTTACGGCTACCGTCATTATCGCCGCTAAGACAAAGGCGTGACGACGACAAAAAGGGGCACCCTGCTGGGCGCCCCTTTTTTTGCCTTCAGCGCATTCCGCACCCAATCACTCAGCGGCAGCGGATGTCCTGATTCTCGGCGATCGACTTGCCCGCCAGCGCGCCGAGCGCGCCGCCGATCAATGTGCCCGCCGTGCGCTTGTGGCCGCCATCGATGATGTTGCCGAGGATTCCGCCGGCCGCCGCGCCCACGATCAGGCCGGTCGTGCCGTCGCCGCG
The DNA here is from genome assembly GCA_019508115.1 of Sphingomonas sp. Lineage (GTDB taxonomy): Bacteria > Pseudomonadota > Alphaproteobacteria > Sphingomonadales > Sphingomonadaceae > Sphingomonas_I. The sequence continues at coordinate 2,664 of JAEKMC010000198.1, forward strand.
TTTGCAATAATAACGCCCGTCGGAGCCGCGATAGACCTCGTCCTGGTCGCTCAGGCGACGCTCGGAATAGCCCGGCCCAGGCCGATAATAGCGCGCCGCGTCATAGTTGGTGACGTAATTGCCACCGTAATTACCGCCGTAATTGCTGCCATAAGCGCCCGGCCGCTGCTCACCATAGCCCGACGACCAATTCTGGCGCTGCCAGCGAATCTGCTGGCTCAGATCGTCGAGCCGGCCCTGGATATAATCATAATCGGCGGGGCTGAAATTGCCGCGATGGCGCCACCGCATCCGATCCGCATCGCGACGGATCCGATCGAGCTGATATTGCGCGCGGCGGGCCTCATGCGGGGACAGGCTGCCGTCATCGATACCGTGCCGGATGCGCCGCTGCAGGAAATCGATCCGCTGATAGGGATCGGTCGGAGCGCCGTGCCAGAAGGCGTTGCGGTCCCAACCCGGCGGCTGCGCGGCTGCGGGAAGCGTGCCGACCATGGCCAGCGCGGCGATCGCCGCCATAGGGGCGGCCAGTGCCTTGAGCTTCATGTTTCTTCTCCTACTCGGCCCGTCTTGTCGCGGGCACCGAGGAGTCCAACCGACCAATTTGCGAAAAAGTGCCATGCCGGGACGAACCGGCACGCTTGCGGGACGGGGCCTCGCTCCGCCAAGAGAGTACTTATGATCCTCCGGTCCGCTTGCTTTCGCCGTCTGGCGCTCCTCATGGTCGGGATATCGTCCTGCGCCGCCGCCGCCCCGCTTCCCACGCTGGATCGCGGCCGGCTGGTCGTGGACGGCAAGCCCTTCCTTATCCTGGGCGGCGAGCTCGCCAATTCCTCCTCCTCGAACCGCGCCTATATGGCCGCGCGCTGGGGCCCACTGCGGGCCCAGCATCTGAACACGGTGCTGATGCCGGTGAGCTGGGAATTGATTGAGCCGGTCGAGGGCAAGTTCGATTTCGGGCTGGTCGACGGACTGCTGGCCGATGCGCGCGCGCACGACCTGCGCATCGTGATCCTGTGGTTCGGCAGCTGGAAGAACAGCATGTCGACCTACGCGCCCGGCTGGGTGAAGCATGATCCGAAGCGCTTTCCCCGCGCCCGCACGGCAGACGGCAGGGCAATCGATATCTTGTCTCCCTTCGGCGAGGCGAGCGCGGCGGCCGATGCGCGCGCCTTCGGCATGCTGATGGCGCATCTCGCGCAGACCGACAGCGCGCGCACCGTGATCGCGGCGCAGGTCGAAAACGAAGTCGGCATGATCCCCGAACCGCGCGATCATAGTCCGCTTGCCGAAGCGGCCTGGACCCGACCCGTGCCCAAGGGCCTGCCCGGTGCCGGCGGGAGCTGGACGCAGGCTTATGGCGCGGATGCGGACGAAGCGTTCATGGCCTGGTATTTCGGCCGCTACGTCGAACGGGTCGCGGCCGCGGGCAAGAAGGCCTATCCCATTCCCTTCTACCTGAATGCGGCGCTGCCGCGTCCCAATGCCGCACCCGGCAAAGGCTATCCCGCCGCCGGGCCGATCCCGAAGGTTGCGCACATCTGGTACGCGGCGGCGCCCTCGATCGACCTGCTCGAGCCCGACATCTATTTCCCCAATTTCGTCGAGTGGACGAGGGCCTATGCCGCGCTCGGCCGCCCGCTCTTCATTCCCGAGGCCAATCAGGCGGGCAAGCCCGAAGCACCCGCCAACGCCTTGTTCGCGATCGGGCAATTGGGCGCGTTCGGATTCAGCCCCTTCTCGATCGACAATCTCGATCCTGTACAGGGCAAGCCACTCGCCGATCTGTATCTCATGCTCGGCAAGCTCTGGCCGATGATCCAGGAACGGCAGGGCAGCGCGCGCATCGCGGGTTTCCGCGCACCCGTTGCGTTCGACGGTACGCCGAACCTGGCCGACCAGAGCGTGACGATGGGCGGCAACCGGCTCACTGTCCGCTTCATCGATCCCTGGACGCCGAAGGATCGGCAACATCCCGAGACGCACGGTGCGATCGTGATGGATATGGGGCATGACGAATTGCTCGTCGCCGGGCGCGGCGTAGCGATCACCTTCGCACCCGCCGACGGCAAGGGCGCGACCGGGATCGACTGGATCGACGAAGGCGATTTCGTCGACGGGAACTGGGTGCCGGGGCGCCGCCTCAACGGCGACGAGAGCCATCAGGGACGCCACCTGCGCCTGCCGCCCGACGGCTATTCGATCCAGCGGATCAAGCTTTATCATTATGATTGAATGAAGCGCTTGCCGTGCCCGGATTCGCTCCGCCAAAGGGAAGCGCGATGACCACCCAAATCGACATGGGCCAGGGCACCGGCGGAGGCTCCGCCGGGATGGACCTTGAGGAATTGCTGGCGAGCCGCCTGCTCGTCCAGGGCAATTCCGGCTCGGGAAAGTCGCATCTGCTGCGCCGGCTGCTCGAACAGAGCGCGGGACTGGTGCAGCAAGTGGTGATCGATCCGGAGGGCGATTTCGTCAGTCTCGCCGATCGCTTCGGCCATTTGGTGATCGAAGCGGCGGATTATACAGAGGCCGAGGCCGGCAGCATCGCCGCGCGCGTGCGCGAGCATCGCGTCTCGGTCGTGCTCAATCTCGAAGGGCTGGAGGTCGACGCGCAGTTGCGCTGTGCGGGCACCTTCCTCAACCGGTTGTTCGATGCGCCGCGCGACCAATGGTATCCGGTGCTGGTCGTGGTCGACGAGGCGCAATTGTTCGCGCCCGCCGCCGCGGGCGAAGTGGGGGAGGAGGCGCGCCGCGTCTCGCTGGGGGCGATGACCAATCTGATGTGCCGTGGCCGCAAGCGCGGGCTCGCGGGCGTGATCGCGACCCAACGGCTCGCCAAGCTCGCCAAGAATGTCGCGGCGGAAGCCTCCAATTTCCTGATGGGGCGCACCTTTCTGGACATCGACATGGCGCGCGCCGCCGACCTGCTCGGCATGGAGCGCCGCCAGGCGGAACAGATACGCGATCTGGAGCGCGGCCAGTTCCTCGCGCTGGGACCGGCGATCGCGCGGCGGCCGTTGCTGGT
>JAEKMC010000094.1 GCA_019508115.1 Sphingomonas sp.
CGATCGCATATCCCTCCCGTTCGAGATACGCGACCAGTTCGGCCTCATTGGTCATGATGCGTTTGCGCGCGTCGGTCCGGGACAGAAAGACACGCTGTCCGGCAAAGGAGGATCGCGGCACCTGCGCCGCCAGCGCTTCGAACGGCTCGACGATCGCCGGGTGGGGGAAATACGGGAAGTCGCCGCCGGTCAGATTGCTGTAGATGCCTTGGCGCGGAAGCGCGGCCGTGCCCGCGGGCAGCTCCGTGTAGCGATCGGGACCCCAACCGGCATGCAGGAGCAGGTCGCGCTTGATCCCGTTCAGCGGCGGCACGATCGCATGCAGCATCTCCAGCCCCACGCGGCCCGCCAGCAGAAGCGGGGACATGCATTGGAACAACCAATGCGAGTAATTGCGCCATGCCGCGTTGCCGGCAACCAGCACCGGCCCTTCCGGCATCGGCAAGATGGTGCGTGCCGGCTCGAGCAGGCCGCGCCATTCATATTCGTTGAACAAGTAGGTCGATCCCGGGACCAGTCCCGATCGCTCCGCGACGATCGTGAATTTGTCGCCCGTGACGAGCAGGGGCTGGGCCTGGCTGAAATGGATCTCGGGCGCGGTATAACGGGATGGCGTACGATAGACGAACTGATCAAGCATCGGCGTGCGGCCGACACGATCCGAAAATATGGTCTGAATCTCGGAGCGGGGGACTTCGGCGGCAGCGATCGTCGAATGCGTCATGGGTCTCCGCATAGGTCGCGGGCCGATCGCTGTCGACCGGCGCTCCGGGGCTGCGCAGGCTAAAGAAAAAGCGCCCCGGGGCTTCCCCCGGAGCGCTCATTCTGTGTCCGCCGTTTCGGCAGCCCGGACGCGTCAATCGATGCGCGGAAGCTGTTCGAACTGGTGGTAGGGGGGCGGGCTCGGCAGCGTCCACTCAAGCGTGGTCGCGCCTTCGCCCCACGGGTTGGCCGGCGCCTTCGGCCCCGCGATCAGCGAATAGATCACATTGACGAAGAAGATCGCCATGCCGGCTATCATGATCATGTAGCCGTCGGTCGCGATCGTGTTCCAATGCTCGTACGCGTTCGGATAATCCGGATAGCGGCGCGGCATGCCCTGCATGCCCAGGAAGTGCATCGGGAAGAACAGCACGTTCACGCCGACGAAGAACACCCAGAAATGCAGCTTGCCGAGCAGCTCGTTATACATGCGGCCCGACATTTTCGGGAACCAGTAATAGAAGCCCGCGAAGAGCGAGAAGACCGCGCCCAGCGACAGCACGTAGTGGAAATGCGCCACCACATAATAGGTGTCCTGGAAATAATTATCGATGCCGCCATTGGCGAGCAGAACGCCGGTCACGCCGCCCACGGTGAACATGAAGATGAAGCCGATCGCCCACAGCATCGGCGTCTTGAAGGAGAGCGAACCCTCCCACATCGTCGCGATCCACGAGAAGATCTTGATGCCGGTCGGCACCGCGATCACCATCGTCGCCGCGGTGAAATACATCTTCGTGTCGACCGACAGGCCAGTGGTGAACATGTGGTGCGCCCACACGATGAAGCCGACCACGCCGATCGCGACCATGGCGTAAGCCATGCCGAGATAGCCGAAGATCGGCTTCTTGCTGAAGGTCGAGATGATGTGGCTGACCATGCCGAAGCCCGGCAAGATCATGATGTACACTTCGGGGTGGCCGAAGAACCAGAACAGATGCTGGTAGAGGATCGGATCGCCGCCGCCGCTCGCATCGTAGAAGGTCGTGCCGAAATTGCGGTCGGTCAGCAGCATCGTGATCGCCGCCGCGAGTACGGGCAGCGCGAGCAGCAGCAGGAAGGCGGTGACCAGCACCGACCAGGCGAAGAGCGGCATCTTGTGCAGCGTCATGCCCGGCGCGCGCATGTTCAGGATGGTGGTGATGAAGTTGATCGCGCCCAGGATCGACGAGGCGCCCGCGAGGTGGAGCGACAGGATCGCCATGTCCACCGCCGGCCCGGGCGAGCCCGAGGTCGAAAGCGGCGCATAGACCGTCCAGCCGGTTCCCGCGCCGGGGCCGGTGCCGCCCGAGAAGAAGGTCGATCCGAGCAGCAATGTGAAGGACGGGATCAGCAGCCAGAAGCTGATATTGTTCATGCGCGGGAACGCCATGTCGGGCGCGCCGATCATGATCGGGACGAACCAGTTGCCGAAGCCGCCGATCATCGCGGGCATGACCATGAAGAAGACCATGATCAGGCCGTGCGCGGTGACGAGCACGTTCCACAGATGATGCGCCTGATCGGCGGTGCCCGCGCCGTGCAGCATCTCGTACCAATGGCCGAGATACTGGATGCCGGGATGCATGAGCTCCGCGCGCATCAGGCCCGAGATCGCGCCGCCGATGATGCCCGCGACGATCGCGAAGATCAGGTAGAGCGTGCCGATATCCTTGTGGTTGGTCGACATGAACCAACGCTGGAAGAAGGCCGGCTTGTGATCGGCATCATGATGCTCATCGCCATGTTCGGCATGGAAATGGCTCGGATGGGCGGCGATATCAGTCATCTGTCTGGCCTTCAGTTCTGCGCGACGGCAGGCTGGGAAGTGGTGGCGGGCTTGGCGGTCGTGCCGGGGACGGCGGCGTCGGCCGGAACCGGGCCGGCGGCGGCCTTGCCCCCGGTCGCGGGCGAACCGGCGGTCGCGTCGGGGTTCGACGCGCCCTTGGCTCCAGGCATCGTGCCGCCCTTGTAGGCGATCCATTGCGCGAACTGTGCCTTGGTCACGACCTCGACCGCGATCGGCATGAAAGCGTGGCGCGCGCCGCACAGTTCCGAACATTGGCCGAAATAGACGCCGGGATGATCGGGCGCCTTGAACCAGGTTTCATTGAGACGGCCGGGGACCGCGTCCATCTTGACCCAGAAAGCGGGCACCGCCCAGCTGTGGATCACGTCGTTGGACGTGGTGATCACCTTCACGACCGCGCCTTCGGGCACGACCATCCGCTCGTCGACCGCGAGCAGGCGCGGGCCGTCGGCGTCGGTGCGGGCTTTCTCCTTGCCGGTCGCTTCGCCCTTTTCCTTGAGCATGTTCGACACGACTTCGAAATCGCCATTGTCCGGATATTGGTAGGTCCAATACCATTGGTTGCCGATCGCCTTCACCGTGAGGTCGGCCTTGGGCGGCGAATATTGATGCGCGAGCAACCGGATCGACGGCACTGCGATCAGCACCAGGATGATCACCGGAAGCAAGGTCCAGACGATCTCGATCACGGTATTGTGGTGCGTTTGCGATGGGATCGGGTTGCGGCGCGCATTGTAGCGGAAGATCACCCAGAGCAGCAGCACCAGCACGAGGACCGAGATCAGCGCCATCATCGGGACGAGAATGTCGTCGTGGAACCAGCGGGCCTCGCCGCCGATCGGCGTCACCTGTGGTTGCAGGTCGATCTTGTCGGTCGGCATGCCGATGCCGGGCGTCGGCGCGATATGGACGATATCGCCAGGCTTGCCCGCCACGACCGGCGGGGTCGGGCTCGGCGTCACTACGCCGGGGTGCGGCGTCACGGTTTGCGGGATGGCGGTCGCTTGCGCGAGCGCGGGCTGGGCGCCGAGCGCGGCGAGCCCCATCAACATGGCGAGGACCGTGCCCCGGATCGTCTTCAACACTCGGATCGTTCCCCAGTTCGAGACCTTTGGGTCATGGCACGGCGCGGCCGAAAGCCGGACGTACCCGCGGCCGTCTCAACACCGGTTCGGGCTGAAATGCAAGCTGTTGAAGGCGGCTCCCCTGGCGTCTATCGCGCTTGTTTCAGGATCAAGCCGGGAAGGATGCGATGACCGACGAGGACGTGCTGGCGGAATTCCGTGCGGCAGATGCCCTGCTGGAGGGCCATTTCATCCTGTCGTCGGGCCTGCGCAGCCCGCGCTACCTGCAATGCGCGCGGGTGCTGATGAACCCGGCACGCGCCGCGCGGCTGGCGGAGGCGCTGGCGGCGCGCATTCCCGCGGAGATTCGCGACCGGCTCGAAGCCGTGGTCTCGCCCGCGATGGGTGGAGTGATCGTCGGGCAGGAAATGGGCCGCGCGCTCGGGCTCGACGCGATGTTCGTCGAGCGGCCGACCGGTACGTTCGAGCTGCGCCGCGGCTTCTCGCTCCGCCACGGGCAGAAAGTGCTGATGATGGAGGACGTCGTCACCACCGGCCTGTCCTCGCGTGAGGCGATCAAGGCGATCGAGGAAGCGGGCGGCGAGGTGATCGCGGCGGGCGCGCTGGTCGATCGCTCCAACGGCCAGGTCGATCTGGGCGTGCCGTTCTTCCCCCTGATCCGGCTGGAAGTACCGACCTACAGCGCCGATGCGCTCCCGCCCGAATTGGCGGCGATTCCCGCGATCAAGCCGGGGAGCCGCGCCAAATGACCGTCCGGCTCCGCCTGGGCGTGAACATCGATCATGTCGCGACCGTGCGCAACGCGCGCGGTGGCGACCTTCCCGATCCGGTGCGCGCGGCGGAGCTGGCGGCGAAAGCCGGGGCGGACGGAATCACCGCGCACCTGCGCGAGGATCGGCGCCACATTACCGATTCCGATATCGAGCGGCTGATGGCGGCGATCAGTCTGCCCTTGAACCTGGAGATGGCGGCGACCGCCGAAATGGTGGCGATCGCGCTGCGTCACCGGCCGCACGCCGCCTGCATCGTGCCCGAGCGCCGGCAGGAGCGGACGACCGAAGGCGGGCTGGATGCGGACGGGCATCGCGAGACGCTGGCGCCGATGGTCAAGGCGCTGGGCGATGCGGGCATCCGCGTCAGCCTGTTCATCGAGCCGACCGCGGCGCAGGTCGAGGCGGCGATCGCGCTCGGTGCGCCGGTGGTCGAGTTCCATACCGGCCGCTATGCGCACCGCACCGGCGCCGCGCGCGCGGACGAACTCCAACGCATCGCCGACATGGCCGCGCTCGCCGCGAAGAATGGCATCGAACCGCATGCCGGGCATGGTTTGACCTACGACAATGTCGCGCCGGTCGCCGCGATCCCGCAGATCGCGGAGCTCAACATCGGCCATTTCCTGATCGGCGAGGCGATCTTCGTCGGGCTGAAGGAGGCAGTGAAGCAGATGCGCGCGGCCATGGACGCGGCGCGGTGAATAGGGAGCATCGTCATCCCAGCGAAAGCTGGGATCTCAGGAGGTTTGCGTTAGCGCTTGCCTCACAAGACCCCAGCTTCCGCTGGGGCGACGCGCTGCGGGGCGCGTCGTGATCCTCGGCTTAGGTTCCGACCTCTGCAATATCGAGCGGATTCAGGCGTCGCTCGACCGGTTCGGCGACAAGTTCGTCGATCGCGTCTTCACCGATATCGAGCGCGCCAAGGCGGACAAACGCGTGATGACGCGCGCCGCGACCTTCGCCAAACGCTTCGCCGCCAAGGAGGCTTTCTCCAAGGCGATCGGGACCGGTTTCAATCAGGGCGTGTTCCTGAAGGATATCGGCGTGGTCAACCTGCCCTCGGGCGCGCCGACGCTCGCGCTCACCGGAGGGGCGAAGGCGAAGCTTGACGCCATGACCCCGGCGGGCCACGCCGTGGATATTCATGTAACGCTCACGGACGATCATCCATGGGCGCAGGCGTTCGTCATCTTGTATGCACGGCCGATTTAACGGGGTTTTTGAGTTTTGAGCGAACCGAACGCAACCTTTCCCGCGACCAAGAAAGGTGCAGACAAGCCCGCGACCGACTGGGTCGCCGAGGTCAAGAGCTTCGCGTGGCTGATCCTGGCGGTGCTGGCGGTGTGGAGCTTCGTCGCCAAGCCCTTCTACATCCCGTCCGAATCGATGATGCCGACCCTGATCAAGGGCGATCGGCTGGTGGTGACCAAATATCCCTACGGCTATAGCTATGTCTCGCCCGCGCCTTTCCATCTGCTGCCCTTCATCCACGGCCGCCTGTTCGGCCGGATGCCGCAGCGCGGCGACGTCGTGATCCTGAAGCCGCCGGCGGAGGATTCGGATTATATCAAGCGCGTGGTCGCACTGCCGGGCGACCGGATCGAGGTGCGCCAGGGCGTGATCATCCTCAACGGCGTGCCGGTGCCACGCGTCCGGCTGGCCCCCGCGATGATCCCGATCGATGCCAACGTGCCGTGCGCCACGCTCGCGGAGGCGGGGTTCCGCAAGACGGAGGCCGATGGCAAGGATTATTGCGAACTGCCGCGCTATCGCGAGACGCTTCCCAACGGCGTCAGCTATGACACGATCGACGACGGCTATAATCCCGGCATTCCCGATGATTATCCCGAGATTACCGTGCCTGATGGCCATGTGTTCCTGATGGGCGACAATCGCGACGAATCCGCCGACAGCCGCGTGCCCGAAGCGAACATGGGCCTCGGCGGGCCGGTGCCGTGGGAGAATCTGGGCGGGCGTGCCGAGTTCATCACTTTCTCTTATGATGGCTCGACTCAATATTGGAACCCGATCAGCTGGTTCACCGCGTTGCGCCACGGTCGGGCGGGCACCAGCCTGCGGCCGCAGCACGGCAGATAGAAGGGGGCAGTCGGGGGATGGCGGACAAGCCGGCAAGCGGGGGCTGGAAAGCCGAACTGCGCAGCCTCGCCGGCATGGTCGTCGCGATCCTGCTGGTGTGGACCTTCGTCGCCAGGCCTTTTTACATCCCGTCCGAATCGATGATGCCGACCCTGATCAAGGGCGATCGGCTGGTCGTGACCAAATATCCCTACGGCTATGATTATGCCTCGCTGATCCTCCATCCGCATCCGTTCGGGGGTCGGCTGTTCGGGCGCCTGCCCAAGCGCGGCGATATCGTGACGCTCGACCGTGCCGGCGACGACCTGATCAAGCGCGTGATCGGGCTGCCGGGCGACCGGATCGAGGTCAGGCGGGGGATCATCATCCTCAACGGCAAGCCCGTGCCGCGCCTGCGCGAAACGCCGGCGATGCTGCCGGTCGACGCAAACCTTCCGTGCGAAATGGGCTATGAGGAGGGATTTCGCACGGCGGCCGCTGACGGCAAGACCTATTGTGAATTGCCGCGCTATCGCGAAACCCTGCCCAACGGCGCGAGCTACGACACGATCGACATGGGCTATTTCCCGGGCGGGCCCGACGATTATCCGGAGACTGTCGTACCGCCGGGCCATGTGTTCGTGATGGGCGACAATCGCGACGAATCCGCCGACAGCCGCGTGCCGTTCGATCAGAACGGCCTCGATGGTCCGATACCGCTCGAAGCGATCAGCGGCCGCGCCGAGGCGATCACGCACAGCTATGACGGCACCGGCAAACTCTGGAATCCGATCAGCTGGGTGACGGCGCTACGCCACCACCGCGCCTTCATCAGCCTTCACCCCCAGCAGGCGGCGCGCTGAGCATGGCCCGGCCACCCCGCGAGGCGCCGGGCCCGTCCGACTTCACCAATCCCGCGACCAGCCGCGAATTCCATCGCGCGGCGGTATGGATCGGGATGGTGGTCGCGGTCGCGCTGACCTGGATGCTGGCGCAACCGCTGCTGCTGATCATCGGCGGGATCGTCTTTGCGGCTTTGCTCGACGGCGGCGTGCGCCTGCTCGGCAAGGCCTTCCCCCGTCTTGGGCGGGGCCTTCGGCTGGCGATCGTCGCGACGTTCGCGATCGCCTTTCTCGCTGGGTTTTTCTATATCGCGGGCAGCCAACTCACTGGCCAGTTCGAGGCTCTGCGCGCGGTGGTGATGGCGCAGGTCGCGCGCCTGGTCGATTACGGGCATCGGATGGGGCTGGTGCCGCCCAATGAAGGGGCGACCCAGATCAGCCAGCAATTGGTCGGATCGCTCGGCAGGGTCACCGCGGCCCTGGGCTCGGCGCTCGGCGCGCTGTCCAGCCTGCTCGCCATCCTCGTGCTCGGCCTGTTCATCGCGATGGAGCCGCGCATCTATGAGCGCGGAATCGCCTGGATGCTGCCGCTCAAGAATCGGCAGGATTTCTACCGTACCGCGGAGAAGATGGGGCACACGCTGCGCCGGCTGATGGCGGGTCGGCTGGTCGGCATGGCGGTGGAAGGCCTGTTCGTCGGGATCGCGCTGAGCCTGATCGGCGTGCCGATGGCGCCGCTGCTCGGCGTGCTGACCGGTCTGCTCGCCTTCCTGCCGACGATCGGCAGCATCGTGTCGGGCTGCCTGATCGTGCTCGTGGGCTTTTCGGCCAGCACCAATATCGGGATTGGCGCGATCATCGTCTATATCTCGGTGCAGACGTTCGACGGCTATGTCGTGGTGCCGATGGTCGCGCGCCGCGCGGTCGATCTCCCGCCCGCTTTGGTGCTGGGCGCGCAGCTTCTGTTCGGGGCCTTGTTCGGCATCCTCGGCCTGGCGCTGGCCGATCCGATCGTCGCGATGGTCAAGGTGCTGCTCGAGGAGAAGAGCGAGCTGGCAGCGGAGGACGCGAAAGCGTCCTGAGCGATTACATTCCCGGCTGTTGCTGGGATTGCTGCATCTGCCGCATCTGTTCCATCTGCTGGATCATTTCCGGCGTGATCGGCTGGATCTCTTCCAGCGTGAGGTCGAACACGAGGACCGAATTGGCCGGGATCGGTCCGCTGGCGTGATCGCCATAAGCAAGCTGCGGCGGAATCCACACGCGATAGGTGGCGCCCTTCGGCATCAGCGTCAGCGCCTCGGCGAAACCGGGCACGACGGCGGCGACCGGGAGCCGCGCCGGGTGGCCGGGCTCGGAGGCATCGAACGCGGTGCCGTTGAGCAGCGAGCCGCGATAGTCGACCACGGCGATGTCGTTGGGGGTCGGCTTCGGGCCGTTGCCGGCCTTGATCACCTTATATTCAATGCCCGACACGGTGGTCTGTACGCCTGCGCGCTTGGCATTGGCGGCCATGAACTGTTCGGGCGTCATGGCGCTGATCACCGGCTTCTCGCTGGTCACGTAGGCGGCATAGGAGCCGCCAGCCAGGAGGATGGCCACGCCAGCCCATAATGCGACAATCCCGCTCTTGCCCACGGGGCGGAGCGGGACGGCAGTCACGTCTGACATGAAATCAGGCCTTACCGGGCCTGGTCGCGCTCGGCGCGCTTGCGCTCCAGCTTGCGGGCGCGGCGGACGGCGGCGGCACGCTCGCGCGCACGCTTCTCCGACGGCTTCTCGTAATGACGGCGCAGCTTCATTTCGCGATACACACCTTCGCGCTGCAGCTTCTTCTTGAGCGCGCGCAGGGCCTGATCGACATTGTTATCGCGAACGATGATCTGCATAAAAAACCAATTCTCCAGTACGACTGGCGCGTCCGTCAGCCGGCAATAAAAGAGTGACGCCGCAGGCAAAACCCGCGTCGGGAAGCGGCGCCCCTAACAGCGCGAACCCGATTCGACAAGCCTTAAGGGCCGCAAACCGCCTTTGGATTTCATCCGAAGCGGTAAGCCGAAACGGTCCAGCCGATCACATGATCCTTCAGGTCATGCCGCGCGGGATCGTCGCCGCCCGCGCCGAGCGCGACCATCAGCGGGATCAGATGCTCCTCGCGCGGATGCGCGAAACGCGCCTGCGGTAGGCTCGCCCACGCGGTGACGCGTGTGCGGCGTTGCTCCGGATCGGGATCGGTCACGGCGGCGCTGAGCGCGTCATCGAACATGTCGGCCTGGGCGGTCACATCCTGGCCCAAAGCGCGCATATTGTGAAAGCTCATGCCCGAACCGACGATCAGCACGCCCTCGTCGCGCAGCGCGGCAAGCGCCTCGCCGGCGCGGATATGGTCCGCCGGGTCGAGCGATTTGCGCAGGGAAAGCTGGACGGTCGGGATGTCCGCATCGGGCACCGCGACCTTCATCGGGATGAAGACGCCATGATCCCAGCCGCGCGTGTCATTCTCGGCCACACTGAAACCCGCAGCTTCGAGCCGTCCTTTGACCTGCTGTGCCAAGCCGGGCGCTCCGGGCGCGTCCCAATCGAGCAGGTAAGTATGGGGTGGGAAACCGCCATAATCGTACAGCAGGCTGGGCTGGGCGCCGGTATGGACGGTGAAGTCGGCTTCCTCCCAATGGCCCGACACGATCAGGATCGCCTTCGGTTTCTCGGGCAGCGACGGCAGGATCGACGCGAGATAATCGCGCATCCGGGTCCAGGCGGGCGGGCAGGAATTGTCGGGATTGAGGAAGAAGCACGGGCCTCCGCCATGGGGGATGAACAGGCTGGGCTGGCGCATATCCCGCATATGGGGTGGCGTCGGCGCTTTCCAATCGCTCAGCCCCTTCCTAGGGTGCGGCCATGACCCGCTTCACCGTCAACGGCGTTCCCGTCCATTACAAGATGGATCCACAGACGCCCGTGCTCTGGGCGCTGCGCGACGCCTCCAACCTGACCGGTACCAAATATGGCTGCGGCGCGGGCCAGTGCGGCGCCTGCACGGTGATTGTCGACGGCGTTGCCCGCCGGTCCTGTCAGATCACGATCGGCGCGATCGAAGGGACGTTCGTAACCACGATCGAGGGGTTGAGCGAGGATCGCAGTCATCCGCTCCAACAGGCCTTCGCGGCGGAGAACGTGCCGCAATGCGGCTATTGCATGTCGGGCGTGCTGATGGCGGCGGCGGCCTTGCTCGCGCATACGCCCGATCCGACCGATGCGCAGATGGACGAGGCGATCACCAACCTCTGCCGATGCGGCACCTATCCCCGGATCCGCCGCGCGATTCGCCGTGCGGCGAAGGCGGGCAAGGACGATCAGGCGCTCGCCGCCGCGCCGCCGCCCGATATCGATCCCGAGGATGCGGCCGCCGCCGTTCCCGCGCTCACGCCGGCCCACAAATGAGGCCGCCGCGCCTGCAAGCTTTCTGAACGCTGACGGACCAATTCAGCCCTCGATCACCCCGATGCGTTCAAAAGCAGGTTAGCGGTGGCAGGCCTGGGCCCGCAGCCGAGAGGAGAGAGACGATGAAGAGCATGAGAATCGCGCTGCTCGCCGCCGCCTTGGCGGTCGTGCCGGCGGCGGCCTATGCCGATACCTGGGATCGTGCCGATCGTGGCGATCGTGGCGGTCGCGGCGGTGGCGATCAGGCGCGGCCCACGCCGCCGCAGGCGCAATCGCATGGACCGGGGACGATGGTGATGCCGCGTGCCGCCCCCGATGGCGGCCGTCCATCCATGCCGCCGCCGCCGCAAGCGCAGCCTCAGAATCGGGGCGGCTGGCAAGGCGGCTGGCGCGGCCCGGGCATGCAGGGCCGGGGTGACGTTCATGTCGAGCGGCCGATGCCGGTGCCGAATGCCGATACCGGCCAGGCGCGCGCGCAATGGCGCCAGGACAATCGCGGCGGCACGCCCCCCAATGACGGGCGCGCCGCCAACGATCATCGCTGGGATGGTCGCGGGCCGTGGAACGGGGGTGACCGCCGCCCGGGCAATGACGATGGCCGCACCGGCGATCATCGCTGGGACAATGGCCGCGGCCAATGGAATGGCGGCGACCACCGCTCCGACAACGACGGCGATCGCAACCGAGATCATCGCTGGGACGGCAATCGGGATCACCGCGATAATGTTGGCGACCATCGTTGGGATGGACGGAACAATCCTGGTGGGCCTTGGAACGGGAATCGCAATTGGGGCGGCCGCCCTGGCGGTGACCATCGCTGGGACGCAAACCGCTGGCGCAACGATCATCGTTATGACTGGCGTGACTGGCGCGACAGCCATCGCGATCTGTTCCGCCGCCATTATTCCGGCCCGCGCGGCTATCATTACCGGTCGGTCTATGCCGGCTTCTTCCTCGAGCCCTTCTTCTATGGCTCGAGCTATTGGCTGGATGATCCCTTCGACTATCGCCTGCCGCCGGTGGAATGGCCGCTGCGCTGGGTTCATTATTATAATGACGCTTTGCTGGTTGATGTCACTACCGGCGAAGTCGTCGATGTCATTCCCAACTTCTTTTTCTGAACAACCGACGGAAATCCTGTTGGTCGACGTTGCCTCTGGTGGCGTCGGCCAAGTCTTTCTCTAGGCTGACGATTGCATTCCCAGATCGTTCAGCTGGCAGGGTTTAGACGGACGAATGACGGAAGCGCTTCGGTGCTTTCGGAATCACAGGGACAGGAAAGGATCAGGAACATGTATAAAGCCATGATTGCGGGCCTTCTGGCCGCTACATTGGTCCCCACCATCGCCCAGGCGCAGAATGCCGAATTGCGGCACGACCGCCGCGACATCCGCGACGAGCGGCGCGATGTCGCGCGCGACTATCGCCGCGGCGCGTCGCCCGAGCGCATTCGGGACGACCGGCACGACGTGCGCGATGCACGCCGCGACTATCGCGAGGACTGGCGCGACTATCGTGGCCGTCATCCCGATTTGTATCGGGGGCCGGCCTGGGTCGGCCCGCGCGGTTATCGCTGGCGGCCGGTGACGGTGGGCTATCGGTTCGAGCCGGTCTTTTACGACCGCCGCTACTGGATCGATCCCTATCGCTATCATCTGCGCCCGGTGCGCGGTTACGAGCGCTGGGTCCGCTACGGTCGCGACGTACTGTTGATCGACACACGCAATGGCCGCGTGATCGAGGTCAATAATGGCTTCTTTTTCTAAGCCTGTCGCATAGTTTGGCATCGTAAGGGGCCCGGAGCGGGAGACCGCTTCGGGCCATGCCGCGTGGTCAGATACGCCCGAAGGGCAGGTATTTTCTCGCCATCAGCGCCGCGGTGCGCCCATCGCCCGAGCGGAGCGGGATCAGCACCTGTTGCGCGGCATGTCTGGCGATTCGATCGAGCGGCGTAGGCGCCGGTGCGATCGCCGCCTGTTCGGCCAGGATTCGCGCATTGGCGATGTCGTTGGGATTGAGCCGGATCCGCAGCAGCGCCGCGAAGCCGGTGAAGAAGGGCCGTCCGCCACCGAACGCCACCGCTTTGTCCAGTTCGGCCAGCCCGACATCCTTTTTCCCGCCCAGGAAGGTCGTGGCGAGGAAGCCCGCATCGACCGTGTCGAGGTGCCAGATCGCGATCGCCAGATGCGCCTCGGGATCGCGCGGATTGGCGGCAAGGAAGGTCTCGAAGATGCGCCGCGCCGTCTTGGCATCCCCCGGCGAGCGCAGCAGATGACCGCGGTCGCCGATCGCGACGCCGCGCTGCATTTGCGCCTCCTTGTCCTGCGGATCGCGCGCGAGGATCGCTTCGGACGCGGCGAGGCTCTGATTGATCAGGTTGAGCGCGGTTGCCTTGTCGCTGGTCAGGAATGACGCCTGGACCAGGATTTCGCGCGGCGTCGCCGCCGCCGCCGGGCTGGCAAAGACCAGCGCCAGACCGATCAGACCCGCCCCCAGGACGTTTCTTGTCTTAGCCATGAGACTGGACAAAGCTTCGCGCCGCCAAACGCTCCTTCATTCCGCCGCGGCCAGCGCTTCGGCGATCAGCCGGCGGCTATTGTCGAGACCGTAAAGCGCGATGAAGCTGCCCATGCGCGGGCCCTGCTCCGAACCCAGCAAGGTCTCGTACAGCGCCTTGAACCAGTCGCGCAGACGCTCCTGGCCATAATGCGCCTTGCCCACCTCATAGACCTCGTTCTGCGCGGCGGCGGCGAGATCGTCGCTGCCCGCAAGGTTGGCGAGGCGCGCATCGAGATCCTTGAGCGCGGTGGCTTCCTCCGGCGTGGGCGCGCGGCGCGCGAGCGTCGGGGCGACATAGTCGCGATGATAAGCGAGCGCATGGCCGATCAGCGCGTCGAGCGCGGGATGCTGCGTTCCGGGGCGATAGGCCTGAAGATAATCGCGCACCACCTGTTGGTCGGCGTCGCCGATCACGCCGACCAGGTTGAGCAACAGCCCGAAGCTGATCGGCAAGGGTTCGGCGGGCACCGTGCCGTTGTGGATGTGATGGACCGGGTTGCCGAGCTTCTGGGGCAGGCCCTGTTCAGGATAGTCGGCGACCGATTTCCAATAATCGTCGATCGCGCGCGGGATCACGCCGATATGCAGCGCCTTGGCGCGCTTGGGCTCGCGATAGGCGAAATACGCCAGGCTCTCCTGCGGACCGTAGGTCAGCCACTGCTCGAGGCTGAGGCCGTTGCCCTTGGACTTGGAGATCTTCTCGCCATGCTCGTCGAGGAACATCTCGTAATTGAAGCCCTCGGGCGGCTTCGCGCCCAGGATGCGGCAGATCTTGGAGGATTGGGTGACCGAATCGATCAGGTCCTTGCCCGCCATCTCGTAATCGACGCCCAATGCGACCCAGCGCATCGCCCAATCGACCTTCCATTGCAGCTTGGCGGCGCCGCCAAGCGCGGTGGTGGTGTGCGTGTCGCCGTCGGGCGTGGTGTAGCGGATCAGCCCCGCCTCGGCATCGACCACCTCGACCGGGACCTGAAGTACGATACCGCTGCGCGGATCGATCGGCAGCACGGGCGAATAGGTCGCCTGCCGCTCGGCGCGAAGCGTCGGCAGCATCACGCCCATGATGGCGTCGTAATGACGCAGCACGTTCCTGAGCGCGTCGTCGAAGCGGCCGGTGGTATAATATTCGGTCGCCGACAGGAATTCATAGTCGAAGCCGTAGCGGTCGAGGAAATCGCGCAGCATCGCGTTGTTGTGATGCGCGAAGCTTTCGAACTTGCCGAACGGATCGGGGATGCGCGTCAGCGGCTTGCCGAGATTCTCGGCAAGCATCTTCGGATTGGGCACATTGTCCGGCACCTTGCGGAGCCCGTCCATGTCGTCGCTGAACGCGACCAGCCGGGTCGGCACGTCCGACAGCGATTCGAACGCATGGCGCACCATCGTCGTGCGGAGCACTTCGTTGAAGGTGCCGATATGCGGCAGGCCCGACGGGCCGTAGCCGGTTTCGAACAGCACATGGCCTTTCGCGGGCGTGCCCTGCGGATAGCGGGCGAGCAGCTTGCGCGCCTCCTCATAGGGCCACGCCTTAGACGCAAGCGCGGCATCGCGCGGTTCGTTTGCCATTTGTTCCTGGATCATTTAATTCTGTGAGGCTGCGCCTTTACGGGGCACAGTCGCATGTGGAAAGCGGAGTCGTGGAGTAGAGAATGGACATGGCCCCACCCGATACCGGTCTGCCAATTCCCTACGTCCGGCGGCTCGACGCGATCGCGGAACAGACTTTCTACGTCGCGCGACCCGGAATCCGGGCAATTCCCTCGGGCGCGGGGACGGTGACCGTCTTCGTCGGGCTGCAGGCCTTCACCCTGATCGGCTTCCTGTGGGCGATCTGGTGGCCCCAGCCGTCGAGCACGAGCGATTATATCTTCGCGATCAGCGCGACGTCGGTGCTGGCAGCGCTCGTGCTGCTGATAATCGGGGTGCTGATGCGGCGCTATCCAGGCTTCGTGCTCGCGGTTCTGCGATCGCCCTTCATCTGCCTCAAGGTCACCAACCGGCGTCTGCTGTGGACGCTGCCCTGGATGAAGGAGCCGCTGATCGAGATCGGGCGCGACCGCATATTGGGCGGCCTGCTCGGCAATCTCGACCATCGCGGCAACGGCCCGGCGGCGGTGGTGCTCGTACCCGGCGACCCCTATGCCGAGATTGACGGCAACATCCATTTCGACCGCCTGCCCGACGCCGCCGCGTTCGTGGCCGCGCTCGAGCGCTGGTGAACGCGCTCCCACCGCTTCCCGCATTGCACGCGACGCATGGCGGGATCTGGCTCGCCACCGCCGAAGGAACGCGCGCGCTCGGCCGGGGCGAAGCGATCGGCTTCGTGTCCGAAACGCCGACTTTGCTGCTCAACGCGCCGATGGTGGCGGCGCGGCTGGGGCTGAGCGAGCTGTCGGGGCTCGATCTGCTCGAGCTCTTCGCCTTCGTTCATCCCGCGCGCTTCGTCGTGCCGACCCCCGCGGGCATGGCGCGCTTGCTCGGGCTCGAGCCGCCCAAGGAGGATGCGCTTGCCGCCGCTTTCCTGCGCGAAGCCGCGGGCGCCCTGCTGGCGCGGCTGCGGGATGCGGCCTGGCCCGAACGCGAAGGCGCATGGACGAGCGCGCAGTCGCTCGGCCGGCTGCGCTGGCCATGGGCGAGCCTGGTTGCGCCGCTGATCGAGAAGCCCGCGCAGGCGGAACGCTGGCTTTTTTCCAAGCTCCCACAATGGGAGGAAAGCGGCCCACGCCCCGATCCGCGCCCGCATCGGCTGGAAGAGGAGGAGACGCTCGGTCGGCTGGCACAATTGGTAGGCCGCGATGCCGAGGTGCGCGAGGGGCAGAAGGCTTATGCCGTCGCCGCCGCGCGCGCCTTCGATCCGCGCGATGCCGCCGGGCGCCCGCATCTGGTGCTGGCCGAGGCGGGGACCGGGATCGGCAAGACCTTAGGCTATCTCGCCCCGGCGTCGCTCCATGCGGCGCATGCCGGCGGGCCGGTCTGGGTGTCGACCTATACCAAGGCGCTTCAGCGCCAGCTCGCGGCCGAGAGCGCGCGCCTTTTCCCCGACGATCAGGAACGGCGCGAAAAGGTGGTGATTCGCAAGGGGCGCGAAAATTACCTCTGTCTTTTGAATCTCGAGGATGCGCTCCAGGGCGGCTTCCAGAATCGGGCGGCAATGCTCGCGCAACTGGTCGCGCGCTGGGCGGCCTATACGCGCGACGGCGACATGATCGGCGGCGACCTGCCCGGCTGGCTGCCGACCTTATTCCGCCGTGCGGGCTCGACCGCGCTCACCGACCGGCGCGGCGAATGCGTGTATGCGGGCTGCCCGCATTATAAGAAATGCTTCATCGAGCGCGCCAGCCGCGCCGCCGACCAGGCCGATCTGGTGATCGCGAACCACGCCCTCGTGATGATCCTCGGATCGCGGCGGGTCGACGAAGGCCGCCCGCTCGCGCGGATCGTGTTCGACGAGGGCCATCATCTGTTCGATGCGGCCGATTCGACCTTCGCCGCCGCCTTGACCGGACAGGAGACGATCGAGCTCAGGCGCTGGATATTGGGCCCGGAGTCCAAGGCGCGCGGGCGGCGGCGCGGGCTCGCCGCGCGCTTGCTCGACGTCGCCTCCTATGACGAGGACGGGCATCGCGCGATCGAACAGGCGAGCGCCGCCGCGCGCGAATTGCCCAGCGATGGCTGGCTCGGGCGGCTGGCGGAGGATCTGCCGCTGGGGCCGATCGAGAAGCTGCTCGCCGCGGTCCGCGGCACGACCTACGCCCGCGCCAGCGCCGCCGATGCGGGGTACGGGATCGAAACGCATGCCGCCGAGCTCGACGTTGGGCTGATCGAGGCGGCGGCGCCCGCGACCGAGGCGCTGGAGGCTTTGGTGCGTCGACCGTGTCGACGGGCGCGAATATGATATCGGCCTCCACCGCCATTGGCTCGATCCGACGCGCCCGCTTGCCGAGACCGTGCTCAAGCCCGCACACGGCCTGATCGTGACCTCGGCGACCTTGCGCGGTGGCGAGGATTGGGACGTGGCCGAGGCACGCAGCGGGGCCAATCATCTCGACAAGGCGGCGATCCGCTTCGCCGCGCCCTCGCCCTTCGATTATGCCAACCAGGCGGAGGTGCTGATCGTCACCGACATCAAGCGCGGCGACACCGCCGCGCTGGCGGGGGCTTATGCGCGGCTGATCGAGGCCTCGGGCGGCGGCGCGCTCGGCCTGTTCACCGCGATCCAGCGGCTGAAGGCGGTTCACGCGCGCATCGCCGATCGTCTCGCGCGCGAGGGCCTTCCGCTCTACGCGCAGCACGTCGATCCGATCGATACGGGCACGTTGGTCGACATCTTCCGCGACGATCCGCGCGCGAGCCTGCTCGGCACCGACGCATTGCGTGACGGGGTCGACGTGCCCGGCGATTCGCTGCGGCTGGTGGTGATGGAGGGGATTCCCTGGCCGCGCCCGACCGTGCTGCACGGCGCCCGCCGTGCGGCGGGCGGCGGCAATATGTTCGACGACCGGCTGATCCGCGCGCGGCTTGCGCAAGCGTTCGGCCGGCTGATCCGCCGTGCCGACGACAAGGGCAGTTTCGTGTTGCTTTCGGCGGCGACGCCGTCGCGGCTGCTCGATGCTTTTCCGCCCGGCGTGAACGTTTCGCGCCTGACATTGGACGAAGCGGTGCGGAGGGTTTCACAACGCCTTCCCTCTGTCGCATCTTTGCGCCATCAGGCGGATGACGAGACGATCGCGAGGACCGAATGAAGCGGCTGATGCTGCTCCGCCACGCAAAATCGGGCGACGACGGAACGGTCGCGCGCGATTTCGACCGGCCCTTGAATGCGAAGGGGCGCCGGGCCGCACGCGCGGTCGGACGCTATATGCGCGACCGGGCGCTGCACTTCGATGCGGTGATCGCATCCCCCGCCACCCGCGTCGCGGAGACCTTGCACGAGGTGGAGGCGATCTATGGTGCCGATCTCGCGCCGCAATGGGACAAGAGGCTCTATCTCGCCACCGCCGACGAATTGCTCGACGCGGTGCATCGCGCGCCGGCGGACGCGGAGACGATCCTGCTCGTCGGGCATAATCCTGGGCTCGAGCAACTGGTGTTGCGCCTGGTGCCGCGGCGGACGGAGGGCGATGCGCGTGGCGAGGTCGAGATCAAATATCCGACGGCGAGCCTCGCTGAAATGGCGTTCGCGGTTGACCGATGGGACAAGGTATCGGATGGCGGGGGCGATCTGGTGCGGTTCGTACGGCCGCGCGATCTCGATCCAGAGCTGGGCCCCGATTACGCATGACGATACTCACGCTTCGCCGCGCGGAACCGGCCGATGCGGCGCGCCTGTCGCTGCTCGGCGGCGCGACCTTCCTTCACACCTTCGCGCATGATCATCCGGGCGACGCGATAGTCGCGCATGTCGAAAAATATCATTCGCGCGATTGGTATGCGCGGCTGCTCGCGGATCCCGCAAACGCGGTGTGGATCGTGGAAACCGAGCTCAAGGCCCCGGTAGGTTTTGCGGTGATGACGCCGCCCGCGCTCGATTGCGAAACCGACGACGGCGATCTGGAATTGAAGCGCATCTACCTGCTCGGCCCGTTTCAGTCGGGCGGCTGGGGCGTGAAATTGCTCGACGTGGTGGAAGCGGAGGCACGAGCGCGCGGCGCGCGGCGGCTATTGCTGTGCGTGTACAGTGCCAACCTTGCGGCGCAGCGTTTCTACACGCGGCGTGGCTATTCCGGTACCGGCTCCAGCCAGGCTTTCATGGTCGGCGACGTCGAGTTCGAGGATTATATCTGGGCCAAGCCGCTCGACTGATCCGGGGTCCGGATGCTGCGCCCCGGCACCCGGGCGGATGACGGGGCGCTCCGTTGCCGGGGACCTCGGTCCGCACCAGACAGCGGACCCCGCCACCCGCAAACCGCCATCAGGCCCGATCCGTTCCCTTTCGGGTAAAATGCTGCCATCCCATCGCCTGGAGTTGGCGGCGCAAATCGCCGGCGGCCTGTCTGTCGGGCAGGCGCGCCTGGAGGCGGTAGAAGTTCCCCGCCTGCACCACCGCATGATCGGTTCCCCGCAACGCTTCGATCCGGCCGGCGAGCTGGGACCAGGCTTGTTCGGCGGCGGCGGCCGAACGGTAGGCGCCGACCTGAATGCGCACCGGCGCCGTGACGGGCGTGGCAGGCAGCGTCGGCGCGCCTGCGATCGCCACTAGGGGCGGGGGCGTCCCATTGGGGATCGCGCTGGTGGTCAGCGCTTCCCCGCGATGCAGCGTTTCGGGCGTAAGCAATGTGCGCAGCGTCGCGAGCCGGAGCTTCGCTTCGGGCAGGCCGGCCTCCGCCGCGCGCAGCATCAGCGCGTAAGCGCGCGGCTCGTCGCCCGCGACGCCCTCGCCATTATAATAAAGCGCGGCAAGCGAGCAGAGCGCGCGCGGCTCGCCATGCTGCGCCGCCATCGCCAACCACGGCAAAGCCGCTTGCTGAAGATGCCGGCCCGCCAGCAGTAGCCCCAATTCGGTCGCGGCGGCGACGTCGCCCTGGCGCGCGGCGCGGGCATACCAACCCTCCGCCAGCGGGAAATTGGCATCGACCGAGCGGCCGAGCCGATAGGCTTCGCCGATCAGGAATTGGGCATGCGCGTCGCCCCGGATGGCGGGCTCGATCGCGAGCGCGAAGGCGCCGCGATAATCGGCTTTCTGCCATAGGGCATCGGCCGCGGGCACGGCCGCGGCGGCAGGGCTCTGCCAGAAAGCGAGCACAACCAGTCCCAAACCTAATCGCATCGGCTCCGAAACTAAACGGAGAAGGTTAAGGATTTACGGAAAAAGCAGCGCGGGAGAGGAGGCGAGCTCCGGAGGGAATTCGCCAGGCTTCGCTAAAGCCAGCCACGGGCGCTTCGAGCCTGTTGCTGAGGCGGAGCCGGATATTCCGGTCAGGCGCCGATGGGGCAGCGCCAATAGCTTGGGAATGACCAGAACCGGCAGAATGAAAAAACGCCGCCGCGTCCGAAGACACGACGGCGCGTCACGCTTCCTTGGAGGAAGGCTTATGCGAAGGTAACGGCGGCCTTGCGGCGGCTGCGCATGGCACCACCCACGAGGCCGAAGCCACCCAGCATCATCGCCCATGAAGCGGGTTCAGGGACCGACGGCGGAGTAATTACAACGTCGGAGGCGACATCGAGGGAGAGATAAGCTCCAACGTGCTGCCGGTCGGCGTAGAATATCTTCAGCTGGTGGGTACCGGCGTTCAAAGTAGGCGTCGCGAAGCTGACCGTGGTCACTGCGTGAATGCCTGGGTTCTGCCCGAACAGCACCCCGTCGATATAGACGAAGGTATCGTCATCCGACCCCACGTTGAAGGTCACCGTTCCCTGGCCGGCGAGCGAGAAGTTACCCGTCAGGATTGCCGTTTCGAACTGGTTCGCATCATCGGTGCCCGTGCTGTTCGGAGCAAACATGTTGCTGGCATAGGGAAGCGTGATCAAACCGGTCCCGGTCGCTTGCACGTGCGGATTGAAGCCGGGGCTCCACCACGTAACTTCGTTGCTGCCGGTAAGGTCGTTGTTGCCGCTGGCGACAGGCAGGCCGTTCGGCCCAAGCGAACTGCCGCTTGCCACGGTCGCATTCGGCCCCGGAAAATCCGGATCCGAGAGGTTTACGGAGAAATACTGTGCCAAGAGCGTGGCACCCAGCGGATCGGCATGTGCCGGAGCGGAGATTACAAACGCAGCGAGGGTGAGCCCCCCAAGTGCTAGAATCTTCATACAGGATTCCCCAAATTAACGACTGCGATGATTCCGAGTCGTTAATCTGAGATTAACACAAAAGGGTCCGCCTCGGTATTAAATCTGACTTAGCTGCCTTGCCCTTGAAGTTGCCGCCTACCTGCGCCCGCTCGCCTTTCTTCTTCGACTGTGACGCCGTGCCTTCGCACGCGCAGCAAAATGTGACCTGCATTCCGTGCTCATGGCGCGCGGAGCTTGCTAAATGATTGCGATGATTGGGAAAAGCTGGATGCCCCGTGAGGATTCGAACCTCAATTGACGGAGTCAGAGTCCGTAGTCTTACCTTTAGACGACGGGGCACCAATGAAGGCGCGCGAAATAGGCAAGGCCGCCGGGCCTGTCAACGCATCGGGGCCGCCCTTGCCGGTTCGGGCGCTTTCGGACTAATCAGAACCCAAGTACCGGCGGCCTGTGGCTGATTCCCGGAGAACATAAGAGACGATCAATGGTTGAGCGCGCCCAGAATGCGGCGCAGTCGTCCGACGCGAACCGTCGGACAGCGGCGCACCCGCCCCGCTCCCCGCGGGCCTCGGCGATGCGTGGTACCTATGCCGCCCTCGATCTTGGCACCAACAATTGCCGGCTTCTGATCGCGCGCCCGGCGGGCGACGGCTTCATCGTGATCGATGCTTTCTCGCGCATCGTGCGGCTGGGCGAGGGCCTCGCCAAATCGGGCAAGTTGAGCGACGCTGCGATGGATCGCGCGGTCGCCGCGCTCTCCGTCTGCGCGGAGAAACTGAAAAGGCGCAACGTCACTCTGGTGCGTTCGGTCGCGACCGAGGCCTGCCGCCGCGCTATCAATGGCGGCGAATTCGTCGCGCGCGTGCTCGCGGAAACCGGCATCCGGCTTCAGATCATCACCGCCGAGCAGGAGGCGCGGCTGGCGGTCATGGGCTGCCATGCCCTGCTCGAACCCGGCACCGGCCCGGCTCTGGTGTTCGACATCGGCGGCGGATCGACCGAGCTGGTGCTGCTCGACGATCCTATCGGCGATGAAAGCGGGGCCGCGCACGTCGGCGACTGGTTCTCCGCACCGTGGGGCGTGGTCTCGCTGAGCGAGAGCGAGCCGCATGTCGGCGACGACGAAGCCGAATTGCGCGCGGCCTATGACCGGATGCGCGCCCGCGTGAGCGAGGCGTTCGCGCCGTTCGCCGCCACGCTCAAACGGCGCGGCGTCGGCGACGGCGGACGCTTGCTCGGCACCAGCGGCACGGTCACCACGCTCGCCAGCCTGCACCTCGATCTGCCCAATTACGATCGGCGCGCGGTCGACGGCCTCATCGTGCCCGCCGAATCGATGCGCGCGCTGAGCCAGCGGCTGGCGGGCATGAATGTCTCGCAACGCGCCCAACTCGCCTGTATCGGCAATGAGCGCGCCGACCTGGTGGTGGCCGGCTGCGCGATCCTGGAGGCGATTTTGGATTTGTGGCCGGCCCAACGGCTGAGCGTCGCCGATCGCGGCATTCGCGAGGGCATATTGCGCAGCCTGATGGCGCACGAGCTGCGCAAGTGAGCCGCGGCGGATCGGGCGGGCGCGTGCGCGTCCGCACCGGGCGCGGACGCACCGCGGCCTCGACGCGCTGGCTCGAACGGCAATTGAACGACCCCTATGTCCGCCGCGCCAAGGCGGAGGGCTATCGCAGCCGCGCCGCCTATAAATTGATCGAGCTCGACGAGCGGTTCGGGCTGCTCAAGAGCGTCAAGCGCGTGCTCGATCTCGGCATCGCGCCGGGCGGCTGGAGCCAGGTCGTTCGCCGCGTCCAGCCCAAGGCGCGGATCGTCGGGATCGACCTGTTGCCGACCGATCCGATCGAAGGCGTCACGATCCTGCAGATGGATTTCCTCGACGATAATGCGCCCGTGATCCTTGCCGAGGAACTGGGCGGAAAGGCGGATCTGGTCCTGTCGGACATGGCCGCGAACACCGTCGGTCACCAGCAGACCGATCATCTGCGCACGATGGGGTTGGTGGAGGCCGCGGCCTATTTCGCGGGCGACGTGCTCGCGCCCGGCGGCGCCTTCGTCGCCAAGGTGCTGGCGGGCGGCGCGGACCATGATCTGGTGGCGCTGCTCAAGCGCATGTTCGCGACCGTGAAGCACGCCAAGCCGCCCGCGAGCCGCAAGGATTCGTCCGAATGGTATGTCATCGCGCAGGGCTTCAAGGGCATGCCTGCGGAGACCAGGGGTGAACCGGCACCCTGATCGGGAATTGAGGTCGCGTACGGGCGATTGGCCGTCAGGCGTGCTCGTTCCGGGGCTGGCGAGTGCGTATCCGCTCCCTGGCCTCGCCGCCTTGCGCGGACAAGGAACCGCCGGGCACCCCTGGGCATATATGTCGAACGAGGTCTTCCTCCTTGCGGCATTTCCACCAGGGACACGGCACCGGGAGAAAATCATATGAAGGCGATCGTCGCGACGGACCAGGCTGCGGGAACGGCCGGGATGACGCTGATGGAACGACCCAGGCCGCAGGCGGCGATAAACGACGTCCTCGTTCAGATTCACGCGTCCGGGTTCGTCCCGACCGAGCTGACATGGCCCTCGACCTGGACCGATCGCGTCGATCGCGCGCGGACGCCATCGATTCCCGGGCACGAATTGGCCGGAGAGGTCGCCGCTCTCGGCTATGGCACGACGGGGCTGTCGGTGGGGCAGCGGGTGTTCGGCCTTGCCGACTGGTATCGCGACGGGACCCTGGCAGAGTATGTGGCGATCGAGGCGCGCAATCTTGCGCCGCTGCCGGGCGATGTCGATTTCATCGTGGGCGCGAGCCTGCCGATCTCGGGCCTGACCGCGTGGCAGGGGCTGTTCCAGCATGGCCGCCTGCAGGCTGGGCAGAGCGTCCTGGTTCACGGCGCGGCCGGCGCAGTCGGCTCGATGGCGACGCAACTCGCCCG
>JAEKMC010000199.1 GCA_019508115.1 Sphingomonas sp.
CCGCGTCGGCACGCGCGATGCGCCGATCGCGACCGGGGCGACCGCGCGCAGGCCATAGGCGAAGCGGAACAGCAGCACGAACCGCACCGGATAGCGCTCGATCAGCGCCAGCGCGCGTGCAAAGGACGGTCGTTGCACGACCCGCCGCACCAGCCGGCTCCGCTGGAAATGGCGGCTCAGGTGAAACCAGAATTGATCGATCGCCACCGCGCCGCAGATCGCGGCGCCGATGGCAAGCCAGGTCGGCAGCCAGTGCCGATGCGCCAGCACGCCGCCCGCGAGCGCGAACGGCTCGCCCTCGATGCCCGCGCCCAGGAAGATCGCGACCACGCCATAACGGAGAACCAATGCTTCCAACGCGTCGTCCCGTCAGCGGCGAAGCGACATCCAGTGCGGGAAGCTGGCACTGCGCGCAACCGGCGATATGGCCCTTGTGGCCGGAAATGCGGCGCTTAATCTCGGGCGAGAGGAAGAAGGCCGATGAGCGATGTCGACAAAGCTTTGCTGACGGGCACCTGCCATTGCGGCGCCGCGCACTGGACGCTTCAAGGCGATCCCGGTCCCGTGACCGCCTGCAACTGCACGCTCTGCCGCCGTTACGGCGCGCTCTGGGCCTATGATTATGAGGGCGAGCGGATCCGCATTCACGGGCCGACCACCGCTTATACGCGTCCCGGCAAGGAAGATCCCGCGTTCGAAATCCGTTTCTGCCCGACCTGCGGCGGCGTGGTGTGTTGGCGCGGGCTTCGGCTCGAAGAGGACGGACGCCGGCGGATCGCGGTCAACGTCCGCCTCGCCCCGCCCGAAGCGGTGGCGCATCTGCCGATCGACCATTTCGACGGCCTCGACACGTTCGAGGATCTGCCCTCCGACGGCCGCTGCGTGCGTGACCTCTGGTTTTAACCGAGCCGGTCGATCAGCGTCCCCGGTTCAATCGTCGCCAGATAGGCCCGCGCGGCCCGGGGCGGATTGGCGGCGGTCGACCGAGTGTCGATATCGTCGAGCGTCTGCCTGACTGTCCCGGCGTCGCTTTCGACAAGCATTCCGGAGGATACATCCGCCGCGATCCGGCAATCCAGGGCAGCGCGCAACGACGCGAATTTGACCGATGGCGCAATGTTGCCGGTGGGGCGGGGCTTTGGCGGCGCAACGGGCGTCGCCGCTTCGGCGGCCTCGCTTTCAACCGGCTTGGCCTTGCCGTTTGAAGCGCCATCCGCCTGCAGCTTGCGCAGCGCGGGGTCCGTCACAGTCAAGATACCGATATTCACGCCGAACTCCCCTGCACATGGGGGAGAACGCCGGAATCGGGCTAAGCTTTAGCGGGCAATCAGCGCTTCGGGCGTGACAGACCGCGCTCTCAGGCGATGGTCGAATACACCGAATAACGCTCCCAACTTTCGCTGACCGGGCGGAACTCGAGCTTGTGCCCGTCCGCGTCGGCCGCGAAATGCAGGGGCTTGCCCGGGATCGGCGCGAGGCGGCGGGGGAGGTCTTGCGGCAAGGCGGCGGGTGCGGCCGGCGCCGACACCTTTTCCACCTTGGGTCCATGCTCGTGCATCAGATCGTCGGCGATCGTTCCCAGCGGATGCTGCTGCGCCAGCACGACCGGACCATAAACGAGCGCGCCCACGCTCGGCCGATCCGGGAAGACCTCCCAGCGCGCCGCCATCGGCATCTCCAGCTCGACCCGATCGCCCGCGCGCCAGGTCCGCGCGATCTGCAGATATCCGCCCGGTTCGGCGAGCGCATCCACCGCCTTGCCGTTGATCCTGACCGCCGTTCCGGCACCCGCCCACCCGGGAATCCGCAGGCGCAAAGTCCACGGCTTGCCGTCGCTGGCCTCGACCCTGAGCGCCGTGCGCGGTGCGGCGGGGAAGGCGGTCTCCTGCCGCAGCCGCACGCCGCGCGCTTTCCAGTCGAGCTCGGACGCGATGAACAGATTGACCCACAAACCATGATCGTCATGCGCGTAGATCATGCGGTTGAGCGTCGAGAAATCCTCGAGCGCGGATCCGTTGCAGCACCAGAAGGTCGTGTCGTCCGTCCCCCAGGTCCGCCACGCACCCGGCGCCAGCGACACGAAATAGGTCGTAAGCCCCGTCTCCGGCTGGATCGCGCCGAGCCGATGGTTCAGCAGGTTGCGCTCATAATAATCGACGATCGAGACCTGCGGATCGCGGCTGAACAGCATCGTGCCGAGCTTCATCATATTGTACGAGCAGCAGCATTCCTGATGGTCGTGCCCGCTCTCCCATTCGACAGCGAGATGGTTGGGCTCGGTCAGCCAATGCTCGTTGTTGCTCGCCCCGCCGGTGGCGTAGGTGCGGGTCTGCGTGACCGTCTGCCAGAAGAATTGCGAGACGTCGCGGAAGCGTTCGTCGCGCGTCAGTTCATAACGTCGCGCCGCGCCGATGACCTGCGGCACATGCGTGTTCATGTGCAGACCGCGCAGCATGTCCTTCTGGCCCGCGAGCGGCTCGAACACGCGCTTCTTGGTGAAACGGTCGCCGACCGCGATCCAACGCGCATCGCCCGTTGCCGCGGCAAGGCGGTACAACAGGTCGTTCATCCCGCCATACTCGACCTCCAGCACCTTCTGCATCGCCGCCTCGTCGCGCGCGCCGGTCCAGATGTCGGTCCAGGCCGCCATTCCGGTCACGACCGCCAACGCCTGCCCGTTGCCCGCATGCTCGTGCATGTCGAGCAGCCCCGCCATGATCTTGTGCAATGTATAGAAGGGCGCCCACACCTCGGTGCCCGCCGCCAGCCGATCGAAGAAGGATCGCGGGAAGGCGCTGAGATACCCATCCGTTCCCAACGCCCGCTGACACTCGGCCAAAACGGCGACGACATGGTCGCCGCGCGCGCGGAAGTCCGCGTCGCCATGCGCCGCGAAGGCGAGCGCGCAGCCCGAGAGATAATGACCCATGAAATGGCCGCGCAATTCGCCCTTGGGCTCTTCCCAGCCGCCCAGCGGCTTCGCGCTGCTCGGCAGCCCCGCATTCAGCCGGAACGTATGGAGCAGCCGGTCCGGATCGAGCCGCCGCAGATAGCGCAGGTTCGCGTCGTGCGCCTGCGCGAAAGGCCCGTCGAGCAGACGCACGTCGCGCGATGGGAAGATGTTTGCGCGCGGCGCGATCGGGCGGACCGTCGCCGGCTCGAGTCTGGCGAAGACCGGAGGCGTGTCGACATTGTTCCAGGCGGCGAAGCTCTTGCCGGTTCCGGCGAGCAGCAGCGGGGAGGCGGCGAGCCAGCGCGCGAAACGACGACGTGATACGGAAAATCCGGACATAAAGATCTAGCGCCTCCCAGAATTTGTCCGAGTAATGGCAGTCGCATGCGACCG
Source organism: Sphingomonas sp. (assembly GCA_019508115.1). Lineage (GTDB taxonomy): Bacteria > Pseudomonadota > Alphaproteobacteria > Sphingomonadales > Sphingomonadaceae > Sphingomonas_I. The sequence continues at coordinate 3,347 of JAEKMC010000199.1, forward strand.
CAACAATGCTGCGGCCGATTGAGGACGGTGCGTTTTTTTGGGGGAGGGCGGCGCCCGGAGCGTCGGCAGGCGGATCGGCCTTACGGCCCTACCGCCCTTGCGAGCGCCACCTCTTGATCGTGCGGTCGAGCTGGTCCTTCTCGCCGCCGGTGCGCTTCCATGCCTCGCTATAGACCGGGTCGTGCGACGCGGGCAGCTGGCTCTGGTCGAGCGGATCGAACGAGATTCGGATCGGGATCGGGACGCCTTCGCCCACCAGGATCGCCTCGCGATTGCGCAGTGCGGGAATCGCGTCGATCAGCCCGCGCGCGCCTTCGGGCACGGCCGAGCGGACATGCGACTGGTCGCGCTCGTTGTTCAATCGCATCGCGATGATCGTGCCGCATTGCGATAGCACGCCTTCGGCCAGGTCGCAGGGCCGCTGCGTCACCAGGCCGAGCGAAATGCCATATTTGCGGCCTTCCTTGGCGATCCGTTCCAGCACCGCGCGCGCCGGCGCATGATCGACCGCGGGAATATAGCGGTGCGCTTCCTCGCACACGAGCAATACCGGATGCTGCTCGTCGCCACGCGACCAGACCGCATGATCGAACAACAGCCGCGCGATCAGCGCGACCACCACCGCGGTCACCTCGGACGGCACGCCCGATAGATCGATGATGCCGAGCGGCTTGCCGTCACCCGGCAGGCGCAGCAATTTGGCCAGCACGTCGGCCATCGTGTCGCCCGCCATCATGCCCGAGAACATGAAGCCGTATCGGGGATCGGCCTTGATCTCCTCGAACCGCGCCTTGATCCGCATATAAGGCGCGGCCCCGATCCCGCCTTTGTCGAGCTTGCCCATCTCGGCGTTCAGGATCGCGCCCAGATCGGACAGCAGATAGGGGGTGGGGGAATCGACCGTGAGGCGGCTCATCCCCTCCGCGCCGCGATGTTTGGCGCGCGCGGCAAGAATGCACTTAGCGAGCACGTCGCGGTCGGTTTGATACTCCACGCCGCGGGAGTTGAGCAGGATTTCGGCATGCTCCTCCAGGTTCATCAGCCAATAAGGCAGCGCCAGGGTGCCGACGTCGAACGTCACGGCCTTGCTGCCGAACGACGCGGCATATTCGCCATGCGGATCGATCATCAGCACGTGGCCATCGGGCGCGGCGTCGCAGATGCGGTGCAGCATCAATGCGGTCGCGCTCGATTTGCCGGTGCCGGTCGAACCCAGCACCGCGAAATGGCGCCCGAGCAGGCTGTCGATATACAAAGATGCCGGCACCTGGCCCGACGGATAGACCGCGCCGACCAGGATGTGCGGGCGCTCGTCGGGCGCGAAGATGGCGAGCAATTCGTCCTCGGCAACCGCATGCAAGGCGGCGCCCGGCATCGGCAGCAAGGTCACGCCGCGCCGGAAATTGGCGAGCCGGTCGTCGACGTCCGCGCCCTCGCCGACAAAATCGATCATGCCGAGCACGAGATCGCTGTCCGCCTGCGCCAGCCTGAGGCTGCGGATCTGCGCCAGCACCCAGCGGTTGCCGACGCGGATCTTCACGTGGCTGCCGATCGAGCCCGGCGGCGCGCCGACCCCGTTCGCCTTGCGCACGAGCGTCATCATATGGCCGTCGAGCGAGACCTGCGCGACCGCGCCATTGATCTCGAGGACGCGACCGAGCTCCATCGCGTCGCCCGCGGTGATTGCGGATACGATCCGGTCGTGCGTGCCCATGGAGTCGCCTTAACCGGGGTTGGTTAACAAGTTCCTCACCGCGTTGGAGCCTCGGTAAGGCCTGCATCCGATCTGGATCACGTCCGCCATCGCGGACTGCGCTATCGGCGTATCCTGCCGAACGCGAGCGCGGCCGCCAGTCCCATCAATAGCGAGATCAGGATCGCGGCAAGGCCGTAGAGCAGGGGCCAGCTCTCCGCCGCCTGCGCCATGAAGCGCTCGAAGCCCGATTTGCCGATGCTGATCTCGCGCGTCGCCGCGGCGACGATATGTCCGTTCCGGATAAGATAGGTCTCGGCGGTGTAGCGCCCGACCGGCACGCGCGCCGGGATCGGCACGAGGGCGCGGTAGAGCACGCCTTCGCGCACCGAAACCGCGCCAACATGCTCGGCATAGAGGCCGCCGCGGCGCTTGAGGTCGATCAGCCCCGATTCGAATCGCGCCTGTTCGTTCGCGCTCGCGCCGTTGGCGGGGGAGAGCAGAAGATTGTCGATCCCGATTTCGTAGATCGCGGCGATACGCGGCGAAACCAGCTGGTCGAGCGGGCGTGAGGTCGCGACCGCGTAGAAGCTCGGCACCGACCGGAAGCGCTCGCTCGCATGGTTGATCCAGAT
>JAEKMC010000200.1 GCA_019508115.1 Sphingomonas sp.
AGCCCTTCGTCGACGCGGCGCAATATCTGACCGAGCGCACCGGCCAATCCGGGCAGGTGTCCTTCCAGGTCGGCAGCGCGCTCGACCTGCCGCTCGACGCCGGCAGTTTCGATGTCGTCCTGCTCCAGCATGTGGCGATGAATATCGCCGACCGCGACGGATTGTATCGCGAGCTTCACCGCGTGCTGAAGCCGGCGGGCCGTCTGGCTCTCTCCGAGATCGTCCTAAACGAGGGCGAACCGCTTTATCCCGTCCCTTGGGCACGCACGCCAGAGACAAGCTTCCTGCTGACCGCGAGCGAGACCGTCGCTGTGATCGAGCAAGCGGGCTTCCACATGCTCAAATGGCAGGACGAGACCGAACAGGCGAAGCAATGGAGCCTTGCGCTACGCGACTCGGGTCCCCCGCCCTCGCCCAATCTGGGGCTGGTGATGGGGCCGGACTATGCGGAGCTGGTCGGCAACCTCGGGCGCAATATCAACCAGGGCCGGCTTGGCGTGGTCGCCGCCGTGTTCGAACACGCCTGACCAACGTCGTTCGGAGGCCCCATGTCACCCGCAACCATCTTCAACCTGCATCTCGTGCTGGGTTACGTCGCCTGGCTGCTCTGCTTCGGAATGGTCTGGCCGAAGCTGCGCGCGATGGACCGGGTGGAGGCGCACCGCCTGATCGCGACGCTGCACAGCTTCCGTTTCTTCGGGCTGGTCTTCATCCTTCCCGGCGTCACGGGCCGAGCCCTGCCGCCCGACTTCGCGTCCTTCGCCGCTTACGGCGACTTCGCGACCGGGCTGCTGGCGATGGCGGCGCTCGCGACGATCCGCATTCGTCCGTTGTTCTGGCTGTCGGTGCTCGCCTTCAATCTGGTCGGGGCGGCCGACCTCCTCGTCAATTATTATCATGGCGTCCGGCTCGATCTACCCTCGGTCGCAGGCGAATTGGGCGCGGCCTATGCGATCGTGATGATTTACGTTCCGATCCTGATGATCACCCACCTCGCTGCCTTTGCCCTGCTCCTGCGTCCCGCCGGCAAGGGCGCTGGCCAACGCAGGCCGGTTGACTAGACCGACGGAGAGATGCTCACGAGGTCAGGCCCGTAACGTCCGGGCATCGTGAAAGGGTCTCGCGTGACCATGCCCAACCTGCCCATCGTCCACGAAGGCCTCCATGAGGCCGAGCTCACCATGCTCGGCGAGCTCCGGAAACTGCGTCGCACCCTGCGGCAAAGGAACCCGGCGGCGGAAGACGATCTCACGCTCGGCCAGCGCGTCGCCGATGGCGTCGCGGCGGGCATGGGTTCGTGGCGTTTCATCATCATCCAGTCGGTCTTGCTGACCTTCTGGGTGATACTCAACGTCACCGCCTGGATCCGGCATTGGGATCCTTACCCCTTTATCCTGCTCAACCTCGCTCTATCCTTCCAGGCCGCCTACGCCGCGCCGATCATCATGATGGCGCAGAATCGCCAGCAGGACATCGACCGCAAGGCAGCCGACAACGACTATAAGATCAACATCAAGGCCGAGCTGGAGATCGAACTCCTCCACCAGAAGCTCGACCAGCTTCGCGAGCAGGAGGTGGTCCAGCTCAGCCTTGCGGTGAAGGAATTGAGCGAATTGCTCAACCGGTCCGGCATGTGCGAGCCCAAGCCCGCCGCCAAGCCGGCCCGGAAGAGCCGCGCCACGCCTAAAAGATAAGCTTCCGGATCGTGATCGACACAGTCCGCCCGAGCGGATCGAGATAGGCCGGCTGGTAACGCAGCGGCGTCGTGCCGTTCTGATCGCGAACGCGCTGGCGGCTATCGAACAGATTGTTCACGCCGAAGCTGATGCGCAGCCCGCGCGCCCACGTCTTCGTCACGAACTTGGGCATGCCGCCCATATCCGCGAAGAAACGCAGGTTGAATGTGGCCAGGCCGGAAAAATGGAGGTCGCCGGCCGTACCCAGGCCGTCGCCGTGCACGGAGGTGCCAGTCTTGTAATCGCCGCCGAGGCGCGCGCCGAGGCCGTTGTTCGAGTAGCCGAGCTGGAGCTGGAGCTGATGCTCCGACTGGCCGCCGCCCGCACCGACGGAATCGCCGTTCAGCAGATCCAGCAAAGGCACGCCCTGGCGGATCAGCACGTCGTCGCGCAGCGTCCAGGTGTCGAAGATCGCGACCTGCAATCGGCCGGAGGCACCGCGGAAACCACCGCCGCCGCGTCCGCCGCCTCCGCCGAAACCGCCACGGAAACCACCACCGCCGCCAAAGCCGCCCGGCGGCGGACCGCCGGGAGCGGTGCCACCCGGAGGAGGGCCGCCATCGCCCGGAGGCGGTGCGAACCCGCCTGGCGACGGCGGAACATTGGCCTGAGCGGTCTGCGCCGGTTGCTGCCCGTTCGGTGTCGCCTGGCCGCTCGCCGGAGGCTGGCCGTTACCGTCCTGCTGCTGGCGCTGCCGGAACTGCGCGCGCGCCTGCGCCAGATCCGCCTTGTTGCCCGCGAGCGTCGGCTGGAAATTGTTGAAACGGATCGGCGGCGGCACATTCTGTCCGGCGCGCCGCGCCGCTATCCAGGCTTCGAACTTCTTCTGGATGATCGACTTGAGATTGATCGAGAAGGTCACGCCCAGCCGCAGCGTATCCGACCGCTCGCGCTCGAAATTGACCGATCGCGTGTCGATCTGGATCAATTGCCCGTCGGCGCCGCGCAGGAAGCGGTCGGGAAAAGCCGCTTCCAGGTCTGCCGTCGGTTCGGGGAGCGACGCGATCGCGTCGCTGGTGACCGTATGGAAATAATTCGCTGTGATGGTGAGGTCGTTCTTGTCGCCGAACGGCTTGAGCGTGCTGCCCAGTTTCCAGACGCGCCGGCGACTGGCTTGCAGGTCGCGATTGCCGCCGCTGATCTGGGTCACGTTGACCGTCTGGCCGGCGGCGTAATCGAACACGCGCACCTGCGGCGTGACGATCGTCGGGTCGCCGATCTGGTTCAGCGTCGGCGCGCTCTCGTCGCGCGTATAGGATCCGATCAGGTTGATCGCCGGGATCGGCGTCCACACGAACCCGCCGCCCAGCGTCTTCAACGTGCCGAAATCGGAGAGGCTGGTCACGGTCGCATTGCCGTTGAGCGACAAATTGCCCAGGAATGAGCCGAAGCCGGTCCGGCGGCTGGTAATCGGCAGGTCGAAATTGATCTGACCGTTGGCGTTGCGACGGCTGAGATTGCTGTTTTGCTCGATCCCGCCTCGTGTCGAGGTGGCGTCGAAGCCCATATATTCCAGCCCCGCCTTGATATTGGTCGTGAAATCGCCCGCGGGCAGTTGAAACAGGGGGCCGCCTGTCAGCAGCTGGACATTGCCCGTGTTGGAAATGGATTCGGCGCGATTGGTCTGCAGCGTGCCGGACGTGTCATAGCCGGTCTGCGTGTGCGTCAGGCTATCGCCATGATCGTAATTGCCCGTCACCGACCAGCGCCACCGGCCCTTGTCGCCATTGACCGTCAGGCCGGCATGGCCGGTCAGAGTCTCGGTACGCTGGTGCAGCGGATCGGGATCCGACGTGGGTGCCGCAAGCGGCAACCCGCGCAAGCTGTCGCCGGTCGTATAGGACAGCGCGCCATTCAACGTGAGCGTCGAGCGATCGAAGATCGGCCGCGCATAGACGATATTGTCGCTCCATTGCTGCGACGACGCTTTGAGCGTCTTGTCACGCGCGACGTCGGCGCCGTTCGGGCCGGTCGCGTCGACCACGTCGCGCTGGCTTTCGCGCAGCTTCTCGTTCGCCTGATAGCGCAGGTTGGCGGTGAAGCGCTTGTCGCCGCGAATCTTTATGTAATTAGCTTCTGGATTGGTGCCCGTGCCGCCGCCCTCGGTCGAGGTGCTGGCGCCGGCTTCGCCAACCAGCGCAAGGAAGCGCTCACGCAGCACGATATTCACGACCTTCTGGTCGGCCGAATAGCCATATTTGAGCGCGACCTCCTCGGGCAGGATCTCGACGCGCGAAATCGCCTCGGTCGGCAGGTCGCGGATTTCGCCGAAGCCGGAGATGCGTCGGCCGTTGAGCAGCATCACCGGCTGGCCGCCGCGCCCGCTGGTCGTCTGCGGCGCAAGCTGATCGAGCAGGTCCGAGATATTGTTGACGCCATAGGCGCGCACGTCGGCCGCGTTGAGCGTCTGCTCGGGCGGAATGTCGCCCGTCACCGATCCGCGCGGCTTCTGACCGCGTACGACGATTTCCTCCTCGTCGTCGGCGGAAGCGGCGGCAGCCGTTGGCTGCTGCGCCGCCGGCTTGGCCGTCGGCACGGGTGCAGGCGCGGTCTGCGCGATTGCCATTTCCGGCGTCAACAGAAGCGGAAGTCCAAGCAGAAACGACAGTCGGCGCACACGCCCCCCTTTTGAAGTCTTCGGTTCGATTTTCGGCGGCATCGCTCAACTCTCCCCGGCGGCCGCGCCTTGGTCCCGCTACCTTGAACGGCGCGTTTGGCGTCTTCCGTCGCCGAACGGAAAATTTTTGCGCGCGTTACAGGTCAGATCAGCCCGGCGAGCGGACTCGACGGATCGGCATAGAGCCGCTTGCCCATCCGCCCGGCGCGATAGGAAAGCCGCCCCGCCTCGACCGCCGCCTTCATCGCCGCCGCCATCAGGATCGGGTCCTTGGCCTCGGCGATCGCGGTATTCATCAGCACGCCATCGCAGCCCAGTTCCATCGCCACCGCTGCGTCGGACGCCGCTCCCACGCCGGCATCGACCAGCACCGGCACCTTGGCGCCCTCCACGATCAGCCGAATCGTGACGCGATTCTGGATGCCGAGACCCGATCCGATCGGCGCACCCAGGGGCATGATCGCGACCGCGCCCGCATCCTCGAGCCGCTTGGCGGCGATCGGATCGTCGACGCAATAGACCATCGGCAGGAAGCCCTCCTTGGCGAGGATCTCGGTTGCGCGCAAAGTCTCGACCATGTCGGGATAGAGCGTGCGCGCCTCGCCCAGCACCTCCAGCTTGACCAGGTCCCAGCCACCCGCCTCGCGCGCCAGCCGAAGCGTGCGGATCGCATCCTCGGCGGTGAAGCAGCCCGCGGTGTTGGGCAGATAGGTGACCTTCTTCGGATCGATATAGTCGGTCAGCATCGGCGCCTTGGGATCCAACACGTTCACGCGCCGCACCGCGACGGTGACGATCTCCGCGCCCGATGCTTCCAGCGCGGCGGCGTTCTGCGCGAAATCCTTATATTTGCCCGTGCCGACGATCAGCCGCGATCGGAAGCTGCGCCCCGCCACGGTCCAGCGGTCCTCGTCCACGGCCTGCCCATGATCGCCGCCGCCGACGAAATGCACGATCTCCAGATCGTCGCCATCCTCCAGGCAGACCTGCGCCAGCGTCGAGCGCGGCACGACTTCCAGGTTGCGTTCCACCGCCACCTTTTCCGGCACAAGCCCAAGTTCGTTGGCAAGCGCTGCAATGCTCAAGCCCGCGCGCACGCGTCTATGCTCGCCATTCACAGTGATCGAGATGGTGCCGTCGCTATGGATTGGAGTCGTCATGACTCCGCATCTAAGAGAGCATGGCGCAGGATGAAACCCATTGCCGTGTGCCTGTGCTGGACGTAGGGGCCACGCTTTGCCAATAGCGCCGCTTCACTTTCAAAAGGGCATCGATGGATGACCGATAACAATAATGGTTCGATGCAGGTTGA
>JAEKMC010000201.1 GCA_019508115.1 Sphingomonas sp.
ATCGGCGAAATCATAATCCGCGCGGGGTACGCCGGCCTTGTCGAGCATCGCGCGCACCGCCGCGAGGCCGTCGGCCGCCGATCCGCTGCCGGTCTTGAACGAGACGCGGCGCAGGAACAGTTCGGCATGGAGATTCTGGCTGATTTTGTTGGTGCGGATCATGTCCGCATAGAGCGGCGGCGGCGTGAGTTGTGCCAGCACCGGCTGCCGCGGCGCGCGCATCGGCGGCGCGCCGTTGCGGTGCGCGCCATCGTCGGACCATGCGGGCAGACGGTGGCGTATATCGATGCTGCCCGTCACCTTGACACCGCGCGCCTCCAGCAACGCCTTCAGCCGCCACGCGGCGTAGCGGGCAGGATCGTCGATCCCCATCCGGAAGAGTTCGGGCTTGGCGGACGCGCCGATCGTGCCAAGCAGGCGCACCTGATAGGTGTTGGGCGCGCGGTCATAGGTGAGCTCGACCTTGTCGCCCGCGACCGTCACCGCGCGATTGTCGACGGTGTAATAAGGGGGAAGATCGAGCGCGGGCGCGGCGCCGATCGTGCCGGGCGTCACCGTCATCGGCACTTCATTGTCGTCGAGCGTGAGCGCGGAGATGTTGGTGCCGGATCGGGTCGGGATATTGTTCCAGCTCATCCCCTGCGGCCAGCCTTCGAAGGGATAAAGGCTGTCATCGCCGATCACGTCATGGACGCGCTTCGCCTTGGCCGCGACCGCGTCAGCGAGCGTGGCGAGGCAGTCGATCGCACAATCCGGCGCGCTCGACAGGCGCGCATCGCCATGCCCCTCCAGCACCACGTCGGGCGGCCCCTTGCGGTAGGTTTCGAGGCGCACCGCGGCGCCACCGGTCGCGTCGGGCTGGTCGAGCCCGTCGAGCGTGACGAAGGCGGCGGCGGTGGTGAACATCTTCGTGTTCGAGCCGGGGATGAAGCGTCCGTCGGGGTTGATCGCGATGATTTCCCTGCCGCTCTCGTCGGCGACGACCAGCCCCCAGCGCGGCCCCTGCCCCGCTGCGTGCAATATGGCTTCGACCCGTTGCTGGAGCGGTTCGGTTTGCTGGGCGTGGGCCGCGCCCGAAGCCAGCAGAGCCGCCGCGAAGATGCCGATCCCCCGGTTCATGGCACGGGCTTAGGACAAGTGAATCGTCATTGCGACCCCGGCGAAAGCCGGGAAAAGCAATCTAGGGCTATGCGGGAGGATAAAGGTGGACTGGATTGCCGCGCCGCTGCGCGGCTCGCAATGACGAGGCTTGCGCCGTGCGGTGGGGGGTTTCACAAGAGCGGGCGATGACGAAAGGATCGGCGTGGATATTCGCTCTCGGCGTGGCGCTCCTCGCGACGCCGCCCGCCTCCGCCGAGGACATCGCGAAAACGCTGTCGTTGCCGGTCGCGGGCGGATTGGTCGGCGCGAAGGATAAGGCGCGCTTTGCCTGGGTCGAGAATGAAGCGGGCGTCCGCAATATCTGGATCGCGGACAAGGGCAGTCCGGCACGCAGGCTGACCGTGTTCGACGAGGATGACGGGCTCGAAATCTATGATCTCGAACTCACGCGCGACGGATCCGCGCTGGCCTATGTCCGCGGCGGCGACGCCGAATTCCCGGACATGGAGGATATCCCCAATCCGGCGAGCTTCGCGAGCTGGCCGAAGCAGCAATTGTTCGTCTCTCTGCTGGACGGCGGCGCCCCAATTCTGATCGGCGAGGGCCATTCGCCCACCTTTTCGCCTGACGGCAAAAACCTCGCTTTCACTTATCGCGGATCGATCTATCTGTGGCAGCGTGGGCAGGAGGCGCGTCGCATCGCCAAGGTGGCGGGCGAGGTCGGCAATCTGACCTGGTCGCCCGACGGCGGCAGCCTGCTGTTCACCGACAATCGCGGCAATCACAGCTTCGTCGGCCTGTTCACGGTCGGCGCGAGCGCGGTTCGCTATCTCCAGCCCGAACTCGGTTTTTCAGACGAGCCCGTTTTCTCGCCCGACGGCAAGAAGGTGGCATACGTCTTCTTCGTCGATCCGCCGGCGGGCGCGGCGCCCGACAGCGGGCCTTACTGGTCGCTGCGCGTCGCGGACGCCGCGACCGGCGAGACGCGGACCTTATGGTCCGCGCCCGCGGGAGAAGGCGGGCGCTGGGCCGGCACGCGCGGGCGCAACCTTCATTGGGCGGCGGATGGCAAGATCATCTTCCCGTGGGAAAGGACCGGGTTCCTCCACGCTTATGCGATCGATGCCAAAGGCGGCGTTCCCCATGACCTGACCCCGACCGCGCTGGAGCTCGACACCTACACTTTGGCCCCCGACCGCAAGGCGCTGGTCTATACGGCCAACCTGGCGAGCGAGACCGACCGCCATCATCTCTGGCGCGTGAGCCTGGACGGCAGGACGCCGGAGCCGCTGACCAAGGGCGACGGCGTCGAATCCTATCCGGTGTTTGCCGCCGATACGCTTGCGGTGACCGCGACCGATATGCGCCATCCGGCCTATCCGGCCCAGGTCGGCAAGGCGCTGGCGCCGATCGGCCCCGCCCCCGCCGCCAACGGCTTCGTGACGCCCGAGCCGGTCACCTTCCAGACCGAAGACGGCTTCACCGTCCATGCCCAGCTTTTCCGCGCCAAGGGCCCAGGCAAGCACCCTGCCCTGATCTTCGTCCATGGCGGCCCGCGGCGGCAGATGCTGCTCGGCTTTCATCCTTCGGGTTATTATTCGAACGCCTATATCCTCAACCAGCATTTTGCGGCCGAAGGCTATGACGTGCTGGCGGTCAATTACCGTAGCGGTACCGGCTATGGCCGCGCCTTCCGCGATCCGCCCGGCATCGCGCGCGACGGGGCGGCGGAATATCGCGATATCGAGGCCGCCGGCCGCTGGCTCGCCGCGCAGAGCTTCGTGGATCCGCGGCGGATCGGCATCTGGGGCGGAAGCTGGGGCGGCTATCTGACCGCGCTCGCGCTGGCGCGGAACAGCGACCTGTTCGCCGCGGGCGTCGATTTCCACGGCGTGCACGCGATGGTGCGGGGGATCGAGAACAACCTTTCGCCCGATGCGCAGACGACGGGGCATGAACTGCAATGGGCCTCCTCCCCGATGGGGTCGATCGAGAAATGGCGCTCGCCGGTGCTGCTGATCCATGGCGACGACGACAAGAATGTCGATTTCGGCCAGTCGCTGCTGCTCGCGCGCGAGCTGACGGCGCGGCGGATCCCGTATCGCGATCTGGTCTTCCCGAACGAGCGGCACGGCTTCCTGCGCTATGCCGATTGGCTGACCGCCTATCGCGCGGCGGACGATTTCTTTCGCGACATGCTGGCCAACACGAAGGCGCGCTGAAGGCGTTGGTGCCCCCCGATCAGCAGGTTGCGAGCCCTTCTTTTACTTTTTGTGACTTTCCAAAGCGATGATCCCACGGCACACGGGAATGTGAATTAATTTCATGCGGCGCATGCGGTGGGCGGCAAGGCCGTCGGAAAGGGCTCACTGAAACTGCCAATGCGCGATTAACCATTGAAATATCGAGGTTAGTACCAATCGGGTTGTAAATTTCATCGATGTAACAGAAGCTTAAACGCGAGCCCGGCAGCGCGTATCAGGGCGGGAGGTGTGTATGCCGGACAAGAAGTTGGTCCTTCTGGTCGAGGACGAGTTCCTGATACGCGACCTTGTGCAGACGTCGCTCGAGGATGCGGATTTCGCGGTGGTCACGGCCGGTCATGGCGGCGAGGCCATTCACGTGCTCGACGGCGAGCGGCAGCACGTATCCGCGCTCATTACCGACGTGCGGTTGGGCGAAGGGCCCGATGGCTGGGCGATTGCCCGCTATGCCCGCAAGCTGCGGCCCGCCTTGCCGATCATCTATTTCAGCGGCCACAGCGCCGCCGATTGGCCCTCCGAGGGCGTGCCCAACAGTATCTACCTGCAGAAGCCGCTGACCGCGCCCCAGATCGTGAAGGCGGTGAAGGCGGCGGTGGTTTAAGGTTCATCTGACGATGCGCCTCACGGCGCCACCCGGCCTCCCATAAATACCCTGTTGGGAGGCCGGGCGGGGGCGCGGACCGGTGCCGCTTTTCTCAAACGTAATGCGGTTCGCCGCGCTCGCGCAGGGCCTCATAATGGACCAGCGCCGGTTCCGGCCCGAACGGCACGGGTTTGCCATCGCGAAAGGCCCATTCGCCGCGATCGCAATCCTCGGCGCGGACATAGCCGTTGATGTAGAGTCGTCGTTTGTGATCGGACCGGTTGGTACCCGACCCATGTACGAGATACGGGCTCCAGAAAGCGAGGTCGCCGGGTTCCAGGATCACCTCGACCAGATCGTCGGGCGAGAGGCCCGCACGCTCCAGCACCGCGTCGTTCATCGAACGCCCCAGCACCTCGACCTTCGTATCGAGATCAAGGTCGCCGTGCGTGTGGCTGCCGCGGATGAACTTCATGCAACCGGATTCGACGGTGTGCGGATCGATCGCGAGTCCGGTCTGGATGTAGGAGGTGGCGAGGTGGCGGTAGGCCTCCCTCGGCAGGCGGAAGCGCGCATCCTGATGCCAGGCGAAATCGCCCCGCGCGCCGGGCGCCTTCCAGTGGATCTGGTTGATGATCTGCTTGAGGTCGCGGCCTAGAAAGGGCTCGACCAAAGCCGCGAAGCGCGGGTCGAGCCGGACCGCGTTGAGTATTGGTTGATGGTAGGAAATCCATTGTGCCAGCCGCACCAAGGGCGTGCCGCTGTCGTCGGGCGCGATATTGTAGAAGAGATTGCCGTGGCGAAAGCTGCGGCCATGCGCGACCGCCTCTTGATGGACCTGGTCGATCGCCTTGCCGATCTCGGCGACTTCGGTCGGACTGAACAGTCCGCGCATGATGGCATAGCCATCGCGGGCATAAGCGGTCTGGAGACTATCAGGCATCGTCACGAACAGGTTCCGGGGCTTGGCGCGTGGAGAAGCGCCCGTCCTGCCGCAACACCGGTTAACCGACCCTGATCGACCGCGATCCGGCCGTTGACGAGCACGGTCCGGACACCTGCCGCGAACAAGGTCGGCTGCTCGTACGTCGCGCGCGCGGCATAGGTTTTGGGGTCGAACATCACGATATCGGCGAAGGCGCCCGTCTTGAGATGTCCGCGTCCGGCGAGGTGGAACCAGTCCGCCGTCAGCGCGGAACTGCGTTCGATGAACTGACGCACGGTGATGACGTGGTCGGCGACCGCATATTTGGCATATTTGCGCGCGAAGGTGCCGTAGACGCGCGGATGGCCGGTCGAGGCGTCGGAATCGGTCATCACCCAGGGCTGGCGCATGAAGGCGGCGATATCGGTCTCGCTCTGGTTGAACGAGACCACGCCCGAATCCTGGATACCGATCGCGGCGATGGCGGCTTCGATCGGCCCCTTCCCCATCGCCTTCGCGACGTCGGCGAGCGTGCGGTTCTTGTAAGGGCCTTCGACGATCAGCAACGTGTCCGCGCCTCCGCGTTTGCGGAGATTCTCTGCCATGTCGGCATGGAGCTTTTGCGTCAGCGCGGTATCCTCGAAGCGCGCGAGTAAAGCCGCGCGTCCGCCATCCTGCGCCCATAATGGAATGAGCGAGGCGACAAGGCTCGTGCCGCTCGCCGACCAGGGATATTGGCTGGCGGTGATGTCGATGCCTTCGGCACGGGCTTTCTCGATCCAC
>JAEKMC010000202.1 GCA_019508115.1 Sphingomonas sp.
GCCGCGCCCGATCTGATGGATTTGCTCGATCATTTCCGGGGCGTGCGGCCCATGGCCCAGCCCGTGGCGGGGGAGGCGCCGGCACCCGGTCCCGGTCCGGATCTGCGCCAGGTGAAGGGGCAGGAGACGGCCAAGCGCGCGCTCGAGATCGCGGCGGCGGGCGGGCATAATCTGGCGATGATGGGGCCGCCGGGTGCGGGCAAATCTTTGATGGCGGCGTGCCTGCCGGGCATATTGCCGGACCTGTCCCCGGCCGAGGCGCTCGAAGTGTCGATGGTGGCGAGCGTCGCGGGCACGCTCGACGGCGGCCGGCTGTCGCGCGCGCGGCCATTCCGCAGTCCGCATCATTCGGCGTCGATGCCCGCTCTGGTGGGTGGTGGGCTCAAGCTGCGGCCGGGCGAAGTCAGTCTCGCGCATCTGGGCGTGCTGTTCCTCGACGAACTGCCCGAATTCCAGCGCGCGGCGCTGGATTCGCTGCGCCAGCCGCTGGAGACGGGCAAGGTCCAGATCGCGCGCGCCAACGGCCATGTGACCTTTCCGGCGCGGGTGCAGCTGGTGGCGGCGATGAATCCCTGCCGCTGCGGCTATCTCGGCGACGCCGCGCGGGCATGCAGCCGCGCGCCACGCTGCGCGCAGGATTATCAGGCGCGGGTTTCCGGGCCCTTGCTCGATCGGATCGACCTGCATGTCGAGGTGGCGGCGGTCGGTGCGGCGGACCTGGTGTTGCCGCCGCCGAGCGAAGGATCGACCGAGGTGCGTGCGCGGGTCGAAGCGGCGCGCGCGACCCAGACCGCGCGCTATGCGGCGCAGGGGCTGCGCACCAATGCCGAGGCCGATGGCGACGTGCTCGAGGCCGTGGCGGGACCGGACGAGGCGGGGCGCGCATTGCTTGCGCAGGCCGCCGCCGCGATGGGCCTGTCGGCGCGAGGCTATACGCGCGTCTTGCGGGTGGCGCGGACGATCGCCGATCTGGCGGGGGCGGAGCGGGTCGGGCGCGTGCATATCGCCGAGGCGCTGAGTTATCGGTTGCGGCCTGCGGTCAATTAGCGGGTGATCGACATTCCAGATCCTTCCCAGCTTTATGCTGGGGAGGTGGCACGCCGCAGGGGTGACGGAGGGGAGGTACGGTCTCGGTCGCGGGCTACGATTTCGATGCCGGCCTATCGCCCCGTCGTGAACATCCCCGCCACCGCATTCACATAATCGCGCATCGCGTCGTGGACCTGGGGCGTGAGGCTGAGCCATTTGCGGCGGCCGTCAGCGGGGTCGACCGATTCCTGGATAAGGTCACGCTTCTTGAGCATGCCGATCCAGCGCAGCGCGGTGGTGGGCGGGACCGATGCGGCGATGCAGCAGCTCGAGATCGAGATGCGCCGCCCTTCCTCGCCCGCGACGAACAGATCGAGCAATATGTCGCGCGCGGGATCCGCGAACAGATCGGCATCGACGAAACTGGTCAGCCGTCCGCGCGCCGCCAATATCTGGCGGGCGAAACCCGCCGCATTGGGTTGGCCCTCGGGCGGCGCGGCGGCGGCCTCGCGCAGACGGTTGGCGGTTTCGCTCAGGCTGTCGGCAAGTGCGTGGAGATCATCGGTGGACAGCATAGACGTCATCAAAGATACCCACGTGATCGACGATCCGGATGTCGGGCAGGCGCGCTACGTCGATCAGCGCGCGCGTCCGTTTGCGGTCGGCGCCGCCCGATCGCGATCTGTTCGGTGGTCTTGGCCCCCCCGAAATGAAGCCAGGCGGCGCGTTGCGCCTCCATCATCCGTGCGGTCCCCAACGCATCCATCCGTCCAGAATAGCGGTATCGAGCGGGGAATTTCAATGGCTTCCGCGCATATGAGAATAGCTGCGCGCTAATAAAATGGCTTTGTCTGGCGCCTCGTCCCCGGATTCCGCTAAAGGCATAACCATGACCGGCACCACCGAACCCGAAGACGATTTCGCCAACAAGCTTCCCGTGCCCGAAGAGGTCGAGGAGGCGATCCGCACCTTGGTGCGTTGGGCCGGGGACGACCCCGCGCGCGAAGGCCTGCGCGATACGCCCAAGCGCGTCGCGCGTGCCTGGAAGGAATATTGCCAGGGCTATGGCGAGGATCCGGGCCATCATCTCGATCGCGTGTTCGAGGAGGTGGGGGGCTATGACGATATCGTGCTGCTGAAGGACATCCCCTTCCAGTCGCATTGCGAGCATCACCTCGCACCGATCGTGGGCAGGGCGGCGATCGCCTATCTGCCCAAGAATCGCGTCGTCGGCATCTCCAAGCTGGCGCGCGTGCTGCACGGCTTCGCGCGGCGGCTGCAGGTGCAGGAAAGGCTGACCGCGCAGGTCGCCGACTGCATCTGGGATCATCTCCAGCCGCAGGGTGTGGCGGTGGTGATCGAGGCGGCGCATGGTTGCATGACCGGGCGCGGCGTGCGCACGCATGGCGTGTCGATGACCACCAGCCGCATGATGGGCGTATTCCGCGACGACGAACGCAGCCGGCGCGAGGTGCTGGCTTTGATGGGTTATTGATCGGACGTTGTACCCCGCGGTGGGCGCTGCATTCGGTCAGTCCGGCAGCGGGACCCGCCGTGCGATCAGGCCGACCATCGTGCGGTCCATGGTACGGTGCTCCGCGCCCTCGGCGCTGCCGAGGGTCAGGATCGGATCGGACGCGTCGATCTTGAACTGGGCGACCTCGTGGCCGCGCGATACGAGCAGCAGCGCGATCCGTTCGATATCGCCCTGTTGTATGAGCACGCGCTCGGTCGAAGGGATCGAGCGGCCGGACGGGGTAAGGTCATAGCTGAAGGTGTGGACGGCGAGCCCACCCGGCCGTAGGCAGGCCATCGCGTCCTCGACGAATTGGGCAGCGGCCGCGACCGAATAGAGCGCCTCGTTCGCGCGTGCCGACCACAGGAAATCGAAATTGACCAGATCCTCGGGAATACGCCGCCATGAACAGACGCGCGCGGAGACATTCTCGTCGAACACGGCCTTGCTGCAGGGTGCGCGGTCGGCGAGATCGCGCTTGAGCGGCGCCGTCTTGGGCTGCGAGCCCGCACGGGTGGGGAATGCGGCAACCACCCTGGTTCCCATCGCCGCGAGCGCGGCGGGCATGCCGCTGGCCGAGCGTTCGAAACCGAGGCCGAGCGCGCCCTGCTCGAGCATGCCATAGCGGCGCAAGGCCTGCAGCGTGTAGGCCTTGCGCCAATGTTCGGTCCCGGACGTCCCCTTGGGACGCAGACGCGCCATCCAGCCGCCGGCGACCGGTTCACGCAATTGCTCGGCCGTGGCGACCTGCGTCACCGGATCGGCCAGCGTCGGCTTCGCGGTCGACAGCAGGAAGGGCGCGGGGCGGAGTGGCGTCTTGCCGTAGATCGTGCCCCTGGCCTCGGCGCCATAATCCGCGCGCGCATTGGGATCGGCGGGCCGGTCGAGCGTGACGGTCAGCCCTTCGGCGGACGCGTCGGTTTCGCCATGGATCTGCCCGACCAGCGCGAAGCTGACCTCGCGAAAACCTTCGAACATAATCGAAAACTCGCCGCCGATCGCGATCAGGCGATTGAGCGCGATCCGCTCGCTATTGACCATCCGCGCCCGCGCACCGGGCTCGGACGAGACCATGTGAACGCGCAGCATCAAGGTGCCAGACTTGGCCTGCAACCCCTGGAAACGCACGGTGAAGACCGCCCGGCCGGGCGCGGCTTCGACATAAGCGGTATGGAAGGCATAATCGGGATCCGCGGTCGCGCCATCTCCGCCCAGGCCGCGAATCCGGCTGGTCGCCTCGGGATGGAAGCCGAACGGATCGAGTTCGAGCGGCTCCGGCGCTTCGCTTTCCGATAGGCTGGTATCGAGCACGGCTCCGCTTTCCGATTGAAGATTCTGCCGCGCCGTCCCCAAGGGATGCTTAGCCCTTCATTTAGGACCCGAATGGGTCGTCTCGGGCTATAAACCCGCCATCGGGGACAAGGCAACCGGACCGATGCGGCGAGGGTGGGGAATGAGGCGAGCTGGTCATCCGCTTCCTGCGATCCCAGCTTTCGCTGGGATGACGGCCTGTGGTTAGAGATCCGGCAATTGCTGGTCGGCCTTGCCCCAGTCGCGCAGCGACCTGGAGCCCGCACGCTTCAGCAGTTCGTCCGCGTCGGCGATGGTGAAATGTCCCGCGGTGTCGATATCGTTGAGTTCATCCCAGGTGACGGGGGCGGCAACGGTGGCATGCGGCCGCGCGCGGACGGTGTAGGGCAGGACCGCGGTCGCGCCGCGCTGATTGCGCAGCCAATCGAGGAAGATCCGGCCCTTGCGCTCGACCTTCTTCATGTTGGCGGTGAAGCGTTCGGGGTGGGCTTGCGCGATCGCCTTGGAGAAGCGGCTGGCGAAATCCTTGACCGTGTCCCAATCGCGGCTGGCGTCGAGCGGCGCGACGACGTGCACGCCCTTGCCGCCCGACAGCATCGGCCAGGTGGCGAGGCCGATCTCGCCCAGCACGTCGCGCAGCTGGAAGGCGGCTTTCTTCACTTCGTCAAAGCCGAGGCCCACGTCAGGGTCGAGATCGAAGACGAGACGGTCGACTTTCTCGACATCGGCGACCTTCGATCCCCAGCCATGGAATTCGATCGCGCCCATCTGGACGCAGGTGAGCATGCCGCGCGCGTCGTCCACATAGAGATAGGGTTCCTCATGCCCGTCCTTCTCACGGATCGGCACATGCTTGACCGCATCGCCGAAGCTGCCGGCATCATGTTTCTGGAAGAAACATTGCTTGGCGCGGCCTTGCGGGCAGCGGACCAGGCTCACCGGCCGGTCGGCCAGCCAATCGAGGATCGGCTCGGCCATCAGCGTATAATAATCGGCGAGCTGACCCTTGGTGATGCCGCTCTCGGGATAGATGACGCGGTCGGGGTGGGAGATAGTGACGCCAAAGCCCTGTCCCCTTGTGGGTGCGCGGCCGTTTTGGTGACCATTCGGGGAATGGTCACTCGGCCGCACAGGTTGGGAGAGGGGTTGAGCGGGCTTCGCCCGCGAATTCTTTTTAGTCCCCTCTCCCCCGCCCTCTCCCACAAGGGGAGAGGGAGTCTCGCGGACCACTTCGCTTTCGGGTTTGTCCTCGCGCAACGAGATGAAGCTCGGGTGGCGCAGCAGGCCTTCGTCCGTCCATTCGGTGAAGGCGATTTCGGCGACCAGTTTGGGCGTGATCCAGTGCGCGCCGCGCACCGCCGCGCGCGGTGCGTCGACGGTCGGCGTCTTGCGCTCGAGCGGCTTCATTCTGGTCATGAGCTCGTCGATCAGCGCCATGCCGAAGCCGGTGCCGACCTTGCCCGCGTAGCGCAGCGTGCCGCCCTCGTGCAGGCCAAGCAGAAGGGACCGGAAGCCGCGGCCCTTGTCCGACGGCGTCCAGCCGACGATCACCAGTTCCTGGCGGTGGAGGCATTTGACCTTGAGCCAAGTCTGCGTGCGCTTGTCGACGCGATAGGGAGCGTCGATGCGTTTGGAGACGACGCCTTCCAGGCCCTGCTTGCACAGGCTGTCGAACAATTTCTCGCCATTTCCAAGGACATGATCCGAGAAGCGGATCGCGTCCGGCGCATCGACCAGCAGGCCCTTGAGCGTTTCCTTGCGATCCAGATTGGGGAGGGC
>JAEKMC010000203.1:0-970 GCA_019508115.1 Sphingomonas sp.
GTCGCCGATACCAGCAACGGCTTCGGCTTCTACACGATCAGCCTGCCGCAGGACGGCCTTCAGAACGGCGCGCCCGACGGTTTCGCGCTGGTCGACAATGCCAACCACGTCGTCCAGTTCCTGTCCTACGAAGGCGTGCTGACCGGCGCGGCGGGCACGATCGCGGCGGGGATCACCAGCACCGATGTCGGCGTGTCCGAAAATGGCAGCGGGCCGACCAATTTCTCGCTCCAGCTCACCGGCACCGGCACCCAATATTCGGATTTCCATTGGGCCGGCGACGCCGCGAGCACCTTTGGCAGCGCCAATAATGGCCAGACCTTCGGCTCGGCCGGTCCGGCGACGACGGTCTCGATCGGCCCGGCCTCGGTCAGCGCGACCGAAGGCGACAGCGGCACGACCGACATGGTCTATACCGTCACCCGCGCCGGCGACACGAGCGCGGCGGGTTCGGTCCATTATGCGGTCACGTTCGACGGCACCGCCAACGCCGCCGACTTCAGCGGCGCGACCAGCGGCGACGTCAGCTTCGCGGCGGGCGACACCAGCGGCACGATCACGCTCCACGTCGCGGGCGATACGAGCTATGAGCCCGACGAAACCTTCCACCTGACCTTGAGCAGCCCGTCCACGGGCAGCGCGCTCGACGTGTCGAGCGCCGCGGGCACGATCGTCAACGACGATCCCACGCCGCCGCCCGCGCCCTTGTTCATCAACGAAATCCACTATGACAATATCGGCACCGATACCGGCGAGAAGGTCGAGATTGCCGGTCCCGCGGGCACCGATCTCGGCGGCTGGACGGTCGTGGCCTATAACGGCAATGGCGGCGTGGTTTACAGCACGATGCCGCTCTCCGGCACGATCGCCGACCAGGGCCAGGGCTATGGCACCGCGGTCGTTTCCTATCCGCAGGACGGCCTCCAGAACGGCTCGCCCGACGGCATCGCGCTCGTCGCGCCCAATGGCC
>JAEKMC010000203.1:1019-6654 GCA_019508115.1 Sphingomonas sp.
CCGGCGCGGTCGCGGGCGATTTCACCTGGGCTGCGGATGCGCCCAACAGCTTCGGCCAGATCAATCCCGGCGAAAATTTCTACCCCGCCAATGGCGACAGCCATATCGGCATCCAGAATGCGAGCGTCAGCGAAGGCGACAGCGGCACGCACAACCTGGTCTTCACCGTCACCCGCTCGGGCGGCAGCGTCGACGCCGCCTCGGTCGATTATGCGGTCAATTTCCACGGCAGCGCGGACACGATCGACCTGGCGAGTGGTCAGTCGCTCGCGGGCACGGTCAGCTTCGGCGTGGGCGAGGTCACCAAGACGATCACGGTGCAGGTCGCGGGCGACACCAACCCTGAGCCCAACGAGACCTTCACGGTCGATCTGTCCAACCCGCTCAACGGCGGCGCGCACAATACGCTGATCAGCCATGGATTGGCCACGGGCACGATCGTCAACGACGATCCGATCCCGCTCGCCACCTACCAGATCCAGGGCGATCACCTGACGTCCGATTATGTCGGCCAGCAGGTCACGACGTCGGGCGTCGTCACCGCGGTCGGCAATAACGGTTATTATATCCAGGACGCGCATGGCGACGGAAATGCCGACACGTCGGACGCGATCTTCGTCGCGACCTCGGCCAAGGCGGCGGTCGCGGTCGGCGACGCGGTCCATGTCAGCGGCACGATCGCCGAGGCGGGCGGCTCGGGCGCGCTGACCGTCACCGAATTCGCGGTCGGATCGACCGTCGCCGTCGACAGCCATGGCAATGCGCTGCCCGATGCGGTGCTGATCGGCCATGACGGGCTGCATCCGCCGACGGAGGTGATCGACGACGATCATCTGTCGAGCTTCGATCCGCGGACCGACGGGATCGATTTCTACGAGACGCTCGAAGGGATGCGCGTCACGATCGAGGCGCCGCAGGTGGTCGCACGGACCGACAGCAGCGAGACCTGGGTAGTGGCGAGCCATGGCCAGGATGCGACCGGCATGAACGCGCATGGCGGCATCACCGTCTCCGATGGCGATTACAATCCCGAGAAGATCCTGCTCGATCCGGCCGGTGACGTTTATAGCGGCTTCGGCGGCACCTGGTCCCAAGGCGACCAGCTCGCCAACGTCACCGGAATCCTGACCTATGGCAGCGCATCGGCGAACGATGTCGGCTACAAGGTCATCCCGACGGAGGCGGCCGCGACCACGCTCGACGTCACGCTCCAGCCGGAGGTGACCAATCTCCATGGCGATGCCGATCATCTGACGATCGCCAGCTTCAACATGGAGAATGCCGACCTGTCCGACGGCGCGGCCAAGTTCCAGATGCTCGCCGACACGATCGTCACCAATCTCCAGGCGCCCGACATCATCTTCGCGCAGGAGCTACAGGATGCGGACGGTGCCGGCAGCGGTACCGACTATTCGGGCAGTGCGGTCGCCAATGCGGTGATCGCCGCGGTCGATGCGGCGGGCGGCCCGCATTACACCTATGTCGAAGTCGCGCCGACCGCGAACGACCAGAATGGCGGCGAGCCCAACGGCAATATCCGGCCGGGCTTCTTCTACGATGCCAGCAAGGTCCATCTGGTCGACGATTCGGTCCACCAGATTACCGGTCCGGCCTATGACGGCAGCCGCAAGCCGCTCGTCGCCGAATTCCAGTTCAACGGCCAGACGATCACCGCGATCGACATGCATTCGACCTCACGCCTGGGTTCGGATTCGCTGCTCGGTTCCTACCAGCCGCCGCTCAACGGCGGCGACGCGAGCCGCTCCGCGCAGGCGCAGGGCGTGGAGGACGTGGTCCACCAGCTCCTGACCGACGACCCCAATGCCAAGATCGTGGTCGGCGGCGACTTTAACGGCTTCTATTTCGAGGATGCGCTCAAGACGCTGGAAAATGGCGGGCTGACCAATCTCAACAGCCTGATCCCGACCGAGGAGCGCTATTCCTATCTTTATGACGGCAATCTCGAGCAGATCGACAATCTGCTCGCGACCGGCAATTTGATGGACGGGGCGCAATTCGACGCGGTCCATATCAATACGCTCAAGCCCGTCGGCACACCCATGGCGACCGATCACGACCAGGTGATCACGAGCCTGCACATCGTCGATCAGGCGCCGGTCGGTATCGCCGACGCGGTCGCCGCGGACGAGGATTCGTCCAGCGCCAACCTCTATGCCCAGCTGGTCGGCAACGACACCGATCCCGACAGCGGATCGACGCTGACGATCACCGGTGTCGATACGACGGGCACGCTCGGCCACGTCCTGTTCGATGCGGCAACCCACACGCTGACCTATGTCGCCGATGCCGACAGCTTCGATCAGCTGGCGACCGGCGCCAGCGCGACCGACAGCTTCCATTATACGGTCAGCGACGGCGCCGAGACCAGCATCGCGACGGTCACGGTCAGCGTTACCGGCGTGGCGGATGGCGTGATGCAGAATGGCGGCGCGGGCGCCGACAGTCTCGTCGGCGGCGAAGGCGAAGACACGCTGTACGGCAATAGCGGAAACGACACGCTGGGCGGCGGCAATGGCGCCGACTTCCTGTCGGGATCGCTCGGCAATGACGTGCTCAATGGCGGAAACGGGCACGACACATTGCTCGGCGGCACCGGCACCGATGTGCTCAATGGCGGCAATGGCAATGATTATCTGTCGGGCGATGCCGGAAACGACACGGTCAGCGGCGGGTTGGGTGCGGACATGTTCGTGTTCGGCTCGGCCGGCGGCAAGGACATGATCATCGACTTCGACACCAGCGTCGACAAGATCCTGCTCGCCAACAATATCCACCTGCTGAGTTCGTCGATCGGCGACGTCGATCATGACGGGGTGGGCGATCTCACGTTGGCCTTCACCACCGGCACGCAAGCGATCCTGCTCGGGGTGCATGATCTGAGCGCGGTGCATTTCGACTATACGACGGCGGGCGCGCTTACCGGCCCGACCTTCTGATCGGCTTGAAACAATCCGGCCGCCGGCATCAGGCCGGCGGCCGGATCGTAAGCGACCGCCGCAACGGCACCTGACCGGCTCAATGATGGTGGCGGTCGTCCTTCTGGCCGTCGCCGCGAGGGTGTGAGGCCGGCTGCGGCACCGAAGGAGGGGCCGCCTGCGCATGTTGGGCGGGGTTGGGGCGTGGAGCCTCCGCGTGCGGCGGCTGGAGATGGGCCGTTTCGACGCGGGGCGGCGGCGGGGCTGCATGCGCCTCGGCATGGGCCTGCGCGCGCTGCGCCTGCGCCTGGCGCTGAGCCTCGGCCCGTTGCGCCTGCTGAGCCTGTTGCAGCTGACGCCGTTGCGTCTGCGCCTCGCGTTGGGCCGCCGCACGCTGCGCCTGCTCGGCCTGCCGCGCGCGTGCCTGCGTTTCGGCCCGCTGTGCTTGCTGAGCCTGTTGCAGCTCACGCCGTTGCGCCTGTCGGACCTGCTGCTCGCGTGCCTGGGTTTGGGCGCGCTGCGCCTGCGCCTGGCGCTGGGCCTCCGCACGCTGCGCCTGTTGCGCCTGTTGAAGCTGACGCTGTTCCGCTTGTCGGGCCTGCTGTGCCCGTGCCTGCGCTTCGACACGCTGGGCCTGCGCCTGACGCTGGGCCTCCAGGCGCCGCATCTGCTGAGTCTGTTGCAGTTGGTGCTCCCGCGCTTGCGCGGCCTGTTGTGCTGCCTGGCGTTGCGCTTGCTCGGCGCGCTGATCCCGCGCGTTCGGGAAGGGCCAGGGCCGGTGGTCCATGCCCACCGGCGGAGCGGGGCGCGCGCCGGCCGGTTGCTGTACCGCCCGCTGATCGCGATGGTGCAGCGCATAGGCCGCTCCGGCGGCGCCCGCCCCGCCCAGCGCCGCCGCATAAGCCATGCGATGCTGGCGTTCGGGCGCCCAGCGCGCCTCCTGCTGCGGCTGGTGGGCTTGGTACCAGTCGCGCCAGCCGGGTTGTTCCTCGTGGCCGCGCTGCCAGAGCGCGCGCTGCGCCTCGATCCTCCGCGCGCGCTCCTGCCAGTCGGCGGCATAGGCTGCGCGCCGCCGCTCGTTCACCGCCGCGCGGTAGAGATCGCGCGCTCGCGCATAATAACGCGCGGCATAATCCTCGCGCTCGGCCGCGATCCGGTCGGGGAGCGGCGCGCCCGCCCGCGTATAGACCGCGGCCAGCACGCCATTGTCGTAGGCATAGCCGTAATCGGGATCCTGGATCAGGAAGGGCTCGTCCGCGCCCGGCTCGTAATAATAATAACGCGCGCCTTCGGGCAGCCATTCCACCACGCGATAGGCGCCGTCGTCCGCTCGCCAGACATAGGGATATTCGCCTTCATAGGGCACCGTGTAATCGGGCGGCGTGTCGGCGAAGGCATCGCTCATGTCGTAAGCGTCGGTCAGATAGCGCCAATGCTCGCGATGCGGCCGATAGGCGACCCGGCGTGCCGGAGGCGGCAGCGCCGCGGCCGGCGGCGCATAGGTTTGCGGCGGCGGGGGCGCCGTCGCCAATTGCAGCGCCGCGACCGGCGCGCCCGTGACGGGCTGCTGGGCCGGCTGCGGGCTCTTGTTGCAGGCGCCGAGCGCGAGGCAGAGCATGACGCTGCCGCCCAGCCATTGTCCGCCGATCGCATGACGACGGTCCATCTGCCTTCCTTTCCTTCAGGCAAGGATCTGGACGCTTGAATGGAACAGGCCGCGCGGAGTTCCGCGAGGGAAAGGTTAGGCGGTGCGGTTGAGCAGCAGCCCGATCATGCCTTGGCGCCCGAACACGGACTGCGCCGCGCGATAGACCCGGCCGGGGTCGATCGCGTCGATCAGGCTCGCGGGCTCCTCACTTTCCTCGGGCGGATAGTCCGGGAAAGGCGGGGGCGGCGGTTCGTCGGACAGGCCGTTTTGCGCCGCCGAAATCGGCGCGACCCCGATTACGGACGCACCGGCCGCCGCGGCATCGGCGCGGGCGGACGCGGAGCGCATATTGGAAGCGGAGGCGCGGTTCACCTGCATGGTGCCCGATATGCGCCTTTAAGATTAGGGCGCGGTTCCGAAAAAGGTTTTATGCGCGGTTAACCATGTGCGGTGTCAGATCGGCAAAACAGCGCCGATTCGACATCAGCGCCGGGCGGGTTCAGGCGATGATCGGGGCGACCTTCGCGGCCAGGGTACGCGCAGCTTCTTTCGGGTCCAGCCGCACCTGCAAACCGCGCTGGCCGCCGTTGATGAAGACGTACGGCTGGTTCATCGCCGCCGCCTCGATCGCGGTCGGCACGCTGCGCACCTGCCCGAACGGGCTGATCCCGCCGACCTTGAAGCCCGTGATGCGCTCGGCATCGGCCGGCTTCATCATCTCCGCCGATTTGCCGCCCAGCGCCGCCGCCAGTTTCTTCATCGCGACCTGCGCGTCCGAAGGCAGGATCGCGCAGGCGGGCTTGCCGTCGAGCAGAAGCATCAATGTCTTGAGCACGCGCGCGGGCGCTTCGCCGAGCGCCTCGGCCGCCTGCATGCCGATCCGGTCGGCATCCGGATCATAATCATAGCTGTGGACGGTGAAGGCCACGCCGGCTTTCTCCAACGCGGCGGTGGCGCGCGTCGCCTTTGCCATTCAGCGCGCCTCGCCCATCAGCCCGATCGCGTCGCGCCGCAGCCAGCGCGCGAGCATCAGCACCGCGACCACCGCGAG
>JAEKMC010000204.1 GCA_019508115.1 Sphingomonas sp.
ACCGTGCGAAGCGAATCATCTACCCGATACGGGTAGAAATGTGAAATAAGCCCAACAATAAGTTGGCAATATCCTTCACGCAGACCTCATCCTGGCAGGTCAACCCAAGTAAATTGGACCACAGAAGGGCAGTGTGAACAAACGGTACTTAAGCGAAACGTTTTCCGGCGCGCCGATCGTCCTTCCTGGCCTGGCCTACGACGGCGGCGCGGGCGAAGGACATCACGTCGGGAAAAAGTCTGTTCCCGGCGCGATTTGCCCCTGTTAGGGCCGCCTGAGGCCTGTTGCGCGTTGACACTGTCATGGTGATGGTGTTGTCGCAGGAAGGGCCCCTCAAGGGAGCCCATGGGGAGCATCAGTGCAGCAAGCATGCAGCGAACGGATACCTGGGCCGGCTTGAGCCGATCGGTGGCGATTTTCACGCGCCTGGGATCGGCGCGTCCATGAACGAAGCGTCACCGAAGCTGCGGGCCAAGCCGCGGGTCGATCTTTCGGAGATCCAGTCGCTGCGGGTACGGCTGTGCCTGATGATCCTGGTGGTGGATTGCCTGACGATCCTCGCCGGCTGCCTGATCGGCAATTTCCTCCGCTTCGGCGACCCCTTCGCAGCAGCCGGCATCAACCTGTTCGCCGTGGTGCTGCCGCTCTTCGTCGGTGTCGCGATCAACAGCGACGCTTATGCCGCCGACGTGCTGCGCGATGCGCGCACCGGATTCTCACGCGCGAGCCTTGCTTATGTGTTCGCGGTTTTCGCGGTCTTCTTTCTCGCTTTTTATATGAAGGTGAGCTCGGACCTGTCTCGCCTGACCTCGGGCGTGGCGATCGTCGTCACGCTCGCGACGATGGCAACCGGTCGCTACCTCTGCCACGCTTATGTCCGCCATCGCACCGGCATGATGCTCGTCTACGATCTGCTGATCATCGACGAGGTGCCGATGACGCCGCCGCCAGGCGTGCAGGTGCTCAACACGATCGAGGACGACCTCGTTCCCAACGTGCATGATCCGCACATGCTCAACCGGCTGGGCATGCATTTACGCGGCGTGGACCGCGTGGTGATCGCCTGTCCGCCCGAGCGGCGGCAGGTCTGGTCGATCCTGCTCAAGGGTTCGAGCGTCAACGGCCACATCCTCGCGAGCGAGCTCGACGAGCTTGGCGCCATCGGGATCGGGATGTTCGCGGGCCGGCATACGCTTGCCGTCGCGCACGCCCCGCTCGATCTGTCGCGCCGCTTCGCCAAGCGCACGCTCGACCTCGCGCTCACCATTCCCGGGCTGATCTTTCTCGCGCCCTTGCTGATCGTGACGGCGATCGCGATCAAGCTCGACAGTCGTGGGCCCGTCCTGTTCCTCCAGCCGCGTGTCGGACGCGGCAACCGCATTTTCCTGACGTACAAATTCCGCTCGATGCGCGCCGATATGACCGACCGTTCGGGAGCTCAATCGACCAGCAAGGACGACAATCGCGTGACCCGCGTCGGCCGCTTCATCCGTGCGTCGAGCATCGACGAACTGCCGCAGCTGTTCAACGTGTTACGCGGCGAGATGAGCCTGGTCGGCCCGCGCCCGCACGCGCTCGGCAGCCTCGCCGGCAACGAGCTCTTCTGGGAGGTCGACGAGCGCTATTGGCACCGCCACGCGTCGAAGCCCGGCCTGACCGGGCTGGCCCAGGTGCGCGGCTATCGCGGCGAGACCCGCGAACGCGAGGACCTCGCCAACCGGCTTCACGCGGATCTCGAATATCTCAATGGCTGGACGATCTGGCGCGATATCTCGATCCTGATCAACACGCTGCGCGTGGTCGTCCATCGCAACGCTTATTGATCGTCGCTCCGCGCAGCGGCGACCGCCGCGGCCAGACCGTCATAGCTGATCGCGCCCTCGAACACCCGATTGCCGATTACGAAGAAGGGCGTGCCCTCGATACCGAGTTGGCGTCCAAGCGTCAGATTGGCCTGGATTTCCGCCTGCACATTCGGCGCCTTGCCCGCGGCGACGAGAAAAGCAGGTGCGATACCCGCAGCCTTCGCCGCCACCGCGATCCCCGCCTCATCGGGATGGCCGCCCGCGAAAAGCGCGCGATGGAAGGGGTAATATTTGCCCTGCTTCGCCGCCACCAGGGCTGCCGCCGCGGCTGCATCGCTGCCCGGACCGAGCACGGGCATTTCGCGCCACACGACACGAAGCTTGGGGTCGCTGGCCAGCAAACGGTCGATCTCGGGCGTGGTCGCGCGGCAATATGGGCAATTATAGTCGGTAAAGACCACGACTGTGACGTCGCCCTTCGGATTGCCCGCCCAGGCGCCGGGATAAGGAGTCTCGATCGCCTGTCGGATCGGATCGATCCGCAGTTTTTCGGCGGCTTCGCGCACGATCTGGGGGTGGCGGCGCTGGCGCTCGGCTTCGTCGCGCGCGGTCAGCGCCACATCCTGCGCCCGGATATAATCGGGCGTTCCGGCGGGAATGCCGCGCATCGCGATCTCGGCATTGGCGAGCGCGAGCCCAGGCTGATCCTGCAGGCTGAAGCGTTCGGCGCTCGCCAGGCTGGCGCGCGCCTCGTCGCCCATGCGCGTGTAGACCAGGCCAAGATCGTACCACGCCTGGGGGTTGTCATTATCGCGCTGCACCGCGACCTTGAGCACCTGGGCCGCTTCCTTGAAGTCATTGGGATCCTCGGTCGCGACCAGCGCATTGCCGAGCAGGGCCGCGATCAGCGGCGTCGAGCGCGACTGGAGCACCGCCTCGCGCAACGGCGGGATCGCCTCCTTGGGTTTGCCGCCCTCGAGCAGGATCTGCCCCTTGAGCTCGAGGAAGTAGGGGTCGTGAGGCGCGATCGCGAGCAAGGCGTCGACCTCGCGCATCGCGGCCTCGGGATAGCCACCGCGATGCCAGGCATAAGCCCGGGCATAATGCGCCGGCACGCTCTGGTCGCTGTTGGGGAATTTGTTCATCACGATCGGCGGATCGTCGAGATAGCCGACCAGCTTGGCCTTGATCCGCTGGAATCGCACCCGTTCCTTGGGGTCGGTCGGGGTGTTCCAATAAGGGGATTTTACGAGGTCCGCCTGCAGCGTCGCCTGCCGATCCGCCGTCATCGGGTGATCCACGGCATAGGGATCGATCGAGGTATAGCTTGGCGTCAGTCGATATTCTTCCTGCTTCAACGTGCCGAAGAAGCTGACCATGCCTTTGCCCGACAGATGCGCCTCGCGAAGATGGCGTACTGCCGAAGCGTCGGCGCTGCCCTCCTGCTGACGGCTATAGGCGAGGAATTTGCCCATCGCGGCATTCTGGCCCGCGATCATCGCCAGCATCCCAGCAGGACCCGCCACCGCGGTTGCAGCGATACCCGCGAGCAGCGACAACAAGGTCACGCGGGTAGCGGCATTGATCGCATCCTGGCTGCGAACCGCGTCGCCGCCTTCGATATGGCCGAGCTCGTGTGCAATCACGCCTTCGAGTTCGTTGGCATTATCGGCGCGCTCGATCGTGCCCGAATTGATGTAGATGATCTGGCCCTGCGCGACGAAGGCGTTGATCTCGGGATCGTTGATCACATAGAGATGGAGCGCGCCCGGGGTCAGCCCGGCGGACTGCGCCATGCCTGCCGAAATATCCTGCAGGAACTGCTCGGTTTCAGCATCGCGCAGGACCGCCGGACCGCGATCCTGGCCCTGCGCGCAGGCCTGCTCGGCCGGCAGGGCGATCGCGACCAGAGCCGCGCAGGTCATCCGGAACAGTCGTTTCACGCGCATCATGCACGCGTCTTCAAACAAAGCGGCGCTGAACCGCGGCTGAAAGGCGGGCGTCCCGCCCGCCCGAACGGACGGAGCGGGACGCACATCGTCAGGCGCCGAAAGTCCGCTGCCACCAGCCGCGGCGCGGCGTGCCATCCTCGTTTTCGCCCTCGGCTTCGTCCGGCCCGGCACCGTTGGCGGCAACCGGCTCGGACGCAGCCTCCGCCGCAACGGCTTTGGTCGTGCGCCGACGGCGCGGAGCGGGTGCGGCCGCGGCTTCAGCCTCGGCTTCGACCGCGACCATAGGCTCAGCCTCAGCAGCAACTTGCGCCGCAACCGGCTCAGGTGCGGGCTCCGCCGCTTTCTTGCGCGACCGCTTGGGCTTGGCCGGCGCTTCGGCCTCGGCTTGCGGCGCGGGCGCCTCCTCGACCAGCGCGACCTCCACCGGTGCCGTGGCAACCTCTTCGGTCACCTTCTTGCGCGAGCGGCGCTTGGGCTTTTCGACGACAGGCTCGGCCTCCTCGACCGGAGCCGGCAAGACATCCGCCTCGATGGCGTCCTCCGCCGCGATGGCCGGGGTTTCGCCATTGCGATTGCGGCGGCGTCCGCCACGGCGGCCGCGACGGCCACGGCGACGTTCCTCGCCACCCGACGATTCGCTCTCCGCCTCGCCGGTCGCGTGATCCTCGCGCTCCTCGCGCTCTTCGCCCTCTTCGGATGCGTCTTCACCCTCGGCGGCAGCCGATTCGCTGCCATCCTCGCGGCGACCGCCACGGCGGCGGCGGCGGCGGCGGCGGCGGCTGCCGTCGCCTTCGCCACGCTCGCCGCGCTCCTCGGCGGCTTCGATTTCCTCTTCCTCCTCGATCTCGTCGAGAATGTCGTCGTCGGGCTCGGGGACAATCTGCGTGGGCAGGCGCGGCGCGTGGCTCGGCGGCGGACCGCCGGCCTCGACCGTCATGCGCGCGCCCTCGGGCTGACCGTCGCTCATCACCTCGATCATCACGCCGTAGCGATCCTCGATGTCGGCGAGCTCGGCGCGTTTGCGGTTGAGCACGTAAAGCGCAGCCTCCTGGCTCGCGCGCAGGATCAGGCGCGAACCGCGGCCGCGCGCCGCCTCTTCCTCGAGCAGCCGCAGCGCCTGCAGGCCGGAGGAGGATGCGGTGCGGATGAAGCCCGAGCCTTCGCAATGCGGGCACATACGCGTCGAGGCTTCGAGCACACCGGTGCGCAGCCATCGCTTTCTCGACTTTACGATTGTTGGAGTGGTTCTCCATGTCGATGAAGTCGATGACGACGAGGCCCGCCATGTCGCGCAGGCGCAATTGACGCGCAATCTCCTGCGCGGCCTCGAGATTGGTCGAGAGCGCAGTCTGCTCGATATTATGTTCGCGCGTCGACCGGCCCGAGTTGATGTCGATCGAAACCAGCGCTTCGGTCGGGTTGATGACGATATAGCCGCCCGATTTCAACTGGACGACCGGCTGGTACATCGCCGCCAGCTGATCCTCGACGCCGAAGCGCTGGAACAGCGGAACCGCGTCCGAATAAGGCTGAATCTTCTTGGCGTGGCTCGGCATCAGCAACTTCATGAAGTTGCGCGCGGCGCGATAGCCCTCCTCGCCTTCGACGATCACCTCGTCGATATCCTTGTTATAGATGTCGCGGATCGCGCGCTTCACCAGATCGCTGTCGCGATAGACTTCGGCCGGTGCCGACGAATGGAGCGTCTTGTCGCGGATTTCGTCCCACAAGCGCGCGAGATAGTCGAAATCGCGCCGTATCTCCGGCTTGGTGCGCTGAAGGCCCGCGGTGCGGACGATGCAGCCCATCGTGCGCGGCAGGTTGAGTTCGGACAGGATCGACTTCAGCCGCTTGCGATCGGCGGCATTGCTGATCTTGCGCGAAATGCCGCCACCGTGGCTGGTATTGGGCATCAGCACGCAATAGCGGCCGGCGAGGCTGAGATAGGTGGTCAGCGCCGCACCCTTTAACGGCGGCGCAGATTCATCCGCTTCTGACGAAGCGTTTCGACCGCATTGTCGTCGCCGCCGGCCGATGTCGGGCGCGGCGCGGGCGGCTGCTCCTCGTCGTCATGATCGTGATCGACATGGTCTTCGGCCGAATCGAGATCGTCACGCGCGCCGTCGTCGTCGAGGCGCTCATTGGCCTCGATATAATCCTCGTCCTCATCCTCTTCGCGGGCGCGCAGCGCCTCTTCCTCGGCGGCATGCTCCGCCTCTTCGCGAAGCAGGGCCTCGCGGTCCTCCTTGGGGATCTGGTAATAATCGGGATGGATTTCCGAGAAAGCGAGGAAGCCATGCCGGTTGCCGCCATAATCGACAAACGCCGCCTGGAGCGACGGTTCGACCCGCGTCACCTTGGCTAGATAGATATTCCCCTTGAGCTGCTTATGCTCTTCCGACTCGAAATCAAATTCCTCGATGCGGTTTCCCTTGACGACCGCCACCCGGGTTTCTTCCCGGTGGCGCGCGTCGATCAACATGCGCATGGACATCAAATATTCTCCGAACGCCCGTTCCTGCCGTCAGGCGGCGGCGGGCGCGATTAAGGTAAGACCGGGATAGGGCGCAGGTGCGCGCACCCCCCGGCCCGACGATGCTGAAAAAGTGACTTGCCTCTGCCGCAGCACCATCCGGACCGCTTTCGGATCCGGCAAAGCCCCAAGATCGCGCGTCAGGAGCCGGTTCGGCTCGACGGGCGGAAGGGGGAAAATGGTGCATTACGACTTCAACCTGGGCTCACCGGCCGCGAATATTGCGCCGGAGCGGACCGGCGGACGGTACGCAACGCGCCATGCCGGACAGAAAGCGCGTAGCATTCGTACCGGAGCGCGGCAACCGAAAGCTCGGCTAAAGTGGAGCAGCTCCGGCGGGTCGGCACCACACCCCACGCGCGCGGCGGCCCAGCCATGATGTGGTGACACCATCATCGAATCGCAATGCAACACTAGGGATTCACAGGGACTCCCGGCTTTGGTAAGTTGAGGCGGTGCGCTTTCGGCTGAGCCTCGTCCCTTTGTTGATCCTGACTGCGCCGGTGTGGGCCGAGCGCACGCCCAACAGCGCGTCGGCCGCAATCCCGCCGCGCCCCTCGCGCATGTCCTTGCCGCGCGTGCAGGGCACGCGTCGGGCCGATGCGCCGCTGATCGTGATCGACGCAGGTCATGGCGGGCACGATCCCGGGTCCTCCTCGTCGGATGGCAGCGAGCAGGAGAAGAATGTCGCGCTCAAGATCGCCCGCGCGATACGCGACGAATTGGTCGAAAGCGGCAAGTTCCGTGTCGCGCTGACCCGCGCGGACGACCGCTTCCTGGTGCTGCAGGAACGGCGCGAGATCGCGCGCCAGCTCCATGCCGATCTGTTCATTTCGGTCCATTGCGACAGCGCGCCCAACAACAGCGCGCGCGGCGCGAGCATCTACACTTTGTCCGAAACCTCATCCGACCGCGTCGCCGCCGCTTTGGCCGCGCGCGAGAACAAGGCCGACGTGATCAACGGCATCGACCTTTCGCGCGAAAGCAACGACGTCTCGTCGATCCTGATCGATCTCGCCCAGCGCGAGACGCTCAACACCTCGTCGGTCTTCTCGGTCGAGCTTCAGCGCGAATTGTCGCCCTTGATCGGCCTGAAGCCGACTTTCCACAAATTCGCCGGTCTAATGGTGCTCAAGGCGCCCGACGTCCCGTCGGTGCTGCTCGAAACCGGCTATATTTCCAATGACGACGATCTGGCGTTACTCACATCCGAAGAGTATCGCCACAAGATCGCGATCGGTGTACGCCGCGCGGCAGAAGCGCATTTTGCACGCCAACTGGTCGGAAAGACCAGGGACCGGGAGGAATTACCATGATCCGCGCCGCCGTCTCCAGCCTCGCCTTGATTCTCGCAGCGACGACCGCGGCGCAGGCTGCCCCGCCCGCCATCGATGCCGCGATCGCGGATACCACCCGCCCCGCCGCCGACCGCGACCGCGATGCCGAGCGCAAGCCGGCCGAGATGCTCGCCTTCGCGGGCGTGAAGCCCGGCATGGTGGTAGTCGATATCCTACCGGGCGGCGGCTATTTCACGCGCCTCTTCTCGGACGTGGTGGGTCCGACCGGGAAGGTCGTCGCTTATGTTCCGGACGAGATGTACCGGCCCAAGTCGCTCGAGGCCGTGACCGCGATCGCCGCCGAGCCCGCGCACGCCAATGTTCAGCCGGAGCACAATCCCGCGCTCGCGGCCGGGCCGGCGAACATCGTCGATGTGGTGTGGACCTCGCAAAATTATCATGATCTGCACAATGTTTCCGGCCTCGACGTCATCGCCTTCAATAAGGTGATCTATGCCTCTATGCGGCCGGGCGGCGTTTATGTGGTGCTCGATCATAGCGCGCCGGCGGGCTCGGGCCTGTCGGACACGAACACGCTCCATCGCATCGATGAAGCGACCGTGCGCAAGGAAGTGGAAGCCGCCGGCTTCGTGTTCGACGGCGAAAGCAAGGCGCTGGCCAACCCGGCCGACCCGCGCACGACCAAGGTATTCGATCCTTCGATCCGCGGCCACACCGACCAGTTCGTCCTGCGCTTCCGCAAACCGGGCGGCAAATAAGCTCAAGGCCATGGCGATAGCGCGCCAAACGCTCTAGACGCATGCCCCGTGAAGCTCGCTTTTCCTGAAATCCATGTGCCGCAGCCGGTCCGCAACATGTGGGCCAAGCGCCGCATTCGCGGACTCGTCTATATCGTCGGTTTGCTGGCGATCGCGTATGCGGTCTTCTGGATCCTCTTCCTGCGAGGATTGCCGTCGACCGACAAATTGCTGAGCTACGAGCCGCCGCTGCCGACCAATGTCCGTGCGCTCGATGGCACGCCGGTCTATAGTTTCGCGCGCGAGCGACGGGTCGAGCTCGCCTATGACGAATTCCCGCGCCAGCTGGTCCACGCCTTCATCTCGGCCGAGGATAAGGACTTCTTCACCCACCATGGCGTGGATCCGTCGAGCTTCCTGTTCGCGGTGTTCGACTATGCCCGCAAGACCGGCACCGGCAAGCGCGCCCGCGGCGGATCGACTATCACCCAGCAGGTCGCGAAGAACCTACTGATCGGCAACGAATATTCGCCGACGCGCAAGGTCAAGGAAGCTGCGCTCGCGATCCGCATCGAAAATGCGATGTCGAAGCAGCAGATCCTGGAGCTCTACCTCAACCAGATATTCCTCGGCCGGAACGCTTATGGCGTCGAAGCTGCCGCGCGCGCCTATTTCGGTAAGGACGTGGCCGAGCTCAGCCTGCCGCAAATGGCCTATCTCGCGACCTTGCCGCGCGCGCCCGCCAATTACGATCCCGACCGCCACCCCGAGCGTGCGCTCGACCGGCGCGCTTATGTGCTGCGGGAGATGCGCGCCAATGGCTACATCACCGCCACGCAGGAGCAGGAAGCGGACGCCGCCCCGCTCGGCACGGTCGAGCGCTCGGATGCGCGGCGCGAGGCGGAAAAGCCGTTCGACGGCTATTACATGGAAGAGGTGCGGCGCGAGCTGATCGCCAAATATGGCGCCGATATCGGCGATAGCGAGAACAGCGTCTATGCCGGCGGCCTGTGGGTGCGCACCTCGCTCGATCCGGTCACGCAGAAGGCAGCGGAACAGGCGCTGCGCGACGGGCTGGTCCGCTACGAAGCCGCCGCCGGCTGGCGCGGACGCTCGGGCCACATCGATATCGACGGCAATTGGCCGGCGAAGCTAATCGCCGCCAAGGTCGAGACCGGCTATGCCAATTGGCGGGATGCGGTGATCCTGGAAAAGACCAGCACCAGCGCCACGCTCGGCTTCGAGGACGGGAGCAAAAGCCAGCTCTTCCCCTGGGGCGCGGCCG
The DNA here is from genome assembly GCA_019508115.1 of Sphingomonas sp. GTDB lineage: Bacteria > Pseudomonadota > Alphaproteobacteria > Sphingomonadales > Sphingomonadaceae > Sphingomonas_I. The sequence continues at coordinate 9,611 of JAEKMC010000204.1, forward strand.
CACCCAAGCGGGGAATCGGCGGGCGCGCCTTCGATTTCCTGAAAGTGGGTGACGTCGTGATCGTCGCCCCCGCGGGCAGCGGATGGGCGTTGCGTTCGACGCCGGAGGTTTCGGGCGCGTTCGTCGCGGAGAACCCGCATACCGGGCAGGTAGTGGCGATGCAGGGCGGGTTCAGCGCCAACCATCCGTTCAACCGCGCGACGCAGGCGCTGCGTCAGCCCGGATCGGCGTTCAAGCCGTTCGTCTATTCGGCCGCACTCGACAGCGGCATGACCCCGGCCTCGATCATCGTCGACGGGCCTTTCTGCGTGTTCCAAACCGCGCAGCTCGGCACCAAATGCTTCCGCAACTTCTCGGGCGGCTATGCCGGGCCGCAGACGATGCGCTGGGGCGTCGAGCAATCGCGCAACCTGATGACGGTACGCGCCGCCACCCAGGCGGGCATGGACAAGGTGGTCGCGCTCGCCAAGAAAATGGGCGTCGGCGACTATCCGCCCTATATCGCCTATTCGCTCGGCGCGGGCGAGACGACCGTGCTGCGCATGGTCAATGCTTATTCGATGCTCGACAATCAGGGCCGCAAGGTCAGCCCGACGCTGATCGACTATGTCCAGGATCGCCATGGCAAGGTGATCTACCGTGCCGACAATCGCCCATGCGAGGGCTGCAATGCCAAGGATTGGAACGGCCAGCCGATGCCGCGCCCCCGCCAGCGTTCGGCACAGATACTCGATCCGCTGACCGCCTATCAGATGGTCCATATCATGGAGGGCGTGACCCAGCGCGGCACCGCGGCCTCGCTGCGCGATCTCGGCCGGCCGCTATTCGGCAAGACGGGCACCAATACCGGCCCGACCAATGTGTGGTTCGTCGGCGGATCGCCCGACTTGGTCGGCGGCGTCTATATCGGTTACGATCGACCGCGGCCAATGGGCGGTTATGCGCAGGGCAGCACGATCGCCGTGCCGGTGTTCCACCAGTTCGCCCAGGTGGCGATGAAGAATTTGCCGATCAAACCGTTCAGGGCGCCGCCGGGCATCCGCATGGTTCGGATCGATCGCCATTCGGGCAAGAAGATATTCGACGGCTGGCCCAATGACGAGGATCCCAAGAGCCCGATCATCTGGGAAGCCTTCAAGCCCGAAAGCGAGCCGCGCCGTGCCGCAACCCGGCAGGAATTGGCCGCCGCGCAAGCCCCAAAGCCGGCGAAGGCGGTCCATAACGACAGCGACTTCTTGCAGCAGCAGGGTGGTATTTACTAGGTAGGGGCGATCAAGCCCGTTCCCCGGCGCAAGCCGGGGCCCAGATCCTGCCGCTGAACTGGACCCCGGCCTTCGCCGGGGAACGCTTACCCAGAGGACTTTTCAATGCGCGCCGAAGCGCAAGCCCATATCGACCAGATCGACGCCGCCATGGCATTGGTCCGCCGCTTCCTCGACTGGGACCGCGCGGTGCGGCGTCTCGACGAGCTCAACAATCGCGTCGAGGATCCCAAATTATGGGACGATCCCAAGCAGGCGCAAAGCGTGATGCAGGAACGCCGCCGGCTCGACGAATCGATCGCCGCGGTCCGGTCCATCGAGCAGGAACGCAACGACACGATCGAGCTGATGGAAATGGCCGAGGCCGAGGGCGACGAGGCGCTGGTCGAC
>JAEKMC010000095.1 GCA_019508115.1 Sphingomonas sp.
TAAACCGGGCCAGCGAAGCCGCCGTCGGGACGGCAGCCTACGTCGGTACGAGACCGGGTTCAGCGATATCTGCCGTTCGTTTGGCGAACGGCGGCTCCTGGGTGGTTCGTGGAACAACTGCTTTTGGTATAGTAACCTGCGGAAGCGGACACTCAAGACGCGGTTGTCTTCGGCAACTCCGCGCACCACCACTCAAGTCGCGCGGCACGTCGACGTGCGCGCTGGCTAGCCCATCCTGGCTCGGCTCTTTTCCCCGCCCCGAAGGCGGTCGCTGATCAACCAAATCACGCGCCTGGCGCAACCGGATCGGTAACCTTTGGCGCAGCCTCTTTCGCACTATGTCAGGTTATGTTGACATCAGCACTGCTACACTATATGTCATGTTATCCTGACATTTTGTCAGGAACTGCTGATATATATAACGGGACGGCGATGAAGAACCGGTTACGGGTGCTGCGCGCTGAACGCGAATGGAGCCAGCTTGAACTGGGCGGGCGGCTCGGCGTCTCACGCCAGGCGGTGAACGCGATCGAAACAGGGAAACACGACCCCTCGCTTCCGCTCGCCTTCCGGATTGCCCGACTGTTCGGCGTGCGAATCGAGGAGGTTTTCGAAGATGAATGCGCGAATGACTGAGGAAGGCGAGGGCGTGCGCGCGGCACGGGAGCGTAACCGCCGCCACTGGCGGACGGCGGGGATAGCCATGCTTGGAGCGCTCGGCATCGACCTGATCCTGATCCTGGGCAAGACTGCTCCCGGGCAAATGCGGCCCGGCTATGCGATCGGGGCGGTGATTGCCATGATCATCGTGCTGCCGCTCGCAATCCGCTTCAACAATCGCACTAAGGACGAGCTGGATCGCCTGAACGCGCTCAAGGCAAATAGTTTAGGCCTATACGCGTGCTTGATCGGCGGTTTTTGTTGGTCGGTTCTTTTCTATGGCGGATTGGTGCCGGCGCCGGACGTGCTGATCCTGATTCTGGCGACCGGAGTGATCACGCTGGGTCGCTATGTGATGCTGAAGATGGGGTAGCCCCGCCGCCGCCTTTCGCCCTGCACGTCCGCCTTCCGCTTCGGGGGTTTTCCCATGCGCATGATCCTTCGTATCTTGGTCCCGATGTCGCTTCTGGTTCAAAGCGCGGTGCCGGCTGGAGCCGCCGCTATGGCCTCATCGCCCCTACCGGCCATGACCAGGGCGACCGACGCCGTCGGTGAGTGGCATGGAACGCTCGTTACGCTCGCTGGCGAGCTGATGCTGGTGCTGTCCGTCAGCCGCGCGCCCGACGGATCGCTCAAGGCCGAGCTGGAAAGCCCGGACCAGGCGCCCGGCCAGAAGATTCCGGTGTCCGGCATCAGGGCCGAAGGCGATCGGCTGTCGCTTGAGATCGCGATGATCCACGCATCGTTCGAGGGCCGCTGGAATGCGGCCGAACAAACGTGGAGCGGCACGTTCAAACAAGGGACCGAAATGCCGCTCAAGCTGACCAAGGGGCCGTCGGCGGTGAAGCCCATCGTCGCGGGCCTGGACGGTATCTGGCGAGGGAAGATTAGGCGCAACGGCGTTGATCTGCGGCTCGTGCTCCACATAACAACCACCCCGCAAGGAACCGCGGTGCTGTTGGATTCGCCGGACCAATTGTCCTACGCCGTGCCCGTCCAAGGTCTGGCACGAGACGGACGGACGGTTACCTTCAGGCTCGACGTACGCGGCGTGCGCTATCAAGGTGTTCTTACGCCGGACATACAGCGGATGAGCGGCATCTGGCAGGGCGCCAACTATCCCGCGACTCAGGTCGATTTCGTGCGCAGCGATGCCATTGCGGCCAGCAGCGCCCTCAAACGACCACAGACGCCGCAGCCACCTTTCCCCTATCGTGCCGAGGAGGTGGCGTTCGACAATCCCGTGCAAAGCGGGGTCCATCTGGCCGGCACGCTGACGCTGCCGGAAGGCAAAGGCCCATTTCCCGCCGCGATCCTGATCACCGGCTCCGGCCAGCAGGATCGGGACGAGACGATCCTCGGTCATAAGCCGTTCGCCGTAATCGCGGACTATCTGACGCGACGCGGCATCGCGGTGCTGCGCGTCGACGATCGCGGCATGGGCAAATCGACAGGGGACGTCAGCAAGGCGACCTCCGCCGACTTCGCGACGGACGCCAATGCCGCCTTCGCCTTCCTGCGGACGCGGAGCGAAATCCGATCCGACGCGATCGGCTTCATCGGCCATAGCGAAGGCGGCATGATCGGTCCGATCGCGATGGCGACGAACAAAAAGGTGGCCTTTCTCGTCATGATGGCCGGGCCGGGAACCCAATCGGTCCAACTGCTTCTTTCGCAGAACCGCGCGATTGGGCTCGGTATGGGCAAGAGCGAAGCGCAAATCGATCGAGCGGAGCCGGTTACGGTGTCACTTTTCAAGGCGCTCGCCAGCGGTGCCACTTATGAAGAAGGGGTTGCGGCGGCTCGCGCGTCGCTGACACCCGAAGCTCTCGCCGCGATGGGTCTGCCCCCCGGCACGGATCCGCAGGTGATCCTGTCGCAGTATGGAAGCCCCTGGTTCCGCTATTTCTTCCAATATGATCCCGCGCCCAACTTGCGCGCGATCAGGGTGCCGGTGCTGGCGATGAACGGGAGCCTGGACCGGCAGGTCCTTCCCGTCGAGAATCTCGCCGCGATCAAGGCGGCGCTGAAGGACGATCGTGACGTGACGATCGTGGAATTGCCCGGCCTGAACCACCTGTTCCAGACCGCCAAAACCGGTGCCGCCGGCGAATATGTCGACATCGAGGAAACCGTCGCGCCGGTTGCGCTCGAAGGAATGGCCAAGTGGATCAACGCACGTTTCGGGCGCCATTAACCGGGTGATAAGATCCTGAGCGGGTATCGCACAGGCCTGACAGCGCCCGATGTGAGGCCTGCGAGCCATTACTGCTAGCTCTGGCGACGTTCAGAGATGTTCGGTAAGTGGCTGGTATTACGCCATTTCTTGACCGAAAATCGCCTGACACCGTCCGGCGAAATCGGCCCAGGGGGTGGCCAACCATAAGCCTCGCGGATGCGCGTGTCCGGCGTGACGAAGCCAAGAAGAAGATTGCCGAACGGATTTGCCCGGCGTTATCGAGTCGCTTCTGGCTTCGGGCGCGGCCGATCGATCTGAAGGCGCTTTGCCTCAAATTTGAACGGCGGCTCAGGCAATTGTTGACTTACGGACAATCAACCGCGGCTCCAGGCGCACGGTTTGGGGTGCGGCGCCGGACCCTGTACTCAGATCAAGAACGCGTTTCGCCGCCATATCCCCCAGCCGATGACTGCTCTGGTCAACGGAGGTCAGCGGTACACGCAGATAATCGGCGTAACGCAGATTGCCGCAGCCTATGAAGGCAATATCCTGGGGAATGCGCAGACCGGCCTGCATCGCGGCGTCCATGGCGCCAATGGCGGACAGATCATTGTAGCAGAAGACGGCGTCCGGCGGTTCGCGTAAGGACAGCAATTCCTGCATGGCATGGTAGCCGGTGGCATCGCCGCTTTCTTCAAAGCCATCGCGCATTACCACATAGGCTTTGGGAAGTTCGATGCCCGCCGCGGCCAGGACGCGTTGGAAGCCTTTGAGCCGGTCCGCCGTCGGACTGATGCCACGCCCGCCGATATGGGCGATCCGTCTGCGGCCGATGCCGACCAGATGGCGCGCCGCCAGTTCACCAACCATGAGATCATTGGTGCCGACGAAATCCACCGGCAATTTGGGAAAATGACGATCGATGAGCAGAACGGGTGTGGTGGTTTCCGCCAGAGCCGTGGGGGGATGCGTTGCCGGGTGACAGGATGCCACCAGCAAGACATCGACGCCGCGCGCCAGAAGGGTTTTGATTTCCTGTTCTTCGATATCCGGATCTTCTTCGGAAGAGGCCAAAACCAGAACCAGACCTTCCGAACGCAGCGCCCCGGCCAGTGACCGGGCGAATTCGCCGAAGAAGGGATGGATCAGATCCGGTACAACCAATCCGACCGCATGGGAACGTCCGCCCGCCAGCGCGCGCGCCAGCATATTGGGCTGGTAGTTCAGCTCGCGCATCCGCTTCAGCACGCGCTCGCGGGTTTTGTGGCCGATGTCGGTCTGGCCGCGCAATACCTTTGAAACGGTAACCGTCGAAACGCCGAGATCGCGGGCTATGTCTTTGAGCGTGACCGCCATTGAGGGAGCTTTTCAAGTGCGTTGAAGCTGTTGTTTCGTCTCTTCACACACCCCCCTGACGGCGTCCAGATATGAGACGGGGCCTAATTGAAGCGCGTGCGCGTCCATAATGCCCAGCAGCCTGCCGCCAGCGTCGCCAGCAGGATGACGCCAAGGACCGCAACCCATTCCCAATGCATAGCCAGCGGCGGTACAACCGCATCAGCGCCCAGCCAGACAAACAGCGAGACGGCGACGGCCACGATTGCCCAGTCCCACCAGCGCCGTTTGCCCGACCCTTTGGCGTCGTCGCCATTTTGGGCCTTCAGTGCATCACTGTAATCAAGGCCATAGCGGTCGCACTCGCGTTGCAAAGCTGCATCGCGGCTACTCATCTCATCCGCGCCAGCTGCCGCCGTGCTGATGGCCAGTGCCCCCAGGATCATGAGCAGCGAACCGCCAACGACCAGCCCAAGATGTAACGTATCGGCCGCCGCCAGCTCTCCGAACACAAGCGCCCCCCAGGCCAGTCCCCATAACTGGTTGGTATTGGACAACGGAATGCCACGACTGATGCCGAGATACTTGGTAGCGTATTGCTGAAACAGGTCGCCAATCACCCACACAAAGCCGCCCAAAAACAGCCAGAACAGCACCTGACGGTGGTGCAGAAGCTGCATGGCTGAGGAATTCGGGCCGCCGTCGAAGTGCCAGGTCAGGGTCAGCATCGTGCCCAGCTCGCCCAACGTGAAAATAGTGACGAACGAAAGCGGGCTCATGCCGCTCAGATAGGCTTTGCGGTAGGGGACATACATGGTGCCCCACATCAGGCTTGCGCCTGCTGCCGCAGCAAGGCCACGCGCGGCGTGTGGTGATGCGCCCGTATCGCGAAGCGTGCTGAAGCCCAGCATGATGGCGGCGGCAATGATCGCCAGAGTGCCGAGTAACACCTTGCCGGTGGTTCGCGCGCCTGCTCCGCGCATTTCGCGGAACAGCAGCCATCCCCATAACAGCCCGATCAGGGAATTGGTGTTCCACAGCGGAAAGGCCGTAGCGAGGCCCACGTCACGGATGGCGAAAACGGTCAGCGTGTTGGCAACAGCCCATAGCGCGCCAGCCAGAAGCCCCCAGATGATAAGGTGAGGTTTGGACGCGATGTCCGAAAACACAAAACCTGTGCCCTTCATCAGGGTCGGGAAGGTCCAGCGCGCGGTGAAGACGCCCGCCACCATACACAGGGATATGGCGAAGGGAGAAAAACCCGCCGCAACCAGTTTGGTCGGCGCTTCCGCTGCGCCAAGCCAGGCACCGGCAGCCAGGCCGCACAAAACGCCCAGCATGTGTTGAGGATTGGCCGATGCCGCAGCGGTCTTTTGTGAAGACGCCAAGATGGCGGTCCTTTCTTTCCGGGATTTTATCCGGCTTCGGGGAAGCGGGTTTTAGGTGATGATCGCCAGAAGAAGGATGCCGCTGGCAAGAACCAGCGCGGGAATCCAGAACTGAACATCAGTTAAAACTGCGCGCACTATGGACGCACGTGTCGCGTGCCGTTCGTTCATCCGCATCCTCGTTTCCCATTGGCTCGTCCTTCTCTCTGAGGGAAGGTTTGGAGCAACTATGGAGCGTTACCCATAACGTCCGATGTGTCAAGGCGCCCTTGCCAGCGCATGAAAGGGGATATTGAGCTTTGTGGCGACTTGCGATAGTCCATTTACGTAACCGATAACGTTGGCAAAGTAGGCCAAGGCCAGAGGATGCGGAACGATGGGTGCAAACGCCACACAGGCTGTCGATGAAAGCCGCTACAAGGAAGGCAAGGCCGAGGAAGAGTTTCGTCAATATGACGCGACTGCCGTTCCGCGTGTCGCCCGGTTTTATCGCAACAATCACGAGCAGATGACCGTTGACTATGTTCTACGCAAGGAGGCCGAATATTTCGGCCTGACGCGGGGCAAGAAGTCGATCTGGGAGGCCGCCGAATTTCTGAATGCTCTGGTCGATGAGAGCGATCCGGACACCGATTTGTCGCAGACCGATCATCTTTTGCAAACGTCAGAGGCCATGCGCCGGGACGGACAGCCGCGCTGGATGATCCTGACGGGCTTTCTGCACGATCTGGGCAAATGCCTTTGCTTGTGGGGTGAGCCGCAGTGGGGTGTGGTTGGGGATACCTATCCCGTGGGCTGCGCCTGGTCGGAGCACATTGTCTTCCACGAATATTTCGCCGGCAACCCGGATCGTAACATACCGGAATACCAGACAAAATATGGCATTTACAAACCCAATTGCGGCCTTGAAAATGTGCATATGTCGTTCGGCCACGACGGCTATATTGCCGAGGTGATGAAGCCTTACCTGCCGGATGAAGCGCTCTATATGCTGCGCTTCCATTCCTTCTATCCGTGGCACAAGCATGGCGCTTACGATCACCTGTGCAATGACAAGGATCGCGCCATGTTGAAATGGGTGCTGGAGTTCAACAAGTACGACCTTTACTCGAAGGGGCACGCCAAGCCGGATCTGGCCAAGCTAAAGCCCTATTACGATGATCTGTTCGCCGATTTTCTGCCCGCAAAGGTCGCGTGGTAGACAGTATATCGAATTGGGCCCTTTAAACTGTAAAGCCGGGCTCGATATCTTCGATCGTACGGTCACTCGGGGCATTTCCGTGACCTGCCGTCCGCCGGTCCCGCGGTCATAAAGCGCGTCCTATGTGCGGCGCTGGCTGCGTTTGGGGTGCTTTTGGCTCCGCAGCTTCTCGCCGCGCGAATGGCGGCTGATGAGTGGTTTGCGGACCGGTTGCTCTGGGTCATCAAGTCTACGAAAGCGGACATTCAGGCCTACGTCATCCTCGGGTGGCTCTGCGCCCTGGAGACGACTCTTCAACAAAAAATTGCCTGATCCCAAGTCGCCGCTCGTTCAACAGGCCGCAAAGATCCGCCAATGGGTGATTTGCAGTCGCCTTCAGGAGCGACTGCTGGAAAGCCGCCGCACGCTTGGCGCGCTAATCAAGATTGGCGCTAGACCGCGAAATGCCCAAAGCTCTGGTCCTGAATCGAATAGGCACTTACGTTCGCGAGCCTGGCGCCCATTTCCGGGCCGTTGCCGTAATTGTCCCAGAAGAGGTAGGTGTCAGGCCCGACTTGCACCGCCGCCGCATTTTCCAGCACTTGAAAATGGCTGTGCTGGACCACCGGTATGACCGACTTGGCGAGTTCCCACGCCGCCGAGTAGTCGGCCGCCGATCCGGGATGCATGACTTGGTTGATAAAGGGTGGGACGTCGATCTGGTCCTCGCCAACGTGGAAGTCAGTGATCAGGTCAGGCATGAAGGCCTTGCCGTCGAAGGCTCCGGCTTGCAGCGTGTCGAAATAGAATAGGTCATTGCCGGCACCACCGGTCAGGGTGTCGAGGCCCGCACCACCCGTCAGATTGTCGTCACCCTGACCGCCGTCGATCAGGTCGTTGCCATCGTCACCCTGTATCCCGTCATTGCCCTGGCCGCCGAGCAGTTCGTCGTCGCCGCCGCCACCGCGGATCTGGTCGTCGCCCTTATTGCCGTTGATATGGTCGTTGCCGGGAGCCTGCGGCCCGCCACCAAGGCCGGGAAAGATCGATCCGTCGCCTTCGATCCAATCATTGCCCGCCCCGCCATAGAGACGGTCCGAACCCGGGCCGCCCATGATATAATCGTCGCCGGCATTGCCGTTGACATAGTCCGAACCCGATCCTGCATCGATCTGGTCCCGCCCGTCAGCAGCCCCGGCAATCGCGAATTCGCTATTGCCCCAAATATGGTCATTGCCCTGTTCGCCCCAGATGGTGTCATAGCCGTCGTCCGCGGTAGCGGCCGGGACGGTATCGCCAGCATAATGGCCGCCGCCCATCAGCCAGTCGGCCCCGGCGCCGCCGCGCACCGTATCGTTGCCCGGGCCGCCATATGCGGTGACCGCGCCCTGGCCTTCCATCCAGCCGAATGCTTCACCGTCGATATTGTCGTTGCCTTCGCGGCCCAGCAGCAGGACGCTGCCCGTGCCGAAAAAGCTCTCCAACTTGTCATCGCCGGAGCCGCCCAGCAACTGTACCGACGCGCCGGGGTTGGCGGCGTGACCATCGTTGAGATTGATCGACGCCCCCTCGATCCCGGCGAGGTCGAACAACAGGTTTCCGGCCTGGCCGACCTGGTGCATCAGGTCGAAATGGGCGCCGTCGTGGGCGGCACCAGGCTCGATCGCGACTAGATCGGATCCGGCGCCGCCGTCGACCGTAATATGCTGGGCCGTGGCCGCAGATTGAACCGCATGGACAATGTCGTTGCCATCGCCCAACGCGATCCGGTCGTCCCCGCTCCAATACTGGATCGTATCGTCACCGCCGCCGCTTTGGATCGTGTCGGTGGCGCGGCTGTCCCAGACATAGTCGTTCTCGTTGCCTCCCACGACCTTGAACCCATGCGACGGGGCCTCGGCCTCCGTCGTATAAAGGATTAGCGCGGAGGCCCCTGGGCCGAGGTGGACCTCCTCGAAGTTTCCGGCGTGCGCGATGCCGCTGACAAAATAGCCATGGCTGGTGTTATCATCCTGGCCGATCCAAAATTCGCCTGGGGCGAGATTGATGCTGACGAAGGTGGTGTAGTCGGCAGGCACGGGCATGCCGCTGAGATCGAGCACATCCCAGCCCGCGCCGCCATCGACCAGGCTGAAATCGGGATCGCCGAGGACGACCGGGCCGTGGGTGATCCGGACGATATCGTCGCCCGCGCCCGCGTTGATCGTATCGATGCCGCCCTCGCCATCGATTACGTCGGCGCCCGACGTGCCAGTCAGGCCGTCTGCACCGGCGGTGCCTGTGATCGTCGCCATAGTCCCCCAAAATTTGGCTCGACAGAAACCTAGCGTAGCCACGCCCTGGACGAACGCCAATCGTTTCGTCCGCGAACAATCTCCATTTCGGGCGCTTTGCGCCGTCGCCAACGGAATTGGCCGAGCGTCTGAGGCTGAAATCCCGCGATCCGGGGTTTCGCGCGCTCAGACATCAGGATGGGATCGATCCGCTGGCGCCTCGCGAGAAAGCTGCCGCGTGGTCAATGAATGGCGGCAACCCACGCACGCCGCCTGAAGCGGTCAGTCAGCTGGCGGCCCAGTTCTTGACGTGGCTCGGACCGAACGGACGGTCGGCCTTTGGGAAGTGGTGGATCGCCGCCAAACGTCCTCTAGTGGGTCGCAAGCGACCATGCGACCGATTGGGCGAACGGCGGCTAGCCGTAGCTAGCGGACTCTCGCTAACTTGCGCGTCACCCCCCGATTAACGCCCCCATGAAGGCGCCCGGCATTGTTGCGAGAAAGCCGGTTGCACAAAGAGAGACGGCAAATCGTGGGACCAGAAGCGAGAATTCTCGGCCAGCGCAAACTCGTCGGCTTCGGGGCGGGCTGGTCTAACGGATCCGAGGGATGCAGCTCTCGCTCATTCCAATCCCCTCTCACCCAGTCACGAAAGGCGTCGCGAACTCGATCCGGATTCCGCCGGGGATGAATATCAGGAAATGGCGCGTGGCTGATCCCGGTCGGATTGCGCATGGCGCGACATCCACCACCACTTCCGGATGCGCGCTCACCTTATCCCAGGCCAATTCCAGCGCGGCATCGTCGGTCACGGCGAGCGAAAGGTGGTGGAGGCCGATGTTCGCGCGCCTGTCGAATGCGCGGGCGGTTGTGGGATCCGCGGCGCGCCACAAGGTGATCAGCACTGCCCCGTCCGACACGAAGATCGAGGGATAAGCAGGCACGCCGCCCACCTCGTCGAAACCCAGGACATCGCAGAAGAAGCGGCGCGCCTGGTCTAGGTCCGGTACGGTCAGGCCTATATGGTGGACACCGCGGGTCAGTTTGTCGGTCATGATTTCTCTCCTTCGAGTTCGGCGACCCGCGCACGCAGCCGGGCGAGTTCGTCGAGCAACGGCTGGCTGCCGCGTCGGACCTCGGCTTCGGTGAAGCGCGGCGTGATGTGTTGCGAGCAGTTCCAGTCAAAGCCCACCACGTCGATCAGGAAGGCGCGTTCGCCCTCCGCCGCATAGTCCGGTGGCATGAGCTGGGCGATCACCGCCGGATCGTCGCTGATATGCGCATGACCGATCAGCTTCAGGCGGCGCCGGTTGGCGTAATCCATCAGGAACAAGGCAACGCGATCGTCGGCGGCCAGATAGGCGGTCGACAGATATTGCCGATTGCCGCGATAATCCGCGAAACCGATCCGGTTGCCCTCGATCCTCCGCAGGAAGCCGGCCGGCCCGCCGCGATGCTGGATATAGGGCCAGCCGTCTTCGCTGACGCTCGCCATGTAGAAACTGTCGCGGGCGGTGATGAAATCCACTTCCCGATCGATCAGCCAGTCCACCTCGCCCGCGCTTGCTTCCATACGCGCATAAGAAGCGCGCGATCCGGCGGCCTCCTGCAAGGCGCGGGAGCCAGGTCCGAACATGGTGTGAAGAAATGTCTGAGCCATGGCGGCAGGCATAGCGCGTTGCATCGGCGGAGATAATTCGCGACAAATGCTGTTCACTATTGCAGTTTGCAGAATAATGGACCGGTTCGAGACTCTCAAAGCTTTCGTTGCCGTGGCCGATCACCACGGCTTCGCCGCGGCGGCCCGTGCGCTCGGGACCGCGCCACCGGCAATCACCCGCGCCGTTGCCGCGCTCGAACGGCACCTCGGCGTCACCCTGTTCCACCGCTCGACCCGCGCCGTGTCGCTCACCGACGACGGGGCGGCTTTTCTGGATCGCGCGCGTCGGATCCTCGCCGAGTTGCGCGAAGCGGAGCAGATCGTGATGGGCGGCCGATCCGCGCCGCGCGGACAGCTTTTCGTCACCGCGCCCGTCATGTTCGGCCGATTGCATGTCCTCCCTGCCGTCAGCGCATTGCTGGAGGCGCATGAGGGGCTGAACGTGCGCATGCTGCTGCTCGACCGCAACGTCCGCATCGTCGAGGAAGGGATCGATGTCGCGGTCCGGATCGGCGCGCTCGCGGACAGCGCCTTGCGCGCCGTGACGATCGGATCGGTGCGCCAGACGATCGTCGCAAGTCCTGACTATCTTGCCCGGTCCGGCGCTCCGGCTGCCCCGGCAGATCTGAGCCGTCATCGCTGCATGACCGGTGGCGGTCCGCGCGTAGGCAATATCTGGCTATTCGGGAGTAGGGGCGACATCCAGGTGCAGGTTGCGCCCCGCCTCATCGTCAATACCGTCGACGCGACGATCGCGGCGGCTGAGGCCGGCTTGGGCCTGGCCAATGTGCTGAGCTATCAATCCGCCGAGTCGATAAAGGCTGGCCGGCTTGTACCGGTGCTGGAAGACTATGCCCCAGCGCCGATGCCCGTCAGCCTGCTTTACGACGCCGGACGTGCCGCGATGCCTGCGGTCCGCGCCTTCATCGATGCGATGCGCGAACGTGCGCAGTCCGGAGCCTGGGGCTGAATTTGCGGGTCGCGGCCAAGCTCGATTGACTCGAATCTGCGGCCCGTGCAGGGTCGCTCGCGTCGACGGCGGGCAACCGCTGGAGGACTGCGCGGGAGAAGGGTAGGGCCCCCCTGGATCGTAGCCGGCTTGCCGGCAGTTCGATCTGGGCAACAAGGATCCTATCCGCCGAAGGAGCAACCGCCCCGGAATCTCTCAGGTCACCGGACCGCGCGGAACTTTAAGACACTCTGGAAAGCGGGCGCGGCGACGTGCCCCACCGAAGGTGCAAGCGCTTGGCCCCACAAGGCGGCGCGAAAGCTCTCAGGTTCCGTAGACAGAGGGGGCGATGGACAAAAAGGCCGCGAGGCCGGCTGTCCGTCGTGCTTTCTCGAACGGGGACTATGATGAGCGCCGACGATCACATCGCCGAACCTTTGCCGCTGGATGCCTGGCACCGCGCGCGCGGCGCCCGCATGGTTCCGTTCGCGGGCTATGCGATGCCGATCCAGTATGACGGCATCATGGCCGAACATGCCTGGACGCGCGAGCATGCCGGCCTGTTCGACGTCAGCCATATGGGCCAGCTCACGCTGGCGGGCGAGGGGCTGGACGAGGCGCTCGAGGCGATCCTGCCCGCCGACGTCAAAAGCCTCGCCGTCGGGCGCATGCGTTATTCGCTGCTGCTCAACGACGAAGGCGGGATCATCGACGATCTGATGTTCTGCCGCTGGCCGGACAAGATCTACATGGTCGTCAACGGCGCGGTGAAGGCCGGCGATATTGCGCACATGCAGGCGCACCTGCCGCCCGCGATCTCGTTGTACCACATGACCGAGCGCGCCTTGCTCGCGCTGCAGGGGCCTGAAGCCTTCGCGGCGCTCGAACGGGTGACGACCGGCCGCTGGCCGCTGAACGCGCTCACTTTCATGATGGGCGGTCCGTACGAGATTGACGGCATCGACGCCTTCATCACCCGCTCCGGCTATACCGGCGAGGACGGTTTCGAGATTTCGGTCGATGCCAGCCAGGTCGAGCGCGTCGCCGACATCCTCTGCGCGCAGCCCGAGGTGAAGCCGATCGGCCTCGGTGCGCGGGATTCGCTGCGGCTGGAGGCGGGCCTGCCGCTCTACGGCCACGACCTCGATACCAACACCGATCCGGTTTCCGCCGACCTCGCCTTCGCCATCTCCAAGCGCCGCCGCACCGAAGGCGGCTTCCCCGGCGCGGATCTGATCCTCAAGCGCCTCGCCGAGGGCGCACCCACCAAACGGGTAGGCTTCACGATCGAAGGCCGCCTGCCCGCGCGCGAAGGCGCCGAGATCTTCTCCGGCGACACCAAAATCGGCACCGTCACCTCGGGCGGCTTCGCCCCCACCGTCGGCGGCCCGATCGCGATGGGCTTTGTCGATGCCGCGCACGCCGCCCCCGGCACCGCGCTCGAGATCGAGGTGCGCGGCAAGCGCCTCGCCGCCACCGTCACCCCGATGCCGTTCGTTCCACACCATTATGTCCGCAAGGGAGCCGCCTGATGACCCTCTATTTCACGCAAGACCATGAATGGATCTCGGTCGAGGGCGACAGCGCCACCGTCGGCATCACCGATTATGCGCAGGCGCAGCTCGGCGACGTCGTGTTCGTCGAGGTGCCGCCCGCCGGCACCGAAGTCGCCAAGGGCAAGGAAGCCGCGGTGGTGGAATCGGTCAAGGCCGCGTCCGACGTCTATGCCCCCGTCTCCGGCACCGTGACCGAGGCCAATTCGGCGCTGGAAGCCGACCCCTCGCTCGTCAACAGTTCGCCCGAAGCCGGCGGCTGGTTCTTCAAGTTGACCCTGTCCGATCCGGGCGAACTCGAAGGGCTGATGGACGAGACCGCCTACAAGGCGTTCGTGGCTGGGCTGTGAGCGTCCGCACGCTCCCCGTCCGTTCCCCGGCGAAGGCCGGGGTCCAGCTATTGCAGGGGTACGCGCGGAAGCGCGTCTGTGCTGCCGCGCAGATGTTCGTTCGCTGGGCCCCGGCGTTCGCCGGGGAACCAAGAGGAGACACTGACAGGTCTGGATCGATAACATGAGCGCGCCCAACCCCGCCAGCCGCTGGAACGCGGCCGATTACATCAAGAACGCCGCCTTCGTGCCCGCGCTCGGCGCGCCGGTGCTGGCCTTGCTCGATCCGCAATCGGGCGAGCGCATTCTCGATCTCGGCTGCGGCGACGGCATCCTCACCGCGAAGATCGCGGAGGCCGGCGCGACCGTGGTGGGCGTGGACGCCTCCGAAGACATGATCCGCGCCGCGCGCGAACGCGGGCTGGATGCGCATGTCGGCAATGGTGAAGCATTGGCGTTCGGCCCCGAATTCGACGCGGCTTTCTCTAACGCCGCTCTGCACTGGATGCTCGACGGCAAGGCGGTCGCGGCGGGCGTATATCGCGCGCTCAAGCCCGGCGCGCGCTTCATCGGCGAGATGGGCGGGCAGGGCAATGTCGCGATCCTGCGCGCGGGCATCCGGGCCGAGCTCGAGCGGCGCGGTTACCCCGTGCCCGCCAACGATCCCCAATGGTACCCGTCGCCGGAGGAATTCACCGCGATCTACGCGGCCGCCGGCTTCGTCGATATCGACGCGAAGCTCATCCCCCGGCCGACCCCGCTCCCCGAAGGCGTCGCCGCCTGGCTGCGCGTGTTCCGCGCCGGCTTCATGGATTCCGCCCAGGTCCCCGACGCCGACCAGGCCGAGATCGCCCAAGCGGTCGAAGCCAGTCTCGCCCCCCAACTCCGCCAACCGGACGGCTCCTGGGTCGCCGATTATGTCCGTCTCCGTTTCTCGATGAGAAAGCCCCTCTGATGCGTTATTTGCCGCTTTCCGACCCCGATCGCCGCGCGATGCTCGATGCGATCGGGGTCGCCTCGGTCGACGATCTGTTCGCCGATGTCCCCGCCGCCGCGCGCCTGTCCGGCCCGGTCGAGGGGCTGCCGATGCACATGACCGAAATGGCGGTCGAGCGGCAGCTTGGCGGCCTGGCCAAACAGAATCTCGCGGCAGGCGATGCGCCCTTCTTCTTGGGCGCCGGCGCCTACCGCCACCACGTCCCGTCGAGCGTCGATCACCTGATCCAGCGCGGCGAATTCCTCACTGCCTACACGCCCTATCAGCCCGAAATCGCGCAGGGCACGCTCCAGGTCCTGTTCGAATTCCAGACCCAGGTCGCGCGCCTCTACGGCTGCGATGTCGCCAATGCGTCGATGTATGACGGCTCGACCGCCTGCTGGGAGGCGATCGGCATGGCGCGCCGCATCACGCGCCGCACCCGCGCGATCCTCTCCGCCGGCCTCCACCCGCATTATGTCTCCGTGTGCGAGACGATGGCCAAGTTCACCGGCGACACGCTCGACATCGCCCGTCCCACGCTCGATCAGGGCAAGCCCGGCGACGACATGGCGCGCCTGCTCGCCGCGATCGACGACCAGACCAGCTGCGTCGTCGTCCAGAACCCCAACATCCTCGGCCACATCGCCGACCTCTCCGAACTCGCCGAAGCCTGCCACGCCAAGGGCGCGCTGCTGATCGTCGTCGTGACCGAACCCGTGTCGCTCGGCGCAATTAAATCCCCGGGCGAGATGGGCGCGGACATCGTCGTCGGCGAAGGCCAGTCGATTGGCGTCGGCCTCCAGTTCGGCGGGCCGTACCTGGGCCTCTTCGCCACCCGCGACAAATATGTCCGCCAGATGCCCGGCCGCCTCTGCGGCCAGACCGTGGATGCCGACGGCAAGCGCGGTTTCGTGCTGACGCTCTCCACCCGCGAGCAGCATATCCGCCGCGAGAAGGCGACCTCCAACATCTGCACCAACTCCGGCCTGTGCGCGCTCGCTTTCTCGATCCACATGACTTTGCTGGGCGAGAAGGGCCTGCGCGAGCTCGCCGCGCTCAACCACGCCAAGGCCGTCGCCGCCGCCGATGTTCTGGCCCAGGTCCCGGGCGTCGAGGTCCTGAACCATAGCTTCTTCAACGAATTCACGCTCAGGCTCAGCAAGCCCGCCCGCCCGATCGTGCGCGATCTCGCCGACCAGAACATCCTCGCCGGTGTCGCGCTCGGCCGCCTCTATGCCGACGCGGGCCTTGAGAACGGCCTGATCGTCGCCGTCACCGAAACCACCACCGAGGAGCATGTCGCCACGCTTGCTTCCGCACTCCGGGAGGCCCTGGCATGACGATCAACCAGTCCGGCTGGCGCCCCGAAGCGCCTCTTGGCCATAGCGCAGGCGATCAGCCCACCTTCACCGGCAACCGCGCGCTGATGCTCGAAGAGCCCCTGCTGTTCGAGATCGGCTCGACGGATAGGACAGGGGTGGATTTCGAACCCGCACCTTCTGCTCCCTCTCCCCAAGGGGGAGAGGGCCGGGGTGAGGGGGGCCAAACCTCATGGTGGGGAACCCTCACCCAACCCTCTCCCCAAGGGGAGAGGGCTAATAGGCTTGGCGGTTTGGAGCGAGGCAAGATCAACCTCCCCGGTCTGTCCGAGCCCGAAACCGTCCGCCACTACACCCGCCTCAGCCGCCAGAATTACGCGATCGATCTCGGCGTCTTCCCGCTCGGCTCGTGCACGATGAAGCACAACCCCCGCCTCAACGAACGCATCGCGCGCCTGCCCGGCTTTGCCGACATCCACCCGCTTCAGCCCATCTCCACCGTGCAGGGCGCGCTGGCGCTGATCCACCTCGTCGGCGAATGGCTGTGCAAGCTCACCGGCATGCCCGCCGTCGCGATGAGCCCCAAGGCGGGCGCGCATGGCGAGCTTTGCGGCCTGCTCGCGATCCGCGCAGCGTTGGAGGCACGCGGCGACGCGCGCAGCGTGATCCTCGTCCCCGAAAGCGCGCACGGCACCAACCCCGCCACCGCCGCCTTCTGCGGCTATGCGGTCGAGAATATCCCCGCCACCGCCGAGGGCCGCGTCAATGTCGACGCATTGAAGGCGCGGCTCGGGCCGGACGTCGCCGCGGTGATGATCACAAACCCCAACACCTGCGGCCTGTTCGAACGCGACATGATCACGATCTGCGACGCGGTCCATGCGGCAGGCGGGCTGGTCTATTGCGACGGCGCCAATTTCAACGCGATCGTCGGCCGCGTCCGCCC
>JAEKMC010000205.1 GCA_019508115.1 Sphingomonas sp.
CATCGCTTCGGCGTCCGCGAACAGGCCGCGTGCGCTTTCGCCTACCACGTCGTCGTCGAGGATCGCGGGGTAGACGCCGGCCAGTTCCCAGGCGCGGAAGAAAGGGGTCCAGTCGATATAGGGGCGCAGATCGTCGAGCGGCCAATCCTCGAACATATGCGTGCCCGGCTGGATCGGCGCGGGCGGCTTCAGCGCCGGATCGAACGGGAAAGCATTGGCGCGCGCTTCCTCGAGCGTGGCGAGTTCGTTCTGGCCCTTGCCTTCGCGCGCGGTGCGCACCGCCTGGTAATCGGTCGCGGTCTTCTCGACGAAGCTGTCGCGCTGCGTGTCGGACATCAAGGTCGAGGCGACGCCCACGGCGCGGCTCGCGTCGAGCACATGCACGACCGGCCCGTCATAGGCCGGGTCGATGCGGAGCGCGGTATGGACCTTGGAGGTGGTCGCGCCGCCGATCAGCAAGGGCATGGTCATGCCCGCGCGCTTCATCTCCTCGGCGACGGTGACCATTTCGTCGAGCGACGGCGTGATCAGGCCCGACAGCCCGATCATGTCGGCATCATTGTCGTTGGCGGATTTGAGGATGTCGCTCCACGGCACCATCACGCCGAGATCGATGATCTCATAGCCGTTGCAGGCGAGCACGACGCCGACGATGTTCTTGCCGATATCGTGGACGTCGCCCTTGACCGTCGCCATCACGATCCGGCCCTTTGCCTTGGCGCCCGCTTCCTTCTCCGCCTCGATATACGGCAGCAGGTGCGCGACCGCCTTCTTCATCACGCGCGCCGATTTCACCACCTGCGGCAGGAACATCTTGCCCGATCCGAACAGGTCGCCGACGACGTTCATGCCATCCATCAGCGGGCCTTCGATCACCTCGATCGGGCGCTTGTGCTGGAGGCGGGCTTCCTCGGTATCCTCGACCACGTAGAGGTCGATGCCCTTGACCAAGGCATGTTCGAGCCGCTTGCGCACGTCCCAGCTGCGCCATTCCTCGGCCTGCTTCTCGGCCACGGCGTCGGTGCCGCGATATTTCTCGGCGAGCGTGATCAGCCGGTCGGTCGCATCGTCACGCCGGTCCCAGATGACGTCCTCGCACGCTTCGCGCAGCTCGGGATCGATCGCGTCATAGACGTCGAGCTGACCGGCATTGACGATGCCCATGTCCATCCCCGCCTGGATGGCGTGGTAGAGGAACACGCTGTGCATCGCGCGGCGCACGGGCTCGTTGCCGCGGAAGCTGAAGCTCAGGTTCGAGACGCCGCCCGAAATGTGCACGTGCGGGCATTTCTTGCGGATCTCGCGCGTCGCCTCGATGAAATCGATCGCATAGCGGCGATGCTCGTCGATCCCGGTCGCCACCGCGAAGATGTTGGGATCGAAGATGATGTCCTCGGGCGGGAAACCGATCCCCGTGAGCAGATGGTAGGCCCGCTCGCAAATCTCGATCTTGCGCTGCTTGGTGTCGGCCTGGCCGACCTCGTCGAACGCCATCACGACGACGGCCGCGCCGTAGGCCATCACCTTGCGCGCGGAATCGAGGAAGGCGGCCTCGCCCTCCTTCATGCTGATCGAGTTCACGATCGGCTTGCCCGAGACGCACTTCAGCCCCGCCTCGATCACGCTCCATTTGGAGCTGTCGACCATCACCGGCACGCGGGCGATATCGGGCTCGGCCGCGATCAGCTTGAGGAAAGTGGTCATCGCCACCTCCGCATCGAGCAGGCCTTCGTCCATGTTGACGTCGATCACCTGCGCGCCATTCTCCACCTGCTGGCGCGCGACCTCGACCGCCTTGGCATATTCGCCGGCCATGATCAGCTTCTTGAACGCGGCCGAGCCGGTGACGTTGGTGCGCTCGCCGATATTGACGAATTGGGCGGTGGGTTTTGTCATTCTGCACTCTACTCCCCTCCCGCTTGCGGGAGGGGCTGGGGGTGGGCCCGCAATAGCGGGGTCAGGAACGAGGTCGAGGGCGGACTGCCCACCCCCTACCCCCTCCCGCAAGCGGGAGGGGAGATAAAAAGTCAGGCCGCCATCACGAACGGATCGAGGCCGGCCAGCCGCGTTATCGCCGCATGATCGTGCAGCGCGCGCGGCGCAACGTCCTTCACCGCCGCCGCCATCGCCGCAATATGCGGCGGGGTCGTGCCGCAGCAGCCGCCGACGACATTGACCAGCCCGTCCCTTGCCCAGTCGCCGACCAGCCCGCCGGTCGTATGCGGCTGCTCGTCATAGGCGCCGAGATCGTTGGGCAGGCCCGCATTGGGGTAAGCCATGATCAGGCTGTCGGCGACATGCGCCATTTCCTTGAGATAAGGCCGCATCAGATCCGCCCCGAACGCGCAATTGAGCCCGATCGTGAGCGGCCGCGCGTGGCGTACCATGTAGGTGAAGGCCTCGACCGAATGGCCGGAGAGGTTGCGCCCCGACATATCGGTAATCGTCATCGACAGCATGATCGGGATTTCGTGCTGGCGCGCGTCCTGGATCTCGAGCACCGCCACGATCGCCGCCTTGGCGTTGAGCGTGTCGAACACCGTTTCGATCAGGATGAAGTCCGCGCCGCCGTCGAGCAAAGCCTCGGCCTGTTCGCGATAGACGTCCTTCAGCTCGTCGAAGCCGATTGCGCGATAGCCGGGGTCGTTGACGTCGGGCGAAAGCGACAAGGTCTTGTTGGTCGGCCCGATCGCGCCCGCGACGAAACGCGGACGGCCGTCCTGCGCCTGGAACTTGTCGGCCGCCTCGCGCGCGATCCCGGCGGCGGCAAGGTTCAACTCGCGCACCAGATGCTCCGCGCCATAATCGGCTTCGGAAATGCGGTTGGCGTTGAACGTGTTGGTCGAGACCATGTCCGAGCCCGCTGCCAGATAGGCTTCGGTGATATCGCGGATGATATCGGGCCGGGTCAGCACCAGCAGGTCGTTATTGCCCTTCTGGTCGTGCGTCAGATCCGTATAGGAGCCGCGATAATCCGCCTCCGAAAGCTTGTAGGACTGGATCATCGTCCCGAAGGCGCCGTCGGTCAGCAGGATGCGATTGGCGGCCTCCGCGCGAAAGCGGCGGGCGGCGGCGGAGGGAATGCGCGTGGTCATGCGGCTTTCTCCGATACGTGGGTCTTGGGGCGCAGGCCGAGCAGGTGGCAGATCGCATAAGCCAGCTCGGCGCGGTTGAGCGTGTAGAAATGGAAGTGGCGCACGCCACCCGCATAGAGGCGGCGGGACATTTCGGCGGCGATCGTCGCGGCGACGAGCTGGCGCGCGGCGGGATGATCGTCCAGCCCTTCGAACAGGCGGTCCATCCAGGGCGGAATGACGGCACCGCACATGCCGGCGAACTTGCGCGTGGTGGCGACGTTCGACACCGGCAAAATGCCTGGCAATATCTCGGCCGATATACCCGCAGCGGCCGCGCGGTCGCGGAAGCGGAAGAAGGTTTCGGGCGAGAAGAAGAACTGGCTGATCGCGCGGTCGGCGCCCGCGTCGATCTTGGCCTTGAGATTGTCGAGGTCCGCCTGCACGCTGGGGCTTGCCGGATGGCATTCGGGATAGGCTGCCACCGAAATCTCGAACGGCGCGATCTTCTTCAGCCCCCCGACCAGCTCGGCAGCATTGGCATAACCCTCCGGGTGCGGCGAGAAGGCTTCACCCGCCTGCGGCGGATCGCCGCGCAGCGCGACGATATGCCGCACGCCTGCGTCCCAATAGGCCCGCGCAATCTCCTCGATCTCCGCCTTGCTTGCCTCGACGCAGGTCAGGTGCGCCGCGGCCGGAATATCGGTTTCCCGCGTGATGCGCGCGACGGTGGCGTGCGTCCGCTCGCGGGTCGAGCCGCCGGCGCCATAGGTCACCGATACGAAGCGCGGGCCGAGCGGCGCAAGCGTCTCGATCGCGTGCCACAATTGCTCATCCATCTTTTCCGTCTTGGGCGGGAAGAATTCGAAGCTGACGGTGGCATCGCCCGCCAGATCGGCGAACAGGGGCGCATCGAGCGCGCGGCGCGCTTCTTCGAGCTGGGACAGGGAGGGGCGAGACATGGCGCCATATAAAGATTTCTTTATATGTGGGTCAAGGTTGCGCCGACACGCTTTTGCTAGCGGTATCGCAAATTTAGCTTGGGCGTGCCGCGTAATTTTCTTGTCGGCGGGACGCTCCGATCCCGTATCGATACCGCCATGCGCATTCTCGCCATCGCCGGCAGCCTCAGGGCGCGCTCGTCGAATCGCACCGTCCTCGAAGCCGCCCGCTTGCTCGCGCCCGCCGGACTCGAAATCGTGCTGTACGACGGTCTGGGCGAGCTCCCCTTGTTCAATCCCGATCTCGATCGCGATCCTCCTCCCCCGCCGATCGCGCATTTGCGCGCGGCGATCGGCGATGCCGACGGCCTGCTGATTTGCAGCCCCGAATATGCGCGCGGCGTGTCCGCTGTGCTCAAGAATGCGCTGGAATGGCTCGTGAGCAGTCATGAATTTCCGGGCAAGCCGGTCGCGGTGATCAACGCCTCGCAGCGATCGAGCGACGCGGACAGCCAGCTGCGGTTGATCCTGGAGACGATGTCGGCCCGATTGATCGAGCCCGCATCAATCACGATCCCGATGCTGGGCCGAGATCTGGATGCCGCAGGGCTGGTCGAGGACGCAAGGTTAGGCGAAGCGCTCCGTCAGGCGCTGATCGATTTCGCAGATGCGATCCCCTGCTAGAGTCGTTTCCACTAATGTGGAATCGACCGCGAAAGCCCTCTCCCTCTTGAGGGAGAGGGTTGGGTGAGGGTGGCCCGAACTTGAGGTCCGGGCGCTCGCCTTCGGCTCGCTCCCCCTCACCCCAGCCCTCTCCCCGCAGGGGAGAGGGGGCGCTTCAATCAAACCGAAAACGACTCTAAACGCGGCGGCCGGTGAACAGCCGGACCAGCACCACGATGATCGCGATCACCAGCAGCAGGTGGATCAATCCGCCGCCGATGTGGATGACCACGCCGAGCAGCCAGAGGACGACAAGGATGACGGCGATGGTCCAGAGCATGGCGGCCTTCCCATAGAAAGGGTGCGAACTCTCCACGTAACGCCGGGTAAGGCCCGTGCGTTCCCGAAACGAAAGTTGCGCTTTTGCTTGCGGCCAAGCCCTGCTCAAAGGCGTTCATGCGCACGCTCCTTTCACTCGGTTTCACCTGCCTCCTCGCGCTGTCGCCGGCGGCCCAGGCAAGCCCCGCTTACGATGCGGTGGATCCCTTCATCGGCACGGGCGGCGAAGGCCACACCTTTCCCGGCGCGGCCGCTCCCTTCGGCATGGTGCAATTGAGCCCCGACACCAATACCGCCTGCGTCACCCGCGAATGCTACAAATGGGCCGCCGGCTATCGCTACGAAGACCGGACGATCGAGGGGTTCAGCCACACGCATTTTTCGGGCGCGGGCCATTCGGATCTCGGCGATTTCCTGATCATGCCGATTTCGGGCGAGAGCGTTCCGCTC
>JAEKMC010000206.1 GCA_019508115.1 Sphingomonas sp.
TGGCTGGCGATCGGCGCCTGGCGTATGCGCCCCGCCGAACCCCTGCTGGCAAGCGAACCGGTCAGGGCGATCGCGCGCGATATCCTGAAGCGGCACCGCAAGCGGCTCAAAAGACGCGGCCATCGCCTTGCGGGCTTGGGTGACCATGCCCGGCACAAGGCACGGATCGAGGCCAAGAAATTGCGTTACGCCGCCGAATTCTTCGCCTCGCTCTGGACGAGCAAGAAAGCGAAGGCACGCTACGACCGCTTTCTGGAGGCATTGGAAAAGCTGCAAAACAGGCTTGGCGAACTGAATGATCGCGCCACCGCCGTCGGTCTGCTCGAACGGTATGGCATCGAAATGCCCGCGCCCGATCAAAGCGACAAGAAGCTGCTCGGGAAAGCCGCGAAAGCGTATGACCAGCTGATGGACATCAAACCCTTCTGGAGGTGAGATGTCGGGCGAAGGACTGGAGGTCAGAGTGCATCGGTATCCGATCGGAAGCTAAACCGGCGAGGCCGGGCGGTGCATGGGTGTTCCGCCAGAGTTGAACCGGCAAAGGTCTCGGCGGTTTTTCGGCGATGGACCAGCCCGGCTCCGCCTTCGCCGGCTTCGGCGCGCGCTCGATCGTGACCGATCGCGGATCGGTCTTCGTCCGGGAGGGCGGGAGTGGGCCGGCTCTGCTTCTTTTGCACGGTTTCCCCGAAACCAGCCTGATGTGGCACGCCGTGGCGCCTTTGCTCGCCGCCGACTTCAGCATCGTCGCCGCTGACCTGCCCGGATATGGGCAGAGCTCGTGTCCGGCCGATGCGCCCGATCATGGATCCATGTCCAAGCGCGCGCTGGCTGCCACGCTGGTCGAAACCATGCGCGCTGCCGGGCATAAGCGCTTTGCGATCGTCGGCCATGATCGGGGTGGCCGCGTCGCCTATCGCGCCGCGCTCGATCATCCGGATCGCATCACCCGGCTGGCGGTGCTTGACGTGATACCGACCTACGAGGTGTGGGATCGCGCCGACGCGCGGCTTGCGCTCGGCTTCTGGCCCTTTTCGCTGCTCGCCCAGCCTGCGCCATTCCCTGAACGCCTGTTGGCGGCGGCGCCCGATGCGGTCGTCGACAATGCGATCAGCGAGTGGGGTTCACCACCGGATTCCTTCCCGGCATGGGTCCGTGAGGTATGAAGATGACGGCGGGCCGCTCGGCCTGTGGCGACGCTGGGCCGACAATGTGCAGGGCACGCCCGTCGCAGGAGGTCACTTCTTCCCCGAAGCGCAACCGGCGATCACCGCCGCGCTGATCCGCGATTTCCTCGATCAGGATTAGCCGACGCGGATTATCGCCCGCGATAACGGGGTGATCCGCCTTCAAAACGCGACGGCTTCGTTTCTGTCACGAAACGGAAATAGCCGTTTCATCATGCTGCAATGCAGCACGGCAACATGACCCCCAGAAGGCGAATCCCGCCTCGAAAGGGTAGATCCACATGAAGCCGATCCTCGCGTCGCTTGCGGCGGGCGTTGCCGCTGCGGCATTTCTTTCCGGTTCCGCGCTTGCCGCAGACGCAGCTCCGGCTGCGGCCGAAGCTGCGCCCGCGGCCGATGCGCCGGCCAGCGACAATGGCGGGGGCGAAATCGTGGTGCTGGGCTTCGGTCGCGGTCGTCAGGAGCAAACGGTGAGACAGGCGGACATCGCCATGCTGACCCCGGGCTCGACCGCGTTCAAGGCGATCGAGAAATTGCCGGGTGTCCAATATCAGGCGGCCGATCCGTTCGGCGCCTACGAATGGGCGGTGCGGATCAGCCTGCGCGGGTTCAACCAGAACCAACTGGGCTTCACGCTCGACGACGTGCCGCTGGGCGACATGAGCTACGGCAACGTCAACGGCCTTCACGTCAGCCGTGCGATCATCTCCGAAAATCTCGGCCGCACGGTGGTGGCGCAGGGCGCGGGCGCGCTTGGCACCGCGTCGACCAGCAATCTGGGCGGTACGCTGCAATTCTATAGCGACGATCCGCGCCATCAATTTGGCGTCGCGGCCTCCGGCACGGGCGGATCGGACAGCACCTATCGCGGCTTCGTCCGCGTCGACAGCGGCGACATGGGCGCGGTGCGCGGCTATTTGAGCTACGCTTATTACCACACCGACAAGTGGCGCGGCGATGGCCCGCAATATCAGCATCAGGCCAATGCCAAGATCGTCGGAGATCTCGGCAATGTCGGGCAGCTTTCGGCCTTCTTCAACTTCTCGCAGCGGCGCGAGACCGATTATCAGGACGTCAGCCTCGATTTGATCAACCGGGTCGGCTGGGACAAGGCGTACAAGATCGACAATGTCAGCCCGGACTATGCGCTCGCGAAGCAGATCGCGCTCGCTTACCAGCACGGCACCGCCTTCCCCGCGCCTTATACCAACCCCGATGACGTTTATTACGATGCGGGCGGCCTGCGGAACGATTATCTTGCGGGCGCGACGCTCGACCTCAAGCTTGCGCCCGGCGTGGCGTTGAAGCTCACCCCTTATTATCATCGGAACAAGGGGCAGGGATCGTGGATCACGCCCTATGCGGTGACGCCCGCGGGCGCGCCCGACCAGGCGGGCAATCCGATCGCCAATCCCGCACCTTTGTCCTTCCGCACCACCGAATATGCGATCCGCCGCGGCGGCGTGACCGGCGCTCTGACCTGGGAAAGTGGGATCAACACGCTCCAGATCGGCGGCTGGTACGAGCATAACAAATTCAACCAGGCGCGGCGTTATTACGGGCTCGCCGACGACGCGTTCAACCGCGACACGCTGACTTTCCAGAAGAATCCCTTCTTCACGCAATATGAAGGGCATTTCCTGACCGACACCTATCAATATCATGTCGAGGATACGGTCAAATTGTTCGACGACCGGCTCGTGCTGAGCGGCGGTTGGAAAGGCGTGAAGGTCGACAACCAGGCCAATGTGCTGATCGGTCCGCTCGCGAGCGGCAAGATCGGCGCGCGCGACTGGTTCCAGCCGCAGGCGTCGATCGTCTATCATGCGACGCCCACGACCGAGATATTCGCGGATTATACGGAGAATATGCGCGCCTTCGTCTCGGCGCTGACGACCGGACCATTCTCCACCACGCAGCTTGGCTTCAACGCGATCAAGAGCAGCCTCAAGCCCGAGACATCGAAGACCTATGAAGGCGGCGTGCGCTATCATGACGGCCCGTTCCAGGCCTCGGCGGTCGGTTATTATATCGACTTCACCAATCGCCTGGCGTCCTTCGCGAACGGCTCGGGCATCGCCGGTAACCCCGCCATCCTCAACAATGTCGGCAGCGTGCATGCCTGGGGCGCGGAGCTTTCGGCTTATTACAAGCTGACGCGCGCTTTCTCGCTGTTCGCGAATTACAGCTACAACAGCTCGAAATATCAGAATGACGTATTACGCTCCGATGGCACCGTCTACGCGCATACCAAGGACAAGACCGTGGTCGACGCGCCCAAGAACATGATCAAGGGCGAGCTGGTCTATGATGACGGCACGATCTTCGGACGCATCGGCGGCGACTATATGTCGAAGCGCTATTTCTCCTACGAGAACAATCTCGTCGCCGGCGGCCGCCTGGTTGCCGACGCCAGCATCGGTTACCGCTTCAAGGGATCGGGCTGGATGAAGGACATCTCGATCGAGGCGAGCGTCACCAACCTCACCGACAAGAAATACATCTCGACCGTGAACACCAACAATGTCCAGGTGAACGGCAGCGATTTCGACAATCCCAATTTCATGCTGGGTGCGCCGCGTCAGTGGTTCGTTACGCTGAAAAAGGGCTTCTGACGATGCGTGCGGTGCTGGCGGCGGCGTTGTTGCTCGCCGCCGGCCCGGTTGCGGCAAGCCCGATATTGATGATCTCGGTCGACGGGCTGCGGCCCGCCGACGTGATCGGGGCTGCCAAGATCGGGCTTTCGGTCCCGACGCTCACGGCAATGATGGTGAAGGGTGCCTATGCCGAAGGCGTCACCGGGGTAACGCCGACACTCACGTATCCCAGCCATGTCACCTTGGTGACGGGTGCCGCGCCAGCGCGGCATGGGGTGGGCAACAATCTCACCTTCGATCCCGCCAACATCAACCAGGTCGGGTGGGACTGGTATGCCGAGGATATCAAGGTGCCGACCTTGTGGGGCGCGGCTCGTGCCGCCGGGCTGGTGACGGCAAACGTGCATTGGCCCGTCAGCGTCGCCGCCCCGATCGACAACAACCTCCCGCAGATCTGGCGCACCGGGCATGAGGACGACCGCAAACTGATACGTGCACTCGCGACGCCAGGCTTGCTGCCGGGGCTCGAGGCGAAGCTCGGGCCTTATCCGCAGGGGATCGACGAGGAGGTCGCCGCGGACGAGGATCGCGTGCGCTTCGCCGCCGCGCTGATCGCGGAAAAGAAGCCCGCTTTCACCACCGTCTATCTGGCGAGCGTCGATCATTACGAGCACAAGTTCGGCCCGGGCAGTCCGGAAGTATTGGCGACGATCGCGCGCAACGACGCGATGATCGGCCGGCTGGTTGCGGCGGCACGCAAGGCGGAGCCGGACCTGACCGTGGTGGTCGTCTCGGATCACGGTTTCCAGCCGGTCTCGACCGACGTGAACCTGATCGCTCCGTTCATCGCCGCCGGTCTCATTACCGTCGACGCGAGCGGCAAGGTTACCGATTGGCAGGCCGAGCCCTGGATCATGGGCGGGTCGGCGGGCGTGGTGCTCAAGCGCCCCGATGATGCCGCGCTGGTTGCGAAGGTGGCGGGCCTGCTGGCGACGCTCAAAGCCGATCCGGATATGGGTGTTGCCGAGGTGCTTGACGCCCAGGCGGTCGCACGCCTGGGAGGATCGCCGATGTGCAGCTTTCTGGTCGCCTTCCGACCCGGTTTCGAGCCCGGCCACGATCCACGCGCGGCCAAACAGATGCCGTCAACCTACAAGGGCATGCACGGCTATCTTTCCTCCGAACCTGCCATGCGCTCCAGCCTGTTCGTCGAGGGGCCGGGGCTTGGCCGCCGCGGCGATCTCGGGCTGGTCGACATGCGTTCGATCGCGCCTTCGATCGCGCGCATCCTGGGCGTGAAGCTGGAGGGCGCCAAGGCACTTCCCGCTTTCTGATCCGGTCTAGCCTGTCAGCCCAGTGCCTTCGCAATCTGCAGGAAGACCACGTACAGCACCCCGGCAATCGCCATCGCGGCAGGAAGTGTGGTGACCCAGGCAAGCGCGATGTTGCGGACGGTCGAGACCTGAACGCCCGATCCGTTGCCCGCCATCGCCCCGGCGACGCCGCTCGACAATATATGCGTGGTGGAAACGGGCATGCCCTTGAACTGGGCGAGGAGGATCGTGCTCGCTGCCATCAGTTCGGCCGCAGCGCCCATGCCATAGGTCAGATGCGTCTTGCCGATCTTCTCGCCGACCGTAACCACGATCCTCTTCCAGCCGACCATCGTGCCCAGCCCCAAGGCGAGCGCGACCGAAATCTTGACCCAGGTCGGGATAAAGCGCGTGCCCTTCTCCAGCAGACCCTGATAGGCTTTGAGCTTCTTGTCGTCGCCATTCGGGAAATCGGCCTTCGCCTTTTCCGGATCCTTGGTCAGCAGGCGCAGCGTGTCATAGACCAGATACATCTGGTTCCTGAGGTTGCGCGTGGCCGCGGCGGGCACATGCGCGATCGCGCCATAATCCTTGATCTGCTGCGCGATGTCGGCCGAGACGATATCGAGCGCGGCATAGACTTGCGGTTTATCGGCCTGATGCGTGCGCAGCGCCGCCGTCAGTACAGGCGCCGCCTGCTCCGGTGTGACGTTGGCGCCTTGGGCATGCGCGATGAAGACGGTATGCGCATCGCCCACCGTCCGGACGAAAGCCGGGGTAGAGCTGTCGGGCATCGTGCGGTTGAGCGCATAAGCGGTCGGTGCGACGCCGATCAGGATCAGCATGATCAGGCCCATGCCCTTCTGCCCGTCATTGCCGCCATGCGCGAAGGAAACGGCGGTGCAGGTGAAGACCAGCAATGCACGGATGCCCCAGGGCGGCGGCGTTTCGCCCTTTGGCTCCTGGTAGAGCGTCGGATTGGGGATGACGCGCTTCATCAGCCACAGAAGCACCATCGCGCCGATGAAGCCGATCACCGGGCTTACCAATAGAGTGACCAGCACGTTCTGCGCCTGGGCCCAGTCGACGCCCGACGTGCCGCCCGCAGTGCCGCTGTTGAGCAATTGATTGGCCAGGCCCACGCCCAGGATCGACCCGATCAGCGCATGGCTGGAGGAATTGGGCAGGCCCAGCCACCAGGTGCCGAGATTCCACAATACCGCCGCGATCAGCAGCGCGAAGATCATCGCGTAGCCGCCCGCGCTGCCGACATGCAGGATGAGGTCGACCGGCAGCAAGGTGATGATCGAATAGGCAACCGCACCGGTCGAGATGATCACGCCGATGAAGTTCGAGTGCAACCGGGGAGCGGGTGGTCTTCCCGGCGTGAATTGCTTGCGTCGCCATAACGGCCTCCTGCGACTCGAAGCTCCTAACCTTGCGAGAAATCGAGACTCTTTGATTACGCCCGGCCGATCAGGCGAAGGGCTGCGGGGTCGGGTCGATCGCGATCTCGACCGGCAGATGCGCGACGATGTCGCCGTCGGCTTGGAGTGGCGCATCGGCGCCCGCGATCGTGAGCGCGGCGCAGGTGACGTGGACCAGGTTCGGGTTGCGCGTCAGATCGTGGTGACGGAGCAAGGCCCACAGGAAACGGACGAAATCGCGTCGGCGCGCTTGCTTGAGCGCGACCACGTGTAGGAAGGGGTCATCGGCTGCCGCCCCCGGGGCGAAGCTCCAGGGGCCGGCATAATAACGACCCTTGGCGAGATAGATCGCCTCGCAGGCGATGGTGCGGCCGTCCGCTTCGATAGAGAGCTGCAGGCGCGGCCAACGGATCAGCGTGCGGAGGAAAGCCACGCCGTAGGCCGCGCGGCCGATCGCGCGCTTGAGGCGCGACGAAACGTTCGCGACCGCATCCGCATCCGGGCCGACGCTGGCGCAGGTGAACATCATCGTCTCGCCGACGCGCGCGATTCGCTGCAGGCGTGGTGGGGCATCGCGTAGGACCCGGCCGGCAAAGCTCAGCGCATTCCGGCGATAGCCATATTCGCGTGCGAGCAGGTTGACCGTGCCGGTCGGGAAGATGCTCATCACGCGCGGCCGCCCACTCTGCCACAGCGCCGCCGTCACATGGCGGAGCGTGCCGTCGCCGCCGACCGCGCAAACGTGCGTAGTTTCCTCCGCGACGACCAGGTCACCGCCGGTGGGCGTCACGATCACCCGCGCGCCCGCCGCCTCCAGCTCATGCCGAAGCGCGGCCACGCGACGGCGCGAGGCGGAGCCGGCTTTCGCATTGACGAACAGCTGGATGACGGGCTGGGGCACCCCGGCGCCTTACAGGATTTTGCGAACCTTTTCAGGGGGGCGGCCAAGGCGCACGCCCTTCTCCGTCTCGACCAGCGGGCGTTCGATCAGGATCGGATCGGCGACCATCGCATCGAGGATCGCATCGTCCGATGCGGTCTTGAGCATTTTGGCGCCGTCCTCGGCGGTACGCAGCCCTTCGCGCGGGGTCATGCCGGCTTTGGTGTAAAGCCGCTTCAAGTCTTCGCGCGTTGGCGGCGTCTTGAGATATTCGATCACGGTCACGTCAGCGCCCGCATCCTGCAGCAAGGCGAGCGTCTCGCGCGATTTGGAGCAGCGGGGATTATGATAGATGGTCGCCTTCACCTGTATTGCTCCGAAAGGATTGTGAGCGCCTGAAGCGCCTCGTGCCGCAGCTCCCACGGCACAAAGATATGATCGTGATGGACGCCCGCGACGATATTGGCGGGCAGCGCGTGATCCGCGAGCGCCTGCGCAATCGCGGCGCTGAGTCCCACCGCCGACAGACTTGAATGGACGGCGAGACTGATCCGCGCCCATTCGCCATCGGGAAAAGGCGCGATCAGCGTCATCCCTTCCTCCTCGTGGATCAACGCGAACACGTCGGCGGGCAAGGGCGCGTCGGGATCGAGCAGGTCGAACCCATAAGGCTCCTCGTGCAGGACTGGCCGCATCTCCGCCAAAAGCAGGCCAAGATCGGTCAATCCTCCTGCTTCGCCAGCCACTGCTCCAGCCATTTGATCGTGTAATTGCCGGTCTGGAAGTCGGGCTCGTCGAGCAAGGCCTGATGGAGCGGGATCGTGGTCTTGACGCCATCGACCACGAATTCCTCGAGCGCGCGGCGCAGGCGGCGGAGCGCACCGTTGCGGGTGGTGCCGTAGACGATCAGCTTGGCGATCATCGAATCGTAATAAGGCGGGACGCGATAGCCCGCATAAAGGCCGCTATCGACGCGCACGTTCATGCCGCCCGGCGCATGATATTGCTTCACCAGCCCAGGCGAGGGGGCGAAGGTGCGCGGATCCTCGGCGTTGATGCGGCATTCGATCGCATGGCCGCGGAAGACGACGTCCTCCTGGCGCAGCGTCAGTGAATGGCCTTCGGCGACGCGGATCTGCTCGCGCACCAGATCGAGCCCGGTGATCGCCTCGGTCACCGGATGCTCCACCTGCAGCCGCGTGTTCATCTCGATGAAATAGAATTCGCCATTTTCCCACAGGAACTCGATCGTGCCCGCGCCGCGATAGCCCATGTCGGCCATCGCCTTGGCGACGATTCCGCCCATGCGGTTGCGCTCTTCGGTCGAGATGATGGGGGAGGGGGCCTCCTCGACCACCTTCTGGTGGCGGCGCTGGAGCGAGCAATCGCGCTCGCCGAGATGGATGGCGTTGCCTTCGCCATCGCCGAATATCTGGAATTCGATATGGCGCGGGTCGCCCAGATATTTTTCCATGTAGACGGTCGCGTCGCCGAACGCCGCCGCCGCCTCATTGCCCGCCTGGTCGATCAGCGTCTCGAGCTGGCTTTCATCGGGCACGACCTTCATGCCGCGCCCGCCGCCGCCCGATGCCGCCTTGATCAGGACCGGGTAGCCGATTTCCTTGGCGACCTTCTTGGCCTCGGCGAGATCTTTGACCGGACCGTCGGAGCCGGGGACGAGCGGCAGGCCGAGCTTGGCCGCGGTCAGCTTGGCCTCGATCTTGTCGCCCATCGTCCGGATATGTTCGGGCTTGGGGCCGATCCAGATGATGTCGTGCGCCTCGACGATCTCGGCGAACTTGGCGTTTTCCGACAGGAAGCCGTAGCCGGGATGGATCGCATCCGCCCCGGAAATCTCGGCGGCGGAGATCAGATTGGGGATGTTGAGGTAGGATTCGGTCGCCGACGGCGGGCCGATGCAGATCGCCTCGTCGGCGAGACGGACATGCATCGCATCCGCGTCGGCGGTGGAATGCGCCGCGACCGTCTTGATACCCATTTCATGACAGGCGCGGTGGATGCGCAGCGCGATCTCGCCGCGATTGGCGATCAGGACTTTCTTGATCTCTGCCACGTATATTTACTCGACGACGGCGAGCGGCTGATCGAATTCGACCGGCTGGCCATTGTCGACCATGAGCTGGGTGACCTTGCCCGCGCGCGGGCTGAGGATCGGGTTCATCACCTTCATCGCCTCGACGATGAGCAAGGTGTCGCCCGCCGCGACGGTATCACCGATATTGACGAACTGCTTCGCGTCCGGAGAGGCGGCGAGATAGGCGGTGCCGACCATCGGCGACTTGATCGTGCCGGGATGATCACCCGCAGGGGCCGCGGGAGCAGCCGCCGTGGGTGCCGAGGCAGGCGCTGCTGCGGGCGCGGATGGCGCCTGCACGGCATGGGTCGGAATCGCGACATTGCGCACGACCCGGATTCGACGGTCGCCATCCTGAACCTCGATCTCGGTCAGGCGGGTATCGTCCAGAAGCTCGGCGAGCTGACGGACCAGCCCCGCATCAACCTGCATCGAACCATTCTTGTTATCGGTCATCCAGCGATGCCCTTTTGAAAGTGAAGCGGCGCTATTGGCAAAGCGTGCGCCCTACGTCCAGCACAGGCACACGGCAATGGGTTTCATCCTGCGTCGCGCGCTCTTAGATGCATGGCCATGACGACTCCAATCCATAGCGACGGCACCATCTCGATCACTGTGAATGGCGAGCATAGACGCGTGCGCGCGGGCTTGAGCATTGCAGCGCTTGCCAACGAACTTGGGCTCGTGCCGGAAAAGGTGGCGGTGGAGCGCAATCTGGAGGTCGTGCCGCGCTCGACGCTTGCCCAGGTCTGCCTGGAGGATGGCGACGACCTGGAGATCGTGCATTTCGTTGGTGGTGGCGACCATCCGGTCGCGGGGGGTGGCGGCGATCATGGGCAGGCGGTGGATGAGGATCGCTGGAGCGTGGCGGGACGCAGCTTCCGTTCGCGGCTGATCGTCGGCGCAATAGACCATCGGCAGGAAGCACTCCTTGGCGAGGAT
>JAEKMC010000207.1:0-5416 GCA_019508115.1 Sphingomonas sp.
CGGAACGGCGTCAGCGTGCGCTGCGTGATCGCGTTGATGGTGGTGACCAGGAGCTGTGGCGCGTCGGTCTTGCGCTGGAGCGCATGCAGCGCCGCCAGCCGCTCCGATGTCGCGCGTAAGGATGGCGAAGCGCGGTCATAAGGCAGGCAGTCCCACGCGGGAAAGGTCAGCACCTCCAGCTCGGGCGCGAAGAAACGCGCATTGTCGGCCATCGCGCGCATCGCGCTTTCGTCGGGCGCGACGAACACGGCACGGCCCTTCGCGGCGCGCGCGAGGTCCGCCATCAGCCACGGCAGAAACCCCGCCGGTGCCCCGGCCAGCGTCAGCGCCTCACCGGCTCTCAATATCTTTTGAAGATCAGTCACTTACTTCTCGATAGGAATATAGTCGAGGACCCGCATCCGCTCCATCAGCGGCCCCCGCCAGCGTTCGGGAATAGCGATCGTACCGATCGCCCAGCCCATGATCTCGACATCCTCCTCGTCCATCAGTGCTTCGTACCAGGCGATCTGGTCCTCACCCCATTCGGCCGAGAACGTATCGAAGAAGCCTCCGATCAACAGATCGGCCTCCTTGGTGCCGCGATGCCAGGCGCGAAAGCGCAGGCGCTTGAGGCGGATATCGAGGTCCATCGGGCTCCAACGGGTAACAGCCGGCGGCGCGAAACCGTCGGCTTGAAAAGATAGGCCGTCATGCCGGACTTGTTCCGGCATCCACCCCTCATCCTCACGTAAAGTGTGGTTCCGGCCGGTGGACCTCCGAACAAGTCCGGGGTGACGGGTTGCGATCAGGCCGCAGTTGAGACACGCATCTAGTGATGCGGCCCGATATTCTCAATCCACTGTTCGCCGA
Organism: Sphingomonas sp.; assembly: GCA_019508115.1. Taxonomy (GTDB): domain Bacteria; phylum Pseudomonadota; class Alphaproteobacteria; order Sphingomonadales; family Sphingomonadaceae; genus Sphingomonas_I. The sequence goes on from JAEKMC010000207.1 coordinate 853, forward strand.
AGTCGAGGCGCTGAAAGGGGTCGGCCCGCAAATGGCCAAGCCCCTGTCGCGGCTCGGCCTTGCGCGTGCGATCGATCTGCTGTTCCACCTCCCGACCGGCTGGGTCGACCGCAAGGCGGTGGTCGAGCTGGACGAGGCCGATGTCGGCCAGATCGTCACCGTCACCGTCACCCCCACCGAATATCGCATGTCGGGCAGTGCGCGCGCGCCGGCCAAAGTCACCGCGCTCGACGCAGTGGGCAACGCGATCAGCCTGGTCTTCTTCGGCGGTTCGTCGGGCTGGGCCAGGAAGCAATTGCCGCTGGGCGAGCCCAAGGCGGTGTCGGGCAAGCTCGACCGCTACGATCAATGGCTCCAGATCGTGCATCCCGAGGTGATGACGCCCGAGGAGGCCAAGGCCTTGCCCGCGCGCGAGGCGGTCTATGCGCTGTCGGAGGGCCTCACCAACAAAAGGCTGGCGGCTCTGATCGCGCAGGCGATCGCGCGCATGCCGGACCTGCCCGAGTGGATCGAGCCGAGCCTGGCCGCGAAGCAGGGCTGGCCGGGCTGGCGCGAAGCGCTGATCCGCATCCACGCCGACCCATCCGATACCAAGGCGCGCGAGCGGCTCGCTTATGACGAGCTTTTCGCCAACCAGCTCGCTTTGATGCTGGTCCGCGCCTCCTCCCGCGCCCGCAAGGGTACGCCGCTGCAAGGCGACGGCCGCCTCCGCGATGCGCTCAGGCTACCTTATTCCCCCACCGGCGCGCAGACGCGCACCGTCCGCGAGATCGAAGGCGATATGGCGCAATCCGCGCCGATGCTGCGCCTGCTCCAGGGCGATGTCGGCGCGGGCAAGACCCTGGTCGCCCTGATGGCGTTGCTGATCGCGGTCGAGGCGGGCACGCAAGGCGCGCTGCTCGCGCCGACCGAAATCCTCGCGCGCCAGCATTTCGAGACGCTGTCGCGGTTGCTCGCCGGCGTGCCCGTCAACCTCGCGATCCTGACCGGGCGCGACAAGGGCCGCGCGCGCGAGGCAACGCTGATGGGGCTGGCCGACGGGTCGATCGACATTCTCATCGGCACGCATGCCATCTTCCAGGAAAGCGTCAGCTACAAACGCCTGGGTCTTGCGGTGGTGGACGAGCAGCATCGCTTCGGCGTCGCGCAGCGCATGCTGCTCACGCAGAAAGCCGAGAAGCCGCCGCATCTGCTGGCGATGACCGCCACCCCGATTCCGCGCACGCTCACGCTCGCCCAATATGGCGAGATGGATTCGAGCCAGCTGGACGAGATGCCGCCCGGCCGCCAGCCGATCGAAACGCGCGTTATTTCCGACGATCGCCTGATCGAGGTCGTCGACGGCCTCCAGCGCCACCTCGCCACCGGCCAGCAGGCTTATTGGGTTTGCCCGCTGGTGGAGGAAAGCGAGACCAGCGATCTCGCCGCAGCCGAGGACCGCGCCGCCGCTCTGCGCATGCGGCTCGGCGACAAGGTCGGGCTGGTCCACGGCCGGATGAAGGGACCCGAAAAGGACGCGGTCATGGCCGCGTTCCAGCGCGGCGAGCTCGGGCTGCTGGTCGCGACCACGGTGATCGAGGTCGGCGTCGACGTGCCCAACGCGACCTTGATGGTGGTCGAGCATGCCGACCGCTTCGGCCTCGCCCAATTGCACCAGTTGCGCGGCCGGGTCGGGCGTGGCGAGGGCCGTTCGATCTGCCTGTTGCTGCGCACCGCCGGCCCGATGAGCGAGACCGCGCGCGCGCGGCTGGCCCTGCTGCGCGACACCAATGACGGCTTCCGCATCGCCGAGGAGGATCTGCGGCTGCGCGGCGCAGGCGAGATATTGGGCACGCGCCAATCGGGCGAGGCGGCATTCCGTGTCGCCATGCCGGAACAGGTCGCCGAGCTGATCGACAGCGCGACGCAGGATGCCCGCCTGCTGGTCGATCGCGACGGCGGGTTGCAGGGTCCGCGCGGCCAGGCGGCGCGGATCGCGCTCTATCTGTTCGAGCGTGACGCGGCGGTGGGGCTTATCCGTTCGGGATGATGGGGTAGGCGAGGAGGATCATGCGGGGGAAAATCCTGTTTCTGGTGGCGCTATTGCTGTGGCCGGCAATGGCCTCGGCCAAGGTCACGCTCACCTTTTATTCGCGCGAGTTGGGCGTCTATTTCCCGCACGCCTTGGTCCGCATTACCGGCGCGACCGATGCCGCGCCCGACAAGCCGATCGACACCAATTACGGCTTCACCGCCAAGGCGGTCACCCCGGCGGTGCTGATGGGCGCGGTCGGAGGCGAGATACTGGCCGCCAACCCGACTTACGTGCGGCGCAGCGACAGCCATCTCTCGCTCGTGCTCAGCGACGAGCAATATGATCAGGTGCTTGCGGTCGTGAAGAAATGGCGCGACCTGCCGCAGCCTTCTTATGATCTACACCATGCCAATTGCGTCCATTTCGTCGGCGATGTCGCGCGTGCGCTCGGCATGAGGGTCGACGACAGCCAGCCCAAATTGATGAGCCGCCCGCGATCCTACATCATCAACCTGGTCCGGCTGAACCCCGGCATCGGGACGATCACCGCTGGCAGCCGCGCCGCACGGGCGCTCGCGTCGGTCCAGACGGGCGATCGATAATCCCGCCAAATCCCGCCAAATCCCGTCACCCCAGCGAACGCTGGGGTCTCGGGAGGCCGGGCCGGCGCTTATCTCACGAGATGCCAGCTTGCGCTGGAATGACGGAATAGAGCGGCTCACTCCCGCTCGAGCAATCCGTGGCGTTTCTTGCCGAGGCTGATCTTCACGCTCGCGCCCGGATCGATCTCGATCTCGTATTTCTCGTCCTTGATCGCCAAATCGTTCAACCGCACCGCGCCCTCGGCGATCTTGCGCCGCGCTTCGCCGTTCGAGGCGGCGAAGCCGAGCACGGTCAGCGCGGTGACGATGCCGATCGTGCCGTCGGTGATTTTGAGGCGCGGCAGCCCTTCGCCGGCGCCGCCCTGCTCGAACACCTCCTGCGCGGTGAGCTGCGCCTGCACGGCGGCTTCGCCGCCGCGGCAGAGCCTGGTCGCCTCGGTCGCGAGCACGACCTTGGCGCGGTTGATCTCCGCGCCTTCCAGCGCCTCCAGTTCCGCGATCCGCTCGAGCGGCAGGTCGGTGAACAGGCGCAGGAAACGGCCGACATCGGCATCGTGCGTGTTCCGCCAGAATTGCCAATAATCGTACGCCGAAAGCTGTTCCTCGTTGAGCCACACCGCGCCTGCCGCGGTCTTGCCCATTTTGGCGCCATCGGCGGTGGTGATCAGCGGCGTGGTGAGTCCGAACACCTCGGTGCCGTCGACGCGGCGCGCAAGCTCGATCCCGTTGACGATATTGCCCCATTGGTCGGAGCCGCCCATTTGCAGGCGGCAGCCCGCGCGGCGCGACAGCTCCAGGAAATCATAACCCTGGAGGATCATGTAATTGAATTCGAGAAAGGTCAGCGGCTGCTCGCGATCGAGCCGCAGCTTGACGCTGTCGAAGGCGAGCATGCGATTGATCGTGAAATGCCGCCCGATATCCCTCAGGAAAGGGATGTAGGCGAGCTGGTCGAGCCAGTCGGCATTGTCGACCAGCATCGCGTCGGTCGGCCCGTCCCCGAATGTCAGGAAGCGTTCGAACACGCGGCGGATCGAGGCGATGTTCGCCTGGATCGCCTCATCGGTGAGCAATTTGCGGCTCTCGTCCTTGCCCGAGGGATCGCCGACCTTGGTCGTGCCGCCACCCATCAGCACGATCGGCTTGTGGCCCGCCTGCTGCAGTCGGCGCAGCATCATGATCTGCACCATCGATCCGACGTGAAGCGACGGCGCGGTCGCGTCGAAGCCGATATAGGCCGGCACGACCGATTTCGCTGCAAGCGCATCGAGCGCCGCCGCGTCGGTAAGCTGGTGGATATAGCCGCGCGACGAAAGCGTGCGCAGCAGTTCGGACTTGTATTCCATCATGACGCGCTGGCGCTTAGCATAGTCTTCCGCAGATGCGAGGGGCGACACGCGTGCCGATATTTTTCCTCCGACGCCATCCCGGCAGCCCGTCGCCGGTGACGCGGATCGCGGTCGGGGTGGAGCGCATCGCGCCGGACCTGCTCGGCCTGAGTTACTGGATCGGCGGCGATCTCGCCCACGCGGCCTTCCCCCGGCCCCAGGTTTCGGCACGGAGCGACGAACTGTGGCGGCATAGCTGCTGCGAAGCCTTCCTCGCCGCGGGGGAAGGCTATTACGAGTTCAATTTCTCGCCGTCTTCGCACTGGGCGGCTTACCGTTTCGACGGCCATCGCGCGGGCATGCGCGATGCGGCGACGGATGCGCCCAAGATCGGGTGGGACCGGGACGGGGAGGCGGCCAAGCTCACCGCGACGCTCCGCCTGCCGACTGACGCAACCGGTCCACTCGGCCTGTCCGCGATCATCGAAGATACAAGCGGCAACCGGTCCTTCTGGGCACTGGCCCATCCGTCCGGCCCGCCCGATTTCCATGATCCCGCTTGCTTCGCGGCCCAACTCCCGCCAGCAGGCTGAACGCATGGATTTCGGTATCGATCGGCT
>JAEKMC010000207.1:5422-9991 GCA_019508115.1 Sphingomonas sp.
GATCGGCTGCTTGCCGACCCTTCGCTCCTCGCGCAGCTCAAGGGGCGGCGCGTCGCCTTGCTCGCGCATCCCGCCTCCGTCACCGCGGACCTGACCCACGCGCTCGATGCGCTCGTCGCGGCAGGGGTGAACGTCACGGCGGCGTTCGGTCCGCAGCATGGCCTGCGCGGCGACAAGCAGGACAATATGGTGGAATCGCCTGATTTCACCGATCCGATCCACGGCGTGCCCGTCTTCAGCCTCTATGGAGAGGTGCGCCGCCCGACTGGCCAGTCGATGGGCACGTTCGATCTCCTGCTGGTCGACCTGCAGGATCTGGGCTGCCGCATCTACACCTTCATCACCACCTTGCTCTACGTGCTCGAGGCCGCGGCCGAGCATGGCAAGGAAGTCTGGGTGCTCGACCGCCCCAACCCGGCGGGCCGACCGGTCGAGGGAACCACATTGCGTCCGGGCTGGGAGAGCTTCGTCGGTGCCGGCCCGATGCCGATGCGCCATGGCCTCACCTTGGGCGAGCTGGGGCGCTGGTTCGTCGACAGATGGAAGCTCGATGTCGCCTATCGCGTGGTCGAGATGGCCGGCTACGATCCCGATGCGGCCCCGGGTCATGGCTGGCCGTTAGCCGAGCGCGTATGGGTCAACCCCAGCCCCAACGCCCCCAATCTGTGGATGGCGCGCGCCTATCCCGGCACGGTGATGCTCGAAGGCACGACCCTGTCCGAAGGACGGGGCACGACCCGTCCGCTCGAAATCTTCGGCGCGCCGGACATTGCCGCGCGTGATGTGCTCGCCGAGATGCGGCGGCTTGCACCGCAATGGCTGGAGGGCTGCGCACTTCGCGAGATCATGTTCGAGCCGACCTTCCACAAGCATGTGCATCAGCTGTGCAGCGGATTGCACATCCATGCCGAGGGGCGCTTCTACGATCATCAGGCCTTCCGGCCGTGGCGGCTACAGGCGCTCGCCTTCAAGGCGATCCGCAGTCTGTATCCCGATTATGATCTATGGCGTGATTTTCCCTACGAATATGCTTTTGGCAAACTCCCGATCGACGTGATCAACGGCGGCCCTGCGTTGCGGGAATGGGTTGACGATTCGGGTGCAACGCCCGGCGATCTCGATGCGTTGGCGCAGCCGGACGAGGCGACCTGGAGCGAGGAACGGCGACCTTATCTGCTGTATTGAGGGAGATGAAATATGGTCAGTCGCGCTATCCTGGTGGCCTTGCTGGTTGCCGCACCGGCGATGGCCTCGACCGAGGCCGCTTGGCAGGCTTCGGCACGAAATGGCCGCGCCGCCTGCATCGCCGCGGCTCGTCTGCTTCGCCCGACGGTCTCGGCGCCTGTGGGGTTCAGCGACCGCACCGGTTTTGATGCGATGCTGGTGCGCGGCATCTATCCCCAGAAATTCATGAAAGGCGCGAGAGGCACGATGCTCTGCCTCTACGACCGGCGCACGCACCGCACCGAGGCGGTCGAGGCCAAGGGCTGGTCCGGCAAATGAACTTCCTCCGTTCGCCCTGAGCTTGTCGAAGGGCTGCTTTTCTTACACGCTGGAAAGAAGAGCAGGGCTTCGAGGAGCTCAGCCCGAACGGGGAGCGTATGATCGATGAAAACCGAGCGCGTGCAGGCTTTCACCGACGGCGTGATCGCGATCATCATCACGATCACCGTGCTGGAGCTGCCCGTGCCGCACCATGCCGACCTCGCCGCGTTGCGTGGCGAGCTGCCGATCCTGTTCGCTTATGTCCTGAGCTTCGTGAATGTCGGCATCTACTGGAATAATCATCACCATCTGTTCCAGGCGACCAGGCATGTCGACGGCAGCGTGCTTTGGGCCAATCTGTTCATGCTGTTCTGGATGAGCCTCGCGCCCTGGACGATACGCTGGCTCGACGAGAGCGATTTCGCCGCATTGCCGATGGCCGCTTATGGCGTGATCTTCGGGATGAGCGCGCTCGGCTATATCGTGATGCAGGCGCGGATCATCGCGATCAACGGCCGCGACTCAACGGTCGGGCGCGCGGTCGGCAACGATATCAAGGGCAAGATCAGCCTGGCTGCATATGCGGCCGGGGCCGTATCGGCATTCATCCAGCCCTGGATCGCCGGCGCGCTCTATACCGGAATAGCCCTCGTCTGGCTCATCCCCGATCGTCGCATCGAGGATGAGCTACGCCGCGAACGCTGAAGCGTCTTTGTCGGGACCCGCACCGGCCCGCACCCCCACCCGGCCTCCCAACAGGGTATTCTATGGGAGGCCGGGTGGTGGTGCGGGCCGGTGCGGCTCGAGCAAACTAGCGATCGACGCGGGCTTCCTTGCGCGCTTCGAGCACGTCCCACAGCCCACGATGCTGGAGCAGCAACTGACGCGCGCCGAAGCTCAACGTGCGGTCGAGCCGCGGCTGGATCGGCAGATTGGCGAGTACATAAGCGGTCGCCTCCTCGCCAGGAAGCTGGTTGATCGGTACGCGGATGCCGATGCGCGTCGCGGCGGTGTCGAGCACCGCGCGAATCGCCTGCCAATCGAGGATCAGCGCGGCGATCGCGCCGATGCCGCAGCCGAATCGGTCGGAACAGACGATCGTCGCCATCGCGCGGCGCTGGTCGAGGATGGCGGCTGCGGTGTCGGATTCGCCGGCGGTGCTGGGCGCCGGCCCCGCGGCAACGATCAACTGGGTTAGATAATGGCGCTCCGCGGCGAAGCCGGCCGCCGCCTCGCGATACCAGTCGGCCGCCTCCGGCAGCACGTTGCGTTCGCCGCCCAGCTCGATCAGCCCAGGCTGCGGCCCGTGCAGCATCGAGAGCAGGTGCAGCACATCGGCCAGGTTGCGCGTCGCCAGCGGATCGGCGTTGAGCTCGTAACTATGGGTGTAAGGGTGGCTCGCGCTGCCCTCTGAGGCGGCGAGTGCGACCAGCATCTCGCCGAAATCGGCAGGTGCGGTTTGCAATGCGACGAACGACATGATCGGCTCCCGAAGCTGTGCCAATCGGCACACACTTCCCCCTAGGAGGATCGGGATAACCCAAGGGCGTAAATATCCGGTTTATGCGGCGTTAGCCGTACCGCCTTCAGACGGAAATTATCGTTTTCCCGCAAAGAGATTTGTTCATTCCGGTGGCAATCCGGATTCGGTTCCGGATCGTTACGGGGCCGATCAGAAAACGATCTCGTCACCCCAGCGAACGCTGGGGTCTCGTGAGATTGGGGCTCACGCCTCCCGAGATGCCGGCTTTCGCCGGCATGACGTTATTTCTTACTGATCCAGGAAGCTGCGCATCTTCCGACTGCGGCTCGGATGCTTGAGCTTCCTGAGCGCCTTCGCCTCGATCTGGCGGATGCGTTCGCGCGTGACCGAGAATTGCTGGCCGACTTCCTCGAGCGTATGGTCGGTGTTCATGCCGATGCCGAAGCGCATGCGCAGCACGCGTTCCTCGCGCGGGGTCAGGCTCGCCAGCACGCGCGTGACGGTTTCCTTGAGATTGGCCTGGATCGCGGCATCGACCGGGATCACCGCATTCTTGTCCTCGATGAAATCGCCGAGATGCGAATCCTCCTCGTCGCCGATCGGCGTTTCGAGGCTGATCGGCTCCTTGGCGATCTTCATCACCTTGCGGACCTTCTCGAGCGGCATGCTCAGGCGCTCGGCCAGCTCTTCAGGCGTCGGCTCGCGACCGGTCTCGTGCAGGAACTGGCGGCTGGTGCGGACGAGCTTGTTGATCGTCTCGATCATATGGACCGGGATACGGATCGTGCGCGCCTGGTCCGCGATCGAGCGCGTGATCGCCTGGCGGATCCACCAGGTCGCGTAGGTCGAGAACTTGTAGCCGCGGCGATATTCGAACTTATCGACCGCCTTCATCAGGCCGATATTGCCCTCCTGGATCAAATCCAGGAATTGCAGCCCGCGATTGGTGTATTTCTTGGCGATCGAAATGACGAGGCGCAGGTTCGCCTCGACCATCTCCTTCTTTGCGATACGCGCCTCGCGCTCGCCCTTCTGCACCATGTTCACGATGCGGCGGAACTCGGTCAGGCTCATGCCGGTCGCGGAGGCGATCTCGCCCGTCTCGGCGCGGATGCGCTCGACGGCGGCGCCTTCCTCGGCGGCGAAGGCGGTCCATTTGCGGTCCGCGCCCGCGACGGTGGCGAGCCAGCCTTCCTCCGTCTCATGCCCGACATAGCGGTCGAGGAAGTCCTTGCGCGAAACGCGGTGGCGCTCGGCCAGGCGCAGCATCTGACCACCAAGCGCAGTAAGCCGGCGGTTGAACGAATAAAGCTGGTCGACGAGATGCTCGATCTTGGCGGCGTGGAACTTCACGCTCTCGACCTGCGCGGTCAGCTCCTCGCGCAGATTCTGATACTTATTCTCGTCGCTTTTGGGGAAATCGTCGCCCATGCCATGCGCGGTGACGCGCTTGGCCTGCAGCTTGGCGAAGCTCTTGTAGAGATCGGTGATGGCTGCGAACTTCTCGAGCGCCTGCGGCTTGAGCTGTTCTTCCATCTGGGCGAGGCTGAGCGTGTTGTCCTCGTCATCGTCGTCGCTCGGGCGCGGCGCGCGCCGTTCGA
>JAEKMC010000096.1 GCA_019508115.1 Sphingomonas sp.
GTCGTTCAGGTGCAATTGCCCCTTCTTGATCATGTCGAACGCGACATAGACGGTCATCATCTTCGCCAATGACGCGGGCGGGATGCGCTGGTCCGCATTCTTGGAATAGAGAATCGCGCCCGAAGACAGATCCTTCATGAAGGCCACGGTCGCGGGCGTGTCGAACGGCGGGGCGGCGGCCTCGCCCGGGAGCGCGACCAAGGCGGTGGCGGCGAGAAGGAAAGCGGCGGAACGAAGGGGCGTCATGATCGACAGGTCATCCTGTTTTTGGTGTGGTGCTTTGATAGCGCTCCGCGGCGGCCCGCGCCAAGCATCTATCGGACGATCGCGTCGGCCAGAACGCCGACCGACATCGCGTAGAAGTTGGAACAATTATAATCGAGGATCGCGCGATAATTGCCGGTGAGCAGATAGGCCGGCATTCCAGGGCCGTCCGGCTCCAGCAATTGAGTGAGTTCGCTATCCGTCGGCGCGGGATAGCCCGCGACGATCACGCCCTTCGCCTTCCACTCGCCTACCGTCAGCCAGCGGCTCAGCCGCGCGTGCACGCGCGGGCAGCGCGGAGACACGAGCGGCGACCGGACGGCATCACGATCGAAGTCGCTCGGCAGCGTCACCGCGACACCCCACTGCGTGTTGGGCTTCCAGCCCGCTTCCTGCAGATAGGCGGAGATCGAGGCGAGCGTATCGGCATCATTGGTCCAGATATCCGCCTTGCCGTCGCCATCGCCGTCGGTGCCGATCCGCAAATAGGTGCTGGGCAGGAATTGCGGATAACCAGTCGCGCCTGCCCAACTCCCCTTCATCTCGGCGCGGCTGAAGCCCTGGTCGATCAGCTTCAGCGTCGCGATCAGTTCGGCCACGAACAATTCGCGGCGGCGTCCGTCATAAGCAAGCGAGGCGAAGGACCGGATCAGGTCGAAATTGCCGGTATAGCTGCCATACCCCGTCTCAAGCCCGAAGATGGCGAGCGCGATATTGCCGGGCACGCCCGTCCGCGCCTGATTTGCGGCGAGCTGCGTGCTCAGCATCTGATAGCGGGTCTGGCCCTTCTCGATATGCGGCCGGTCGACATGACTTTCGCGATAGGGCGCGAAGCTCATCGGCCCCGGCACACCATTGGTGGTCGCGCCGCCCGGCTGCGAGCGATCGAAATGGATCACGCGCGGATTGAAGGTCAACCCGGCCGTCTCGCGGTCGAACGTCTCGGGCTTCACCCCTTCCGCGATCGCGCGCGACCGCAGTCCCTGGATGAACGCCGTGAAAGCGGTGTCGGCGGCCGAAGGGCCGGTCACCGGGGTGGCGCTATCTGCCGGAGTGGCGGCAGGCTGCTCCGTGGGCTGCGTGTCCTGCGCGGCGGCGCCGGTCTCCCCACCCGGCGCATTTTGCGCGGCCAATGAGGTGGCGCAGAGCAGGACGAGCGGCAATGCGGCGAAGCGGGGCGACAGGATCATGCAAAGATCCCTGCCATAGTCGGCGCCCCGAAGGAATCCCGCTCATCGCGGCATCGCAACGCTTGCGCGCAGGCTGTCTCCCCCGCAATAAGCGCGGCGTAAGGACAGGTGGCCGAGTGGTTTAAGGCAGCGGTCTTGAAAACCGCCGTGCGGGGAACCGTACCGTGGGTTCGAATCCCACCCTGTCCGCCAGATGCCGCTGTTTCTACTCGATGGCTGCGGCGGCTACCGAGGCCTATCATTGCAAGAGAAATGCTCGCTAGAAGCCGTTCCTTCGGCACACCACCGCAAGCCCGCAGCCGTTTGGAATGTCGCAATGAAGCAGCGGACCTTCACCTGACGGCAATTTCCTCGAAGATGTTGGTTCCACTTTCCGATCGCGTGATCCATTGGAAACTTTCAAGGAGCCTTAGGCGTCCATCGGCCAGGCGCTCGAACGTGCCGTTAGAAACCCGCCACTCCGCTGTTCGGGCCGCTGACCGCTGTGGTCATGCGGACTCCATTCAGATCGAGGCGCTCGGTTCCCAGCCTGTCGGGTGCCTTCAATTCGATATCCTCAATCCAAGGTGTCATCCGCCGATCGGCGCTTCGATGGCGAAAACCGACCGGGTCCCGGTAAAACGCCGTCATTTCGCCAAGGTCTTTGACGAACAACATCGCACCGTCCATGCGCATCCCTCATCCCCATCCTATGCCAGAAGGCAGAAGCGGACGGTACATCTACGTGTGCCGCTCGTTCGGCAATGAAGCGCAAACGGTCGTCATTTCATCATACCGTGCGTCTGTGCGGGGGCTTTGCCGATGACCGAGATACTCTACCGCTCCGAACGGCTGGAGGTACGGCGCGTGGCCGCGGGTGATGGGCGATCTCAAGTCATCACCTTCGATTCCTACCATGAGCCGCCCGGCATGGATCGGCCTGGCTTCGGCGAAGCTTTTTTCCGCGGCGAAGGCATTACCGCGGTTCATGTGATGTCGTACGGCAACAACTGGTTCCAATATATTGAAATACAGGAATTGCTGCGCGTTCTGCGAAAAGCCTGTGCCCATGCCGAACGGCTGCTGACCTACGGATCGAGTATGGGCGGTTATGCCGCGCTTCGGTTCGCGGGCGCAGTCGGTGCGCACGCCGCTCTGGCGCTGTCGCCCCAATATTCGCTCGATCCGCGCAAGGTGCCTTTCGAAACGCGATGGGCGTCCGACCGCCGCCGCATCCGCTTCCTCAAGGCGGTGGATGGCGCGCCGATCCAGCGGGGCCCGCGCATGATCATTGCCTATGACGGCGCGCTCGATGCTGATCGACTCCATGCCGAATTGTTGATGGCGGACACGCCCATGACGGCGATCGCGCTGCCCCATTCCGGGCATCCCGTCGGCGGCTTCCTCAATGATATCCGGCTATTGCGGCCGCTGGTGTTGAGCGCGCTCGATGGCAGCTTCGATCCCACTCGCTTCCACCGCGCGGCGCACGCGCGGCGTACGCTGTCGGCGCACTGGCTTGCGCATCTCGCCGATCGGCAGCCCCCGTGGCGGATCGCCTGCGCGATCGCGCTGGCCCAGCGCGCGGTGGAATTGGCACCCGACCACCCTTCCCTTCACGACGTGCTCGCGCGTCGTCTTGCGGCTGCGGGCCAATATGCCGAAGCGATCGCGGTGCACCACCGCGCGATCGCGATCGAGCCGATCGCGGATTATCTATGGGGCCTGTCGAAAACCCTGTTCGCCGCTGGCGACATAGCCGGCGCGCTGGAGATCGCGCAGCGTATTCAGGCGCTTACCCCATACGGGGCCGGCTATCACGCGTGGGCGGCGCGGCTGCGTGAGGCGCAAGGCGACCTGCCGGGCCAGCTTGCCGATCTCCGTCGCGCGATTCGGTACGATCGCACCAATCGCGGCTATCGCTGGCAATTGCTCAGGCTGATCTGGCGACGATGGTTAGCGCGGCTCAGCGGCCGTATCTGAGGCGCGAGTCCCACGACGCCGGCTGGCAAGGATCATGAAGGGCCAGGCCATGATCAGGGCGAGCAGTATAGCGATCATATCGGCAAACCAGTCGTCCCACTCTGCATCGCGGTGGATAGCGGGGATCGCCTGGCTCAGTTCGATGAAGGCACCGAAGCCCGCCATCATCAGGAACAAGCGGAAAACGCGATCATATGGTTCAACTTGTCCCAGGCGGACAGGCTGATCGCATCCTTTCCGGGGATGATCGCATCGACATAAGCGAAAAGGAGCGCGCCCCAAAAGGCGATCACGAACAGGCGGCGTAACGGCGACATCTTCTCCGCCATGCCCGCTGCACTGCACAAGGTAAAGTCGACGTTGCCCCGATCGGGCCTGCATGCGATGGGCCGAGGCGATGACCCAAGCGAGCGAGCTCGACCGCCTGATTGCTGCCGCGCGCGGCTGGCGGCCCGCCAGGCTGGCGCTGGCGACCGTGATCGCGACATGGGGTTCGGCCCCCCGCCCGCGCGGCAGCCATATGCTGGTGCACGAGGACGGTCGCTTCGAGGGTTCGGTTTCGGGCGGCTGCGTCGAGGGCGAGGTGCTCCACGCGGCGGCGACGACGATCGCCGACGGACAGCCGCGGCGCCTGAGCTATGGCGTGGCCGACGACGCCGCGTGGGAAGTCGGCCTTCCCTGTGGCGGGAGCATCGAGTTGCTGGTGCAGCCGGTCGCGACCGATGGCTTCGACCCTGCGCTGTTCGACGCGATTGCCGACACGCGTGATCGCGGCGGCAGGATCGCGCTCACCACCGATTTCGCGAGCGGCAGGACCATGATCGGCGACGATCCCGGCGAGGGCCGGTTCGTCAATGTCTATGCGCCGCCGCGCCGTCTGCTGATCGTTGGAGCGGTGCAGATCGCGCAATCGCTTACCGCAATTGCGCGGACGCTCGACATCGTGCCGATCCTGATCGATCCGCGCGGCCGTTTCCTGACCGAGGAACGCTTTCCGGGCGTAAGCCTCGACGACCGCTGGCCCGACGAGGCGATTGCGGCGTGCAAGCCGGATGCGGCAACCGCGATCGTGACGTTGAGCCATGATCCCAAGATCGACGACCCGGCGCTGATCGCCGCGTTGGAGTCACCTGCCGCCTATATCGCGGCTCTGGGATCGCGGCGCAGCCATGCCAAGAGGTTGGAACGGCTGACGGCCGCAGGAATAGGGTCCGTCGACCTAGAGCGCATCGATGCGCCGGCCGGGCTGGCGATAGGCGCGCAAGGACCCGCCGAGATCGCGTTGTCGATCGCGGCGGGGATGATCCAGGCGCTTCGGAGGCCCTAAAGCCTCCGGAAAACCTTACTTCTTGCCGAGGCTGAGGCCGCCGAATCGCTTGTTGAAGCGCGCAACCTGGCCGCCCTGATCCAGCATATGCCCGCGACCGCCGGTCCATGCCGGGTGGACGGTTGGATCGATGTCGAGCTGCAGCGTGTCGCCTTCCTTGCCCCAGGTGGAGCGCGATTCGAACACGGTGCCGTCGGTCATCTGGACCTTGATCGCGTGATAATCGGGGTGGATATTCTTCTTCATCGTGCAATCCCTGAAAGTGGCTGGTTCCGACCAGCCTGAAGGAAGCGGCGCCCCTACAGGACAACCGTTGAAAAGAAAAGGCTTGGTCGCTCAGTTCGCCGAAGGCGGGTCGGCGATCATCGCGGTGAAATTGGCCTGCGCCACGACCTTGCCCTCGATCAGCGCGCGCCCGGCGAATTTGCACACGCTCGCGCGCTTCTGGACGAACTCGACTTCCAACCGCAACAGCACGCCCGGTTCGACCGGCGCACGGAACTTGGCTTCGTCGATCGCCATGAAATAAACGAGCTTGCCCGATCCGGCGAGGCCGAGGCTCTCGACCGCGAGCACGCCCGCCGCTTGCGCCAGCGCCTCGACGATCAGCACGCCCGGCATGATCGGGCGTCCAGGGAAATGCCCCTGGAAGAAGCTTTCGTTGATCGTCACCGCCTTGATGGCGGCGATGCGCTGGTCGATCACGAGTTCCTCGACCCGATCGACCAGCAGCATCGGATAGCGATGCGGCAGCGCCGCCATCACCCGACTGATGTCGAGCGGGCCGATCACTGCCGTTTCACCTTGTTCGCTCACCGGCGTTCAGCCGATCAGCGGCCAGGGCCCTGCGCCGGAGCAGGCGTCTGCTGCGCCGGAAGCGTGATGCTCGGGTTCGGGAAGGCGGCGTCGAGACGCTGGATCACGACCGCGGTGATGTCCGCCGCCGGATCGGATGCGAGCAGACTGTTCTTGGACACGACGACATCGGCCTTGCGCTCGGCGCGGATCTGCTCGGCGATCGGGGCGACATGATCGACGATCTGCGACTGAACGTAACGGCCGACCGCCTGGACTTCCTGATCAACCTGCTGTGCGGCTTCCTGTGCGGCGCCCGCGCGCTGGTAAGCCTGCTGGAGCGAGGATTCCTGCGCCGGCGTGGGCTTGGCTGGCGCCTTGATCGCCTGCACTTGGGTTTGCAGCGTCTGGAACTGCTGCGCGGCGGTCTGGAACGCGGTCGCGCGCTGCTGCATCAGCGTATCATATTTGGCGTGGAGCTGCTGGGTGCCGCTCTTGGCCGCGTTCGAATCCGAGAACACCTTGTTGAAGTCGACGGTCAGCACGTCGCCTGCTGCGAGCGCCGGTGCGGCGGTGGCGGCGAGCAGAACGGCGGCCGCCGAAATCTTGAGCATGGTCTTCATCAGAATTGGGTTCCTACGTTGAAAGTGAAAAGCTTGGTGTTGTCGCCCTGACGTTTGACGATCGCCTTGGCCATATCGATGCGGAATGGGCCGAAAGGCGAGTTCCAGTTCACGCCGATGCCGATCGAGATACGTGGTTTCCAGGTATCGCCGAGCCAGAGTTCCTTGAATCCGGGAATGCGGTTGCCCGACGGCGTGAGGCCGCTCGGGCATGACGTCGTGTTGTTGAACGGGATGGACACCGAGGGGAGCACGTTGGTGTCGTTGGGGTTGGCATCGACGCACAGGCGCGTGCCGTCGGTGTTGAGCTGTTCACGGAACTGGCCGGAAGGGCCGGTGTCGTAAAGCGCAGGCTTTTTCGTGCCGAACACCGAACCGATGTTGAGGAAGATCGACGGACGAATGCCCAGCTCCTTGACCGCATTGCCGAGCGGCAGCTGCGCTTCGAGCTTCCCGAAATAGGAGGCGCGGCCACCCAGCGCGTCGTCGCTGATCTGGCTGCGGTTGAGGTTGAGCGAGCCGTCGCTATTGTAGGTCGCACGCAGCACGCGCGGGCCGATGCCGCGAATGTCGAAGCCGGCAAACTCCGGCTCGCCCATGTAGAAGCGGTCGGTCAGGCGCACCTTGTCGGTCCCGGGGCCCTTCCCGCTTTCCAGCGATTGGATATAGCCGCCCTGGAGATTGGCCGAGACGATGAAGCCGTGCCAGTTCCAATATTGATGGCCCTCGATGGTTGACTTTATGTAGCGCACGCTGCCGCCGAGGCCCGCCAGATCCTGGCTGATGAAGAAGCGCATGCCGTGGCTCGGGTGGATACGGTCGTTCAGGCTGTCGAATACCAGGCTGTAGCCTAGCGAGGACGTCGTGCGGTTACCGATCGCATCGCACAGATAGCGGCCCGCGAGGATCGGATCGCAATGCGTGACGCCGGAGGCGTTCAAAGTGCCGTCCGGATTGTAGCCGGTATAATATGTCGACTTGTCGAGCGAGACATTGTCGAGGCTCAGGCCGTAACGCAGCGCCATCGACCAGAATTCGGTCAGCGGCACACCGGCGCGGACCTGGAATCCGGTGGTAACCTCGTCATAGGTCGTGTGACGATCGGTGTTCACATAGTTGAACGAATTATAGTCGCGGCGGAACAGGTCCACACCCAGCGCGATATTATGATCGAACAGGTAAGGCTCGGTGAAGCCAAGGTTGACCGAGCGATTGTAGATCGACCAATCGACGCCGGCGCGGACCTCCTGGCCCTTGCCCATCAGATTCGCCTGCTCGATCTGCGCGCTGACGATGAATTTCTCGAGACTCGAATAGCCCGCCGACACCTGGAGCGAGCCGGTCGACTTCTCTTCGAGATTAGCCTCGAGGACCACGCGGTCGGGCGCCGAGCCTTGCTTCTGCTCGATTTCGAGCTTGTCCTGGAAATAGCCCAGGCTCTGGATGCGGTCGCGCGAGCGCTTGACGCGGAAACCGTTGAAGGCATCGCCTTCGGCGAGGCGGAATTCGCGGCGCACCACCTTGTCACGGGTGATGGTATTGCCGTTGATATTGACGCCTTCGACATAAACGCGCGGTGCGTCCTTGAGGGAGAAGGTGATCGTCATCACCTTCTTTTCCTTATCCGCGTCGAAATGCGGCTCAGTATCCGCGAACGCGTAGCCGAGCGTGCCGGCGGTCTCGTTGAGCACGTCGACCGTGTCTTCGACGACCTTGGCATTATACCATTGGCCGGGCTTGATCTTGACCAAGTACTTGAGCGCCTCTGGCCGCAGATCGCGGATCGCGCTCTCGACCTTGGGCGTGCCGAACTTGTAGCGATCGCCCTCATCGACGACGTAGGTGATGATGAAATCGCGCTTATCAGGCGTGAGCTCGGCCACGGCCGACACGACGTGGAAGTCGGCATAACCCTGCGTCAGGTAGAATTGCCTGAGCTTCTGCTGGTCATAGGCCAGACGATCGGGATCGTAGCTGGTGCCCTGTGAAAAGATGTGGAGCAGGCTCGCCGTCTTGGTCGCCATCTCGCCGCGCAGGCGGCTGGCCTTGAAATGCTCGTTGCCGATGATGTTGATGCGACGGACGCGCGACTTGGCGCCCTCATGGATCTCAAACACGACGTCGACACGATTCTGGTCGAGCGAGACCATCTTGGGCTCGACCGTCGCGGCATAGCGGCCCTGGCGCTTGTAGAGCTCGACAATGCGACCGACATCGGCGCGCGCCTTGGAGCGCGTGAAGATCTGGCGCGGCGCGAGCTTGATCTCGGGCCGGATCTTCTCTTCCTTGATGCGTTTGTTGCCCTCGAGCACGATCCGGTTGATCACCGGATTTTCACGCACCTGGATCACCAGGTTGCCCGTATCGACGCCCGCGAACGTCGCGTCGGCAAACAGTTCGGACGCGTAGAGGTCCTTCAGCGCCTGGTCGAGATCGGCATTGGTGTAGGTGTCGCCGGGCCGCAGCTTGACATAGGAGCGGACCGTGTCCGCCTCGAGGCGCTGGTTGCCCGTCACTTCGAGCGAACGGATCAGCTTCGGCGGCTGCGGCGCGGGGGCGGCAGGCGCGGGAGCCGCTGCGACAGGCGGCGGCGCGGGCGTCTGCGCTGCAACGGGCATGCCCGCAAGCGCGGTCCCGATCAGCAATGCACCCGCCAACCGGCAGGATGCACGTCGCCCGTCACTAGTCATGAATTCCGTCACGCAACCCCGCCCTTCACCTTAGGATCTGCTTTGAAGCCGGGGCCTTCTGGCCGGCGGGTTACGCCCTGCCCTATCCCCGTCACCCGATCAAGCCGGCAAGCTTCGTCCAAAGACCGAAGGAACCGAGATCGTTGACGGTTACGAACAGCATGAATCCCAACAGCAAAGCAAGTCCCGACCGAAATGCCCATTCTTGAGCCCGAGCAGGCAATGGTCGGCGACGGACCCCTTCGATGAGATAGAAAAAGAGGTGACCGCCATCCAGCAGCGGAATTGGCAGAAGGTTGATGAAGCCCAGATTAATCGAGATGAGCGCCATGAACTCGACGAACGGGAGCAGGCCCAACTCCGCCTGCTGGCGCGCAAATCCCGCAATTCCAAGCGGTCCGCCAAGTTCCTTGGGCGAGCGTTGTCCGCCGAGGATTTGGCCCAGCACGTCCGCGATGGTGCGGACCTGATCCTTGACCGCGAGGACCGAGGCTTCGATCACTTCTGCCGGATTGGCCGGCTTGAGAACCGCGGTCGCCGCGGCGACACCCAATCGTCCCCTCTCGACCCGGGTACCGTTTTCGGTGGTCTGCACGATTGTATCGGTGAAGACGTCCAACGGGACCATGCGCCCGCTCCGCTCGACATCCAGTTTAAGATGCTGGTGCGGACGGATCAGGAGCATCAGCGCAATGTCCTCGAACTTGTTCACATGGCGTCCGTCGATCGCGGCGATACGGTCGCCCGGCTTGAGACCGCCTTTCTCGGCCGCCGAACCCGCGACCACGGCCGCGACGATCGGCGGCGTCTGGGGAACGCCATAAGCGGCGAAGAAACCCGCATAGACCAGGATCGCCACCAGGAAATTGGTCAGCGGTCCCGCCGCGACGATCAGGAAGCGTTGCCATACCGGCCTGCCCTGCAGCGTCTTCGCTCTTTCCTCGGGCGGGAGCGCCAGCCAGGCGGGATCAGGCTCGCTCGCGGGGCCCATGTCGCCGCGGAATTTGACGTAGCCGCCGATCGGAAGTGCCGAGACCTTCCAGCGCGTGCCGCGCTTGTCGGTCCAGCCGAACAATTCGCGGCCCATGCCGATCGAGAACATGTCCGCCTGCGCACCGAACAGTCTGCCGACGAGGTAATGACCCATTTCGTGCACGAAGATGAGCGGTCCGATCACCGCGACGAACGCGGCCACGGTAATCAGGAACGTGAGCAGCATGGTCATGCCGCCCGTCGCTCCAGCGCCAGCGCCGTCTCCCTGCGGCTTTCGGCGTCCAGCATCAAAGCCTCGTCGATCGTCTCCGCAGGCCGCGGATCGTAGCGCGAGACGACCTGGTCGACGACCATGAAGATGTCGAGAAACCCGATCCGGCCCGCCAGGAAGGCTGCGACCGCCTCCTCATTGGCGGCATTCAGCACGCCGGCGCGCGATCCGCCCGCGGCGAGCGCCTCCAGCGCGAGCGCGAGCGCGGGAAAACGATCCAGGTCGGGATCCTCGAAATCGAGCCGGCCGACCTTGGCAAGGTCGAGCGGTTCGCACGGCGTCTTCATCCGCTGCGGCCAGGCAAGGGTATGCGCGATCGGGGTGCGCATGTCGGCCGGCCCCAATTGGGCCAGCATCGATCCGTCGACATATTCGACCAGCGAATGGACCACCGACTGGGGATGAACCAGCACCGACAGCTTCTCGCTACCCACCGGGAACAGGTGATGCGCCTCGATCAGCTCGAGCCCCTTGTTCATCAACGTCGCCGAATCGACCGAGATCTTGGCCCCCATCGACCAATTGGGGTGCTTGACCGCCTGCGCGGGCGTGACCCGCGCCATCTCTTCGCGGCTCAGCGTCCGGAACGGCCCCCCGCTGGCGGTGAGAATGATGCGCCGTACGCGCGAGGGATCATCATGCGGAAAGCATTGGAAGACCGCATTATGCTCGGAATCGACCGGCAGCAGCGTCGCCCCTGCTTCCTGCGCCGCATGCGTCATCAGGCCGCCCGCGAGCACCAGCGATTCCTTGTTGGCGAGCGCGACCGTCTTGCCCTGTTTGAGCGCGGCCATGACAGGCTTCAGGCCCGCGGTGCCGACGATCGCGGCCATCGTCCAGTCCGCGCCCAACGCGGCGGCCTCGCAGATCGCGTCATTGCCCGCTGCTGCCTGGGTTTCAGACCCTGCCAACGCGTCCTTCAGCGCGGGGTAGAGGCGCTCGTCGCCGATCACCGCATGCCGGGCCCGCGTCCGGCGCGCCGCGGCGGCGAGCCCTTCGACATCGCTGCGCGCTGTCAATGCGATCACGTCGAAAGCATCGTCTTCGCGCTCGATCAGATCGAGAGTCGAGCGCCCGATCGAGCCGGTCGCGCCGAGAATGGAGACGCTGCGCGCCATCACAGGTTTCCGTTCGCGACTAACGCGGCCACCATGATCGCGACCGGCAGCATGCCGTCGATCCGATCGAGCAATCCGCCATGGCCGGGCAAGATCTTGCCCGAATCCTTGACCCCGATATGGCGTTTCATCCCGCTTTCGACGAGATCGCCGATCTGCGCCACGACTGCGAGCAAGGGCGCGATCCATAGCGTCCGCGTGGACAGATGCCCCAGTTTGGCGATCGCGGCGCCGGCGATCCCCGCCGCGATCATGCCGCCGATCAGGCCTGCCCAGGTCTTGTTGGGGCTGATGGCGGGCGCCAGCTTCGGCCCACCGATCGCGCGGCCGGCGAAATAGGCTCCGATGTCGGTCGCCCACACAAGTGCCAAGGTCCACAATGCGAGTGCGAAGCCCAATGGCTGCTCGCGCAGGAACAGGATCGCGATCGCGGCACTGCCGATATAGCCGACGCCGACCGCCGTCAGCGCCGCCTTCGGGAACATTGCCATCGCCATCGCCGCGATCAGGAGCAGCGCCAGCGTGGCGCGATCCGTGCCCCACAGTAACGGTAAGGCATAGCTCATCCCCAACAGCAGCACGAGCAGGCCGATGCCAAGCCGCGCGCGATGCGCGCGCACCAGGCCGGCCCATTCGATCAGCGCGATGCAGGCGACGATGGTCAGCAAAGCCCAGAGAACCGCCCCGCCCAGCCACAGCACGCCGATCGCTGCCGTGGCGAGCAAGGCGCCGATCAGGCTCCGCGTCGCGAGGTCGGATTTGGGCTCAGCGTCCGCCATAGCGCCGCTCGCGCCGGCCAAAGCTCGCAACCGCATCTTCGAGGCTCGCCCGATCGAAATCGGGCCAGAGCGTATCGACGAACAGCAACTCGGCATAGGCCGCCTGCCACAGCAGGAAATTGGAGAGTCTCTGCTCGCCCGAAGTGCGGATGACCAGATCGAGCGGCGGCAACGTCGCGGTATCGAGCCGCGCTCCGATCGCGGAGGGATCGATCGCCGCCAGGTCGAGCATGCCGTCTTTGGCTTCGGCGACAAGCGCACGCACCGCGCGCGCGATTTCATCCTGCGCGCCATAATTGAGCGCGAGCACCAAAGTCAGGCCGCGATTCTTGGCAAGCGTTTCGCGCGCTGCATTCAGATCGGCGACGATATCGGCATCCAGCGCGCGCCAGTCGCCGATCAGTTCGAGCCGCACGTCGTTGCGCTCCAGCTCGGCGATTTCGCGGCGCAGGTAGAAACGCAGCAGCGCCATCAGGTCGGCAATCTCGGCCTCGGGACGCCGCCAATTTTCCGATGAGAAAGCGTAAAGCGTCAGTGCCTCGATTCCGAGCTCGCCCGCCGCCCTGATCGTACGGCGCACCGCCTCCATGCCCGCACGGTGACCCGCCACGCGCGGCAGGAGCCGTTTCTTCGCCCAGCGGCCATTGCCGTCCATGATGATCGCGACATGGCGGGGAACGGTGACCCCGTCCCCGCTGGTTTCGATCGGCGAGGCCGACGCGGAGCTCACTTGCCCAGGATTTCCTTTTCCTTGGCGGCGCTAACCGCGTCGATATCGGCGATCGTGGCGTCGGTCAGCTTCTGGACCTCGGTTTCGCTCCGCTTGCGCTCGTCTTCGCTGATCTCGCCCTTTTTCTCGTCGGTCTTGAGATTGTCCATGCCGTCGCGGCGCACGTTGCGCGCGGCGATGCGGGCCTTTTCGGCATATTGGCTGACCAGCTTGGCCAGCTCCTTGCGGCGCTCCTCGGTCAAATCGGGGATGGGGATGCGCAATGTCGTTCCGTCGACGATCGGATTGAGTCCCAGACCCGCCGACCGGATCGCCTTGTCGATCGGCCCCACATTGGATTTGTCCCAGACCTGCACCGACAACATGCGCGACTCCGGCGCGGAAACGGTCGCGGCCTGGTTCAGCGGCATTTGCGCGCCATAAACCTCAACCGTGACCGGATCCAGCAAGGTCACGGACGCACGGCCCGTGCGCAGCCCCTGCAGATCGTGCTTCAGCGCCTCCACCGCGCCATGCATGCGGCGATCGAGATCGGCCTTGTTATAGGCGGCCATCGGCTATTCCCCTGCATTGCGGACGATCGTAGCCGTCCCTTGGCCCGCGAGCACTTTGGCAAGGTTGCCCTGCTCGCGGATGTTGAACACGACGATCGGAATAGCATTGTCGCGGCAAAGCGCCACAGCGCTTGCGTCCATGACCTTCAGATTATCCGACAATACCCTGTCATAAGTCACGGTTTCATATCGCTTTGCCGTCGCCACCTTCTTGGGATCGGCATCATAGACGCCATCGACCGAAGTGCCCTTGAACAAGGCATCGCAGCCAAGCTCGGCGGCGCGCAGCGCGGCGCCTGTATCGGTGGTGAAGAACGGGCTGCCCACGCCGGCGGCGAAGATCACCACCCGGCCCTTCTCCAGATGGCGTTCGGCGCGGCGACGGATGAAGGGTTCGCACACCGACGACATCGGGATCGCCGACTGGACGCGCGTCTCGACGCCGATCTGCTCGAGCGCATTCTGCACCGCGAGCGCGTTCATCACGGTCGCGAGCATGCCCATATAATCGGCCGTGGCGCGCTCGATTCCCTTGGCGGCGGCCGAAAGTCCGCGAAAGATGTTGCCTCCGCCAACCACCACGCACAGCTCGAAACCCGCTTCGCGCGCGGCGGCGATCTCACCCGCCACCCGCGCCGTCATTCCGGGGTCGATGGCAAGCCCCTCCCCGCCCATCAGCACCTCGCCCGACAATTTTAGGAGGATGCGTTTGAAGGGCGGCTGCGACATGCGCGTCAAAAATCCATTCAGACAAGGGAACGGCGCACACCTTAGAGGCGCGCGCCGCTCCTGAAAACCCTCCGGGGCCGGAGGGCGGTCACATTGTTAAATGCCGGCCGCAGCCGCGACTTCGGCCGCGAAGTCGCTGGTCTGCTTCTCGATACCTTCGCCGAGCTGGAAGCGGACATAGTCCACCAGCGCGATCGAGCCGCCCGCATCCTTGGCAGCGGCGGCGATGACATCCTTGATCGGCGTCTTGTTGTCCATGACGAAGACCTGCGAGGTCAGCGCATTTTCCTTGCGGAACTTGGCGATCGCGCCCTCCACCATCTTCTCGATGATGTTCTGGGGCTTGCCCGATTCCGCCGCCTTTTCCATCGCGATCGCGCGCTCGCGCTCCACCATGGCCTCGTCAAGTCCCTCCTCGTGCAACGCGAGCGGGCTGGCGGCCGCGATGTGCATCGCGAGGCTCTTGCCCAACGCCTCGATCTTCTCGACCGGAGCCGAACCTTCGAGCGCGACCAGCACGCCGATCTTGCCGATGCCGGGGCCGGCGGCGTTGTGGACGTAGGAGATGACCGCGCCCTCGTTGACCGACACCACCTTGGCGCGGCGCAGCTGCTGATTCTCGCCGATCGTCGCGATGTTGGAGGTCAGCTTCTCGGCGACCGTGCCGCCGCTCGGATAAGCGGCGTTCGCAAGCGCGTCGACGCTGTCGCCGGTCTCAAGCGCGAGCTTGGAAACGGTGCGGACGAAATCCTGGAACTGGTCGTTTTTGGCGACGAAGTCGGTCTCTGAATTGACTTCGACAGCGGCGCCCTTCTTGCCCTCGACCGCAACGCCGACCAGGCCTTCGGCCGCGGTACGGCCAGACTTCTTGGCGGCGGTGGCGAGGCCCTTGGTGCGCAGCCAATCGATCGCGGCTTCCATGTCGCCGCCATTCTCGGTCAGCGCCTTCTTGCAATCCATCATGCCGGCGCCCGAGCGCTCGCGCAGGTCCTTCACGGCAGCAGCGGTGATCTCCGCCATTATTCCGATCCTTTCAAAAGCAGATAGACGTCACCCCAGCGAAAGCCGGGGCCTCGTGAGACGGACGATGCCCGCGGCCTCCTGAGATCCCAGCTTTCGCTGGGATGACGATGAAATGTTACGCCAGCGCTTCTTCGGCGGGCGGAGCCTCGGCGGCGCCCAGATCCTCACCGGACGCTGCACGGCCCTGCGCATTGCCGCGGGTCGCGGCGGTCGCGATCAGCTCGCAATAGAGGCGGATCGCGCGGCTTGCATCGTCATTGGCCGGGATCGGGAATGCGATACCGTCCGGGCTGACGTTCGAATCGAGGATCGCAACGACCGGGATGCCCAGCGTATTGGCTTCCTTGATCGCCAGCTCTTCCTTGTTGGCGTCGATCACGAACATCACGTCGGGGATGCCGCCCATGTCGCGGATGCCGCCGAGCGATTGCTCGAACTTGTCGCGTTCGCGGGTAAGCTGCAGCACTTCCTTCTTGGTGAGGCCGTGCGTATCGCCCGAAAGCTGCTCCTCAAGGCTCTTGAAACGCTTGATCGAGCCAGAGATCGTCTTCCAGTTGGTGAGCATGCCGCCCAGCCAGCGATGGTTCACGAAATGCTGGCCCGACTGGCGTGCCGCCTCGGCGATCGGCTCCTGCGCCTGGCGCTTGGTGCCGACAAACAGCACCTTGCCGCCGGCCGCCACGGTCGAGCTTACGAACTCGAGCGCGCGCGCGAACAGCGGAACGGTCTGCGACAGGTCGATGATGTGGACGCCGTTGCGATCGCCGAAGATGTAAGGCTTCATCTTCGGATTCCAGCGGTGTGTCTGGTGACCGAAATGCGCGCCCGCATCGAGCAACGCCTGCATGGAAACGGACGGTGCCGCCATGGTAATTCTCCTAACCCGGTTGGACCTCTGCAAGGCAGGAACCGCGAATTGCTCCGCGGCACCGGTATGGATGCCCTGCATGTGGAATGGCCGCGCACTTAGTGGCGGATGAGGCGGGATGCAACCCCGCAAAGGCTGCAAAATTACGCTTGACCGCAGAACAAAACATGAACATACGGAACCGCCTCGGTGCAACCCATGTTACGACCGCGCCCTTAGCGGAACGGCGAACGAGCCGGAGATGTTCGATGATGCAGGATTTTGCCGTTATTGTTTCTTCGCTGCTCGCGATGGGTGCGCTCGCGCTGATCGTCAGTTTATTGGTCCGCGATTGGGGACTGGCGATGCGGGCACTCCGCAATGTCCGTCAGTTTCACCCGCTGCCGTTTCCGATCCAGGCGCGCGTCACCTTGCATGACCACCGCGCCCGCGTGATCAGCGTTCGCTCGCAATCTTCTCCGCAGCGCGCCGCCGCTTGACCCTGGCATAGCTGCGCACCGCTAATGGGATAGCGGCTGCGTAAAGCAGGACGACGATGCTCAGGGTCGCCCAAGGCGCGATAAAAAGAGCGGTCCCCAAAAGCGCGATCGCAAGCAATGCCGGCAAACGAAATTCGCGGCGGAGGCGGAACGAGCCCCAGCCGTAAGTCGCAAAATCGGAAATCATCAGGAAAGCCGAGAGCAGGGTCCAGGGCGCGACCACATAGGTCCGCGCGAAAACGGCCTGGACCGCAGGCAAATCGGCATCTCCCAACGCCATCCACAGGATCAGGGGTAGCAGCGCCATTCCGGCCCCCGCGGGCGCAGGCACCCCGGTCAGAAAGCCCGCCGATTTGCGCGGCTGCACTTCCATATCGATCTGCGCATTGAAGCGCGCGAGGCGGAGCGCGCAGCAGACCGCGTGCGCGAGCGCGATCACCCAGCCATATTTGGGTATATATTGCAGTGTCCACAGGAACAGGATGACCGCGGGCGAGACGCCGAACGCGATCACGTCGGAGAGCGAATCGAGTTCGGCGCCGAAGCGGCTCTCTGCCTTGAGCAGCCGCGCCACGCGCCCGTCCAGACCATCCAATATGCCCGCGACCACGATCGCGCCGACCGCTTTCTCCCATTCGCCAGTGATCGCGAATCGGATTCCGGTCAGCCCGAAGCATAAGGCGAGCGCGGTCACCGCGTTCGGCGTAACGGCGCGGAGCGGGATGCCGCGCCGCGTTCCGCGAGGGCGGATCAAATGTCGCGCCTCATTCGGCGATACCGCTCGCGGGCTCGGCATCGCCGATCCGCGCGATGATCGTCTCGCCCGCGATGGCGCGCTGGCCGAGCGCAACCTTGGGCGCGGTGCCGGCGGGCAGATAGACGTCGACGCGGCTGCCGAAGCGGATCAGCCCGACGCGCGTGCCGACCGTCACCGTGTCGCCATTCTTGACGAACGGCACGATCCGGCGCGCAACGAGCCCGGCAATCTGGGTAAAGCCGATCCGAGTTCCGTCCTGGCCGGTCATCAGGAAATGCTGGCGTTCATTCTCCTCGCTCGCCTTGTCGAGACTCGCGTTGAGGAATTTGCCGGCAATATAGACCACGCGGCTGATCGTACCCGAAATGGGCGCGCGATTGATGTGGACGTCGAACACGCTCATGAAGATCGAGACGCGCATGCACGGACCCGGCGGCAAGCCGCCCTCCCCGCCCAACTCGAACGGCGGCTCAACCTCCTGGATCAGCGTCACCAACCCGTCCGCCGGCGAGACGATCAGCCCCTGACCCTGCGGCACGCTGCGGACCGGATCGCGGAAGAAGGCCGCGGTCCAGACGGTCACGCCGACCATCAGCCAGTCGACGATATGGGCATGAAGGAGGAAGAGCGCGGCGGTGATGCCGGCGGCGATGACCACGAATTTCCGTCCCTCCGGGTGCACGGCGGGAAAGCGCCATTGGACGGTCGGGGTCGTTCCGGGTCTGTTGTCGATCGAATTCATGGGCGCGCCTTCTAGAGCGTGATCGTCGCCGGTGGAAGCGTTTGCCTTCCATGTGATCGCGCGAAGCTGGTCTGCACCGCGATCGACGAGCGTAACGCCTGACGAACTTGTGCGCTCCGCGACTCCTGCCTAGGACGCGCGCAAACCTCTCCACACAGGAATAGCGCATATGGCGAAGATCAAGGTGAAGACCCCGGTCGTCGAGATCGACGGCGACGAGATGACCCGCATCATCTGGGAATGGATCCGGGAGCGCCTGATCAAGCCCTATCTCGATATCGATCTCGATTATTACGATCTGTCGGTTGAGAAGCGAGACGAGACTAACGACCAGATCACGATCGACAGCGCGCATGCGATTCAGAAATATGGCGTCGGCGTGAAGTGCGCGACGATCACGCCCGACGAGGCGCGCGTCGAGGAATTCGGCCTCAAGGAGATGTGGAAGTCGCCCAATGGCACGATCCGCAACATCCTGGGCGGCGTTATCTTCCGCGAGCCGATCGTGATCCAGAACGTACCGCGCCTGATCCCGGGCTGGACCAAACCGATCGTCGTCGGCCGTCACGCCTTCGGCGATCAGTATAAGGCGACCGACTTCAAGGTACCCGGCAAGGGCAAGCTCACCATGAAGTGGCAGGGCGAGGATGGTCAGGTGATCGAACGCGAGGTGTTCAACTTCCCCGACGCTGGTGTCGCGATGGGCATGTACAATCTCGATGCGTCGATCCGCGATTTCGCGCGGGCGAGCATGAACTACGCGCTCAACCGCAAGTGGCCGCTTTATCTGTCTACCAAGAACACGATCCTGAAGGCCTATGATGGCCGCTTCAAGGATCTCTTCGCTGACATCTTTGAAAGCGAATTCAAGGAATTGTTCAAGCAGGCGGAGATCGTTTACGAGCATCGCCTGATCGACGACATGGTAGCCAGCGCGCTCAAGTGGCATGGCGAATTCGTGTGGGCCTGCAAGAATTACGATGGCGATGTCCAGTCGGATCAGGTCGCGCAAGGCTTCGGCAGCCTCGGCCTGATGACCTCGGTCCTGATGACGCCCGACGGCAAGACGATCGAAGCCGAAGCCGCGCACGGCACCGTCACCCGCCATTATCGCATGCATCAGCAGGGCAAGGCGACCTCGACCAACCCGATCGCGTCGATCTTCGCCTGGACCGGCGGCCTCAAGTTCCGTGGCAAGTTCGACGGCACGCCGGACGTGACGCGTTTCGCCGAAGATCTGGAACGGGTTTGCATCGAGACCGTCGAGAGCGGCGCGATGACCAAAGACCTCGCGCTCCTGGTCGGCCCGGACCAGGCTTGGATGACCACCGAGCAATTCTTCGAGGCGGTCCGCCTCAATCTTGAGAAGAAAATGGCGACCTGGGCGTAGGACCATTGGGTCTGGCCGTCGGCTCCTGTCATGGGGCAGTCGAGCAAATCTTGATCTTGCTGTTCCCCGGCGAAAGCCGGGGTCCAGCTGAGGCCGGATCTGGACCCCGGCTTGCGCCGGGGAACAGGAAGAGCGGCTCGTCTACGCCTCGGGCGAGCGGATATGCTCGCGCCTAATGCCCAACCCCAGGATCCGTGCGGGAATCCGCTGTAGCAGCGGCACGGCATTGACCAGTTTCGGCAAGGCACCCAGCTTCGGCGCCTGGCTGCGGAAGGCCGCGCCGATCACGCGTGCGTGCACCGTCCGCTGCAGCCCCTGAATGATCTTCACCGGCAGCATCCGCCGTTGCTGCACGCGCGGAATCAATCGATCCAGATCTTCGCCCCGCGCCATCGGCCCGGCCAATATGTTGGCGGCAGCAACCGCATCCTGGATCGCGAGATTGATTCCAACCCCGCCCACGGGCGACATGGCATGCGCCGCGTCGCCGATCGCGAGCAATCCGGGCGCATGCCAGCGCGTCAGCCGATCGAGCGACACGCTCAGCAATTTGAGATCGTCGAACGACGTGATCGCGTCGATCGCATCCGCAAGGGGGGGCGCGACCGCTGCCACTTCCTCGCGAAAGCGCGCAATTCCCTGCGCGCGGATCGCGTCCGCCCCGCCTTTGCTGATCAGGCGCGCGCATTGATAATAATCGCCTCGATCGATCAGCACGACCATCTGGCCATGATTGATATAACCCTGCGTCCGGTTCTCGGGCGTGCGCGCCTTGGGCACGCGGAACCAGAAGACGTAGATCGGAGCGCCGAGGTC
>JAEKMC010000208.1 GCA_019508115.1 Sphingomonas sp.
GAGTTGACGGTCCGTCAGCCGGGGATAGCGGCTGGCGGGCGGCTCGCGTCCCTCGGCAACCCAGGCGAGCAACCGCGTCATGAGAGCGCGCATCGTGTAGAAAGACGGGTTGGGATTTGCCGGAAGCACACATTTGGGCGCGCCGGGGAAAGCGGGATCGCCGGTCAGCGAGAAGGCGCCAATGTAGGAGCCGCCATGGGTCACGCCCGGGAAATAATAACGGCGCACCTCGGCGGGCAGCGGCAAATCGGCGCGCGCATCGGTGCCGACCAGGCCGGGCGACATGCGCAGGCCCCAGAACTCGGCTGCCCCGAACGTTTCCATGATCTGGGGGCAAGTCTGGGACATGCGGCAGCGGTCGAGCAGGCTGGACACGCCGCGGCCGCGCGCGCGATCGGCATAGCGCGTCCACCACAATGTCCCCTCGCTGCCCGGCTCGAACAAGGTCGCCGCGCCGCCAGGTATGCCGAAGCGGATGTTGAGCGGAACCTGGCGTGCGGCGATGTTCGGGTTGGCGCCGTCGAACACGCGCCGCCCATTCTCCGCCGCGTTGAAGCCGAGATTGATGAAGCTTTTGACGAAATTGCCCGATTGCGATGTGCCCGTGATGATCGGCCAGCGCACCTGACCCGCGACTGGGTTGGGGGTTCCGGCATCGTCGGCCGTGGCATAACGGAGGAACGCCGCAAAATCGCGAACCGCCGCGAAACCGATCCCCTGGACCAGCGGGTCGCGTCCTTCATAGACCAAGGTGTAAGCGCGCGTCGGATCGAACCCGCCGCGAACACACAGCCGGCCCGGATCAGGCGCCCCCGGGAACGGCTTGTCCTCGCAATCGGCGAAAGCCCAGTCGCGTGATGCGATCTCCTGAAGCGGGGCGGCATCCGAGGCTTGCGTGAACAGGTGCGCCCTGCGCGTATCGAGGGACACGGGTTGAGGGCGCGGGGTGGGACGGCCGATGCTGCCCGTGATCGGGATGCTCTTCGATCCAGTTTTGATATCGACGAAGCGCTGCAGCACCGGCCCGGTGAGAGGCCCGTGTGGTCCGCGCGCGACGGGGGCCGTGGCGGTCTGGAGATTGGCGTCCTTCGGCAGATCCGATTGCCAGCCGCTGATCGCGCGGATGTGCCCGTCGGGGTCGGCGCCGACCGTCCCGTTTCCACGATTGGGCACATCGTAGAACAAGGCCCCCGAGGCGCCCGCGAGCGGCCGCGCGATCGCGAAGGTTGCCGAATAGGCGACGCGCCCCTTTTTGTCCCGCGGAGCGGATTTCAGGTCGGTGATGATCGCATTGTGGGGATCGTTCGGGTCCAGCAAACCCTCATAATGGCCCCTGAGGATTTCATAATCGGGCGCACCCTGACGCGCGGCGGGTACCGGTTCGCGCTTCTCGATCACAAGACGCGTCAGCCGGGCGTCAGCGGAGGCCGCCAGCAGCGCCATGCAGGCTGCCCCGATCGCCTTGGCTTGGCGGCTCATGCCTCGGCCCTCCCGTTCTTCGCATCGATTTCTATGTCGAGGATCTGCGCGCCCAGCGTCTTGCCGTGCGCGTCGAGCGACAGCGAACGCGTCACGCCCCCGCTCAGCGCCCCTTCGAGAATGAAGTTCAGCGCCCCCAACTGGGGAAGCTCGAAACGCTGGATCGAGCGGACCGGCAGGCGTGGCAGGTGCGCGGCGATGCGCTCGGGCGTAAGGGCTTCGCTCAGAAGCTGGAAGTCCGCGGGATCGAATGCGATCACGGAAATCTGGCAGGTGTCACCCTTGTCGCCCGTTCGGGCGTGGGCGATCTCACGCAATCGCATGGAAGGCCCTCGCAGGTGGCATAGCATCACCCGCGCCCGATCCGGCCCGGCCCCCTTGGTGCTCCCTCTGTCGCCCCAACATTTTCTCTCCTCTTCCGGGCGCTTATCGGGCGAGATCGGCTCGTACGGAAATAGAGTCTGCGGAAGAGGCCATAACAAAACCGAATAGAAGATCTTCGTTACCTCCAACCGCATCATGGATGAAGGTCTGCGATCGGCCAGCTATCCGAAAAGCTGATTGATCGATGCCAACTCTTTATTTCCGCTACCGATCTTGCCCCTGATAGTGGGCAAGCAGGGAGAGTGGGAAGAGCCGAGCCTCGCGCGAACGTGCTCGAACCTACGCAAAAAGTGCATTGGGAGGGGCAATGAAGAGCGCAACGCTGCTCAATGTAGGATTGGCGGCAGTCATGGCTTCGGCTCTGGCGCTCCCGGCAAGCGCGGCAAAACCCGCGCGCGCCGTGTCAGTGGTTGCCGGCCGTCCATGGATGAATGCATCGCTCGCGCCCCCGGCGCGCGTCGCGCTCCTCCTGCCGCGGATGACGCAGGACGAAAAGCAGACATTGGTCGTGGGCTATTTCGCGACCAGCTTCCGCGCGCAGAAATTCCTCGCTCCAGCCGGCTCGCGCGAAGGGTCCGCCGGCTATGTGCCGGGTGTTCCGCGCCTTGGCATTCCCCCGCAATGGCAGACGGACGCGGGCATCGGCGTCGCCACGCAGGGCGCCGCCGAGCGCAAGCGCGAACGGACCGCGCTGCCATCGGGGCTGGCGACGGCGGCGACATGGAATAGGACGCTGGCGTTTAGCGGTGGCGCGATGATCGGTTCGGAAGCGCGGGCATCGGGCTTCAACGTCATGCTCGCCGGCGGCGCGAACCTGGTGCGGGAGCCCCGCAACGGACGCAATTTCGAATATGGCGGCGAAGACCCGCTGCTGGCCGGCGAAATCGTGGGCGCGCAGATTGCGGGCATTCAGTCGAACGGCATCATCTCGACGCTCAAGCATTTCGCGATCAACGATCAGGAAACCGATCGCAACCAGGGCAATGCGATAATCGACCCGAAGGCTGCCCGCCTGTCTGACCTACTCGCGTTCGAAATCGCGCTGGAGAAGGGCGATCCGGGCTCGGTCATGTGTTCGTACAATCGCGTGAACGGGCCCTTTGCGTGCGAGAATCCCTGGCTGTTGACAGATGTCCTTCGCAAGGATTGGGGCTTCAAGGGGTATGTCATGTCCGATTGGGGCGCGGTGCATTCGACCGAAGCGTCGATCTCCGCAGGGCTCGATCAGCAATCAGGCTTCCCCTTCGATCGGAAGCCCTATTTCGGCGCGGACCTGACCAAGGCGCTTGCCGAAGGCCGCGTGGCCAAGGGCCAGCTCGACCAGATGGTCGCACGCATCCTGTTCGCGATGTTCAAGCACGGGCTGTTCGACCGGCCGATCATTTCGGCATCCGACGATCTGCCCGATGCGATGCTGGCGAAGGATGCGGCGGTCAGCCGGGCGGACGAAGCCGAAGCGATCGTGCTCCTGAAGAATGAAGGGGGCATTCTGCCGCTGGCCGCCAATACCAAGCATATCTTGGTGATCGGTGGCCATGCGGACAAGGGCGTGATCGCCGGGGGTGGATCGTCGCTCGTCTATCCCAAGGGCGGCAATGCCGTCCCCGGCCTGAAGCCCGTCATGTGGCCGGGGCCGGTGATGTATTACCCCTCCTCTCCAGTCGAGGCGCTGCGGCGGCGCTTGCCGGGGGCGACGATTGACTATGCCGACGGTACCGACCCCGCCCAGGCGGCCGCGCTGGCGCGCTCGGCCGACGTCGCGATCGTCTTCGCGACGCAATGGACCGGGGAGAGTTTCGACGTTCCGCTGACCCTGGATGCGGGCGGCGACAACCTGATCGAGGCGGTCTCGACTGCAAACCCCCATACCCTTGTCGTGCTCGAGACGGGTGGCCCGGTCCTGACGCCCTGGGCGGGTAAAGTCTCCGGAATCCTCGAGGCATGGTTTCCGGGAACCGCCGGTGGCGAGGCAATTGCGGATGTGCTGACGGGACGGGTGAACCCGTCGGGCCATTTGCCGGTGAGCTTTCCGGCTAGTCTCGACCAGCTTCCCCATCCGGAAGCTCCGGGCAAAGGCGAGTTCAAATATGACGAGGGCGCCCGCGTCGGGTACAAATGGTATGACAGCCGCAGCCTGACCCCGGCTTTTCCATTCGGGCACGGCCTGTCCTATACGCGCTTCGAATTTTCGGGCCTGAACGCCCGCGTCGCCGGCGGCGCGATCAAGGTCCGCTTCTCGGTTCGCAATACAGGCAGTGCCGCCGGAAAGGCGGTGGCGCAGCTCTATGCTGCCGCGCCGGGCTGGGAATCTCCCCGCCGTCTCGTCGGCTTCGACAAGGTCGCGCTCGCCCCCGGCCGCACCGGCCAGGTGGCGCTGAGCATCGATCCGCGCCTTCTGGCGGATTTCGATGCCACCGCACGCTGCTGGCGCGTGGCGCCGGGTCAGGTGCGCCTGGAGCTGGGCGATTCCTCGGCCAACCTCACGCAAAGCACGACCCTGGCCCTGGCGCCGGGCGCCATCGCCAAAAGCGCCGCGCTGTGCCGGAGCGGTACGGCGGACTGACACGCGTAACGAAATCAAACTGAATCAAGGGAGAGGGCAATGAAGAGAGCAAAGCTGGTGACGATCCTGA
Organism: Sphingomonas sp.; assembly: GCA_019508115.1. Taxonomy (GTDB): domain Bacteria; phylum Pseudomonadota; class Alphaproteobacteria; order Sphingomonadales; family Sphingomonadaceae; genus Sphingomonas_I. Next base: position 4,497 of record JAEKMC010000208.1, read on the forward strand.
TGGGCGCTGCCGCCGCGGTTGCGGTCCATGCGCAATCGTCCGGCCCCATCGCCCGGACCGACACGGGCGCGGTACGCGGCGCGGTCGAAGACGGCGTGGCGAGCTGGAAAGGCGTTCCTTTCGCTGCCGCTCCCGTCGGCCCCTTGCGCTGGCGTGCCCCGCAACCCGCGCCGCAATGGTCGGGCGTCCGCGACGCGGTTCAATATGCGCATGACTGCATGCAGAAGCCCTTCCCGAGCGACGCCGCGCCATTGGGGACGGAGCCGGCCGAGGATTGCCTGTACGCCAACGTCTGGAAGCCGGCCGGAGCGAAGGGCAAGCTGCCCGTGCTCGTCTGGATATACGGCGGTGGCTTCGTGAATGGCGGTGCATCCCCGCCGACCTATTCGGGCGCGAACCTGGCCAAGCAGGGGATCCTGTTCGTCAGCTTCAACTACCGCGTCGGACGGTTCGGCAGCTTCGCGCTGCCGCAGCTGACGAAGGAAAATCCCGACAATGGCCGTCTCGGCAATTACGGGATCATGGACCAGATCGCCGCGCTGAAGTGGGTGAAGCGCAACGTCGCCGCCTTTGGCGGCGATCCGTCCAACGTCACCATCATCGGTGAAAGCGCCGGCGGAATTTCGGTCCATTATCTCGTCACCTCGCCCGAAACGCATGGCCTGTTCAACAAGGCGATCTCGCTGTCGGGCGGCGATGCGCGCGCGGATGCGAACGGCAAGGGCCTGAGCGGCGCCGAGCAGGTCGGCGCCAACTTCGCCCAGTCGAAGGGGATCGATCCGAACGCGTCCGATGCGCTGCAGAAGCTCCGCGCGCTTTCGGCGCAGGAGGTGACCGATGGGCTCAACATGGCATCGATGGGGCAGTCGAACGGGCG
>JAEKMC010000097.1 GCA_019508115.1 Sphingomonas sp.
GCCGCCGCAGCTGGTCGAGCGTGATGAAGCCCGCATCGAAAGCGATCTCCTCCAGGCAGGCGATCTGGAGGCCCTGGCGATGCTGGACCGTGCGGACGAACTCGCTCGCTTCCAGCAGGCTGTCATGCGTGCCGGTGTCGAGCCAGGCATGGCCGCGCGACAATTGTTCGACGAACAATTCGCCGCGCTCCATGTAAAGGCGGTTGAGGTCGGTGATCTCGAGTTCGCCGCGCGGCGAGGGGCGGACCTGATGCGCGAATTCGCATACGCGCTCGTCGTAGAAATAGAGGCCCGTCACCGCCTGGTTGGATTTGGGTTGGGTCGGCTTTTCCTCGATCGAAAGCGCGCGGCCCTCGCCATCCAGCTCGACCACGCCATAAGCCTGCGGCTGATCGACGCGGTAGGAGAAGACGGTCGCGCCATGGGTACGCTCGCGCACCTTGCGCAGGCGTAGACCAAGGTCGGCGCCGAAGAAGATGTTGTCGCCCAGCACCAACGCGCCCGGTCCGCCCGCCAGGAACGGCTCCCCGATCAGGAACGCCTGCGCCAGCCCTTCGGGCTTCGGCTGGACCGCATAGCTGATCTCGATCCCGAACTGACTGCCGTCCTCGAACAGGCGCCGATAATTATCCAGATATTCGGGCGAGGAGATGATCAGCACCTCCTTGAGGCCGGCGAGCATCAGCACCGACATCGGGTAATAGATCATCGGCTTGTCGTAGATCGGCAGCAACTGCTTGTTGATTGCGAGCGTCGCGGGATGCAACCGCGTGCCGCTGCCGCCGGCGAGGATGATGCCCTTCATTTATGCTGCTTCCTTAACGAGCGTGTCGACGATTTCGTTGATCGCCTCATGCCAGTCGCGCGGCGATATGCCGAAATCGCGATGGATCTTGGCCGTGGCCAGCCGTGAATTGGCGGGGCGCGCGGCGGGCGTGGGATATTCGCTGGTCGCGATCGGTTCGACCGATGGCGCAGGGCGCCCATACGTCGCGGCGCGCGCGAACACCGCTTCGGCCAGGCCATGCCAGGTCGCCTCGCCGCCATTCACGAAATGATAGGTGCCGTAGGGACCGTCTCCGATCCGTGGAAGGATCGCCAGGAGCGCGCGGGCGATATCGTCCGCCGAGGTCGGACAACCCTTCTGGTCCGCCACTACGCGCAATTGCGGCCGGTCGGCGCCGAGGCGGAGCATGGTCTTCACGAAGTTATTGCCCGTCGCGCTCACGACCCACGCGGTCCGCAGGATCACATGCCGGGGATTGGCGCTGCGCACGGCGAGCTCGCCGCCCAGCTTGGATGCGCCATAGACGCCGAGCGGCGCCACGGGATCGTCCTCGACGTAGAAATCGGGTTTGGCGCCGTCGAATACATAATCGGTCGAGACGTGCAGGATCGGTATGGCCACGGCCGCGCTCGCAGCCGCGAGCGCCGCGGGCGCGAGCGCATTCACCGTCCAGGCGGCGACCACATCGCCTTCCGCTTTGTCGACCGCCGTATAGGCCGCGCAATTGACTATCGCTGCCCACGGACGCGCTCCGACCATCGTCGCCAGCGCCTTGGGATCGCCGAGGTCGAGCGTATCGCGCCCGGGTGCCACGATTTCGACATCGGGGCCGGCCAGCCGCGCGAGCGCGCCGCCGACCTGTCCCGATCCGCCGGTGACCAGGATCGGACCCATCAGCCTTTCAGGCCCACGCGGTCGATCGCGCCCTTTTCCTCGACCAGCGGCCGCCACCATTGCGCATTGTCGAGATACCATAGGATCGTGCGCTCGATCCCGCTGTCGAAGCTCTCCTGCGCGGCCCAGCCGAGTTCGCGTTCGATCTTGCCGGGATCGATCGCATAGCGATGGTCGTGGCCCGGCCGATCGGCGACGTAGCTGATCTGGGCCTTGTAGGACTGGCCGTCAGCGCGCGGGCGGACCCGGTCGAGCGTCTCGCAGATGCGCGTGACCACCTCGATATTCTTGCGCTCGGCGCGGCCGCCGATGATGTAACTCTGCCCCGGCACGCCCCGTTCGAACACGCGGGTCAGCGCGCGCGCATGATCCTCGACGAACAGCCAGTCGCGCACGTTGGCGCCCTGGCCGTAGACCGGCAGGGCGTCGCCGGCGAGCGCCTTGATGATCATCAGCGGGATCAATTTTTCGGGGAAATGATAGGGGCCGTAATTGTTCGAGCAGTTGGTGATTAGTACCGGCAAGCCATAGGTGTCATGCCAGGCACGAACGAGATGATCGGACGAGGCTTTGGACGCCGAATAAGGCGAATGCGGATCGTAAGGCGTTTCCTCGGTAAAGAAGCCGTCGTCAGCGAGGCTGCCGAACACTTCGTCGGTCGAGATGTGGTGGAAACGAAAGGCCGTCCGGGCTTCCTCGTCGAGCGTTCGCCAATAATCCAATGCGGCGGACAGCATCGTGAAAGTGCCGACGATATTGGTCTGGATGAAATCGGCCGGGCCATCGATCGATCGATCGACGTGGCTCTCCGCGGCGAGATGCGTGATCACGTCCGGACGATAATCGGCGATCGCCTTGGCCACCGCCTCGCCATCGCAAATGTCGGCTTGGACGAAGCGGTAACGCGGCGCGTTGGCGATTGGCTCAAGGCTGGCGAGATTGCCCGCATAAGTGAGCTTGTCGAGATTGAGCACCTCGTGCGGCGTGTCGCGCACCAGGTGCCGCACGAGCGCCGAGCCGATGAAGCCGGCGCCGCCGGTAACGAGGATGCGAAGCGGCTTCTGGTCGGTCATGCGTCGATCGGCTCCAGCGGGCGGCCGTCATAATCGAACGGACTCGTCGCTTCGGATAGAGGGGGAAGGATTTCGTCCTTGGGGGACAGGGTCGGTCCTTGCGACGGCAGCGGCCAGGGGAGAGCAAGGCCGGGGTCGTTCCATATGACGCCGCCCTCGCTTTCGGGCGCATAGCGGCCGCTCACTTTATACTCGACTTCGGTATCCGGCTCCAACGTGACGAAACCGTGCGCGAAGCCGACGGGAACGAAAAGTTGGTGGCCGTTGTCGGCGGAAAGCTCGGCGGCGACCCATCGGCCGAATGTCGGCGATCCGCGTCGTGCGTCGACCGCCACGTCCCAGATCCGGCCGCGCACGCAGCGGACAAGCTTGTCCTGGCCATTGGGCGGACCCTGCCAATGCAATCCGCGCAGCACACCGACATCGCGCGACATGGAATGATTGTCCTGCACGAAGAGGCAGTCGATTCCCATTTCCGCATAGCGAGGCTGATTATAGGTTTCCGAAAACCAGCCGCGTTCGTCCCCGAAGCGGCGGGGGCGCACCAATTTTACCGGCATAAACTCGTCCCCTTCGCGTGACCGTCGGCAGGCCTCGCGCTATCGGTTGCATGTCCGGCTGAAAACCCCTGACGTGCGCTTGGCGTCACAATCCGAGCATTTTTGTCACGATCGGCGCGCCCGTCCCGCACGCCATCGCATGCGTTTGCGTGCAGACCTTATGAACGATCTGGGCTGCCGGTCCGCTCCGCGGATGGTTATGGTAGAAAGAGACCGCCCGCTGTGCGGCCCGCTCGGTGTTTTTCTGCGACAGCAGCCAGTCGACTTCAGCCTTGAGCGCATCGGCGCTGTTCGGGAATTTCTGGCGTGCGGTGCCGAACGCGCCCGCGGCCAATATCTGATTGCCCTGGGCCGCATAGATCTGCGCGACAAGCAGTGCTGCCTGCTCGTTATTGTCGTCGTCGTTGGCGACCAGCTGCGCGTCGGTAAAGGCACCGCGATAATCCTTCGCGCGCAATTTGAGCCGCGCACGCAACAGCAGCGCTTCGGGATTGGCGTTGTCGAAGGCCAGCACCGCATCGACCTTGCTCTGCGCCTGCGCGATCTGGCCGGTGGCGAGCAAGGCGCGCGCATAATGAGTCTGTGCGTCAATGTTGCGGCCGGTGACGTCGGGCGGCGCCAGCGTGGCGAGCAACTGCGCCGCATCGCGGGCGTCGCCCATGTCGATCAGCTGATCGGCGAGCGCGGATCGCACGCGCGGCGGTGCCCCGGCCGCAATCTTGACCACCTCGGCGCTTGCCACGTTCAACGGCTGCGTGTCGCGCCAGAAATCGGCGATCGCGATCAGCACGCCGATGTTGTTGTGGAACCGCCGAAGCAGGTCGTCGATGATATCGCGTACTTTGTCCTGCTTCCCCTCCGCGGCATAAGCGCGTGCGGCCTCGATCGCGTAACGTGGATCGTCGGGATAAAGCGGCATCATCCGGATAGCCGTCGCGCGGATGCCCGCCATGTCCCCGATCCGCCGGTAAAAGGTCATCATCTGATAAAGATAGTCCCGCGGATCCTCGGCGAGCGTCACGCGCTTGTCGAGCATCGCGATCGCCTCGCGTGTCTTGCCGAGGCCGTCCAAAGCCCGTGCCTTCAGGACATAGCCATCGGATCGATCGGGCAACGCCGCGATGATTCGATCGGACAGGGTCGATGCGTCGGCGAACCGGCGTTGGCCGAGCGCGATCGCGCCGCTCGCCAGCAATCCAGCGGGATCGTTGGGATCCAAAGCAAGCAGCGGATCGATGAAACGTTGCGCCGTATCGAACTGGCCGCCGCGCACTGCCAGGATCGCAAGGTTCTGAAGCGCCTCGATATTATCGGGCTGCAGATCGAGCGCGGCCTGGAAGGATGCGGCGGCGCCGGCCGGCTGTCCAACCTGCATCTGCAGCTCCGCCATCTTGATATAACGGCGCGCGGTCGTATCGTCGTAGGATATGGATTTCTGGATCGCCATGAGAGCGGCAGGATAGGCTCGATTGGCCATCATCCTGTCATATTGCCCTTCCCAGGCGTCCGCTTTTTCTATGCTGGAACTGCAGGCGCCAAGGCTGAGCGACAAAAACAGCGCGGACACGGCGGCGATCCGCCGCGGAATCAGGCGCATGGGGATTTTCGATACGGAGAGGGAACAGTCGTGCTCACGGCCCGTAGTAACCGCCGGTTCAACATTTGGATGCAAGAGCGGTCAAGCCAGTTGGAACGATCCCGAAATGGTCGGGTGGCGCGGACTGCTCGTTGGGAACCCATGCGGCACATAAACGCTGGAAAAGCCAATTCGCAAGTGCGAGACACAATCGCCACACAGAGGGGTTAATTAACGATGAGGAAAACCGCCGCGATGCTGCTCGCCGCAGCCTCTCTTGCGCTGCCTTCCGCCGCCGTGGCGCAAGCCGACGCACCGGTTGCGGGCGCCAAGCCTGCCGCCAGCACCTATCGAATCAGCCCTGGCGACCAGCTGCAAATCTACGTCTGGGGCGATGAACGGCTCCAGCGCGCGCTGACCGTATTGCCCGACGGCACTTTCGCTTTCCCGCTGGCGGGAACGATCGCGGCGGCCGGGCACACGCCCAACGAGATCGAGGAGATGCTCTCCAAATTGCTCGCGCCGCAATATAAAGGCGTGCCGCAGCAGGTCACCGTTTCGGTCGCCGCGCCCGCGGGCATGCAATATTCCGTGATCGGCAAGGTACGCGCGCCGGGCAATTTCTCTCCCACGCGCTACGTCAACGTGCTGAACGCGCTCGCTCAGGCAGGCGGGCCGACCGATTTCGCCGACGTCGGGAATATCATCATCTTGCGCACGACCGCCGGTCGTTCGCAGGTGATCCACACGCATCTGTCAGCGATCTTCAAGGGCAGGCCGTCCGACGGCGACCTGAGCCCCGCCAGCGTGCCGCTGATCCAGGCCGGCGACACGGTCATCGTTCCGTGAGGCATTTTCCTTTCGTCTTGCTCGGCGCGGCGATTGCTGCGCCGGCCACCGCCCAGTCAGTCCAGTTCAGCGCCGTCGCGCAGAGTGAGATCGGCTACACCACCAATCCCTTTCTGGTCGCGGGCGTGACGAAGGGGACGGTATTCGCATCCGCGTTGATCGCACCCCGGCTATTCTATCAAACGGCGCGTTCGACCACGACGTTGGACGGCCGATATAGGCGCGAAGCCTATCTCAACGATTTTGGCCATAGCGATTCGGGAACGATAGAACTGGTTCGCACCGACCAGCTCAATCAATATTTGGGCTCCACGCTGACGGCCAGCTACGAAACATCCAACCGGGCCACGATCGGCGACCCCAACCAGATCGTGGTCGACCCGCTCAATATCGGGCGCCGGACGAAGACGATCATGGGGTCATATGGGCTGCAATGGCAGGCCAGCGCCCGCGACCAGATAACCTACGGAGCGCAGGTTTCGCATCTGAGCTATGGCAGCAGCCAAGCGGGCGGGATTGGCGGGATTGCGAGCAATTATACCCAATATGGCCTGAATGCGGCTTATACCCATTCGTTGGACGCACGCAGCAGCATAGGGGCCCAGGTGACCCTGAGTACGGTCCGTTCCCAACTTTATCCCAACAGCCGAACGGTCCAACCGGCGCTCACCGCAAAACGGCAGCTGACGGCGGTCTGGGAAATAGATGGCCATGTCGGCATGGTCTTCTCGCGAATCGAAGGCCCGTTCGCCAAGTCGACCACCAGCCTGGGCATTGGCGTCGACCTATGCGGCGAATATCCGCGCACACATGTCTGCCTCAAGTTCAATCGTGACACGCAGCCTAGCGGCTATGGGCCGCTGCGCACGGCGAGCACGATCGAAGGCGACATCACGCACCGGCTTGACGAGCATAGCCGTATCAGCGTGAATGCGGAATTCGTGCGGGATTCCGCGGCCAGTTTCACGATTATCGGAAGTCAGTTGCTGCGCAATACCAAGCTGTTTCAGGGCTCGGCCGATTATGACCGCGACCTCACCCAGCGTGTTTCCGCCGGTTTCGGCGGCCGATATCAATGGCGGTCGTTGAGCGGCTATCCCGACGCCCGATCCTACACCGGAACGATTCACGTCAAAGCCAAGCTTGGAAGGATCTAAATGGCTACCCAGTCGCCAGAGGCGGAAAATAGCGGCGGGGGAGGCGGACTCGTCTCCTCGCTTCCGTCCATGCTGTGGCAGCGCCGCTGGTTTATGATCCTGCCCGTCATGATCGCCACCATCGCCGGCTTGGCGACCGCATTTTTGATGCATCCGGTCTATGAATCGTCGGCGACCGTGCTGATCGAATCGCAGCAGGTGCCTGACGATCTGATCAACGCGCTTTCGGGCGGCGGCGGCAATCAGGTCAGCGACATGATCGGCCAGCGCATCGCGCGCGCGCGCGAACGTGTGCTGAGTCGGCAAGACCTGATTCGGCTGATCCGGACCTATGGTCTCTATCCCCGCGAGCAGCGGACGTTGCCGCTGTCCAGGATCGTCGACAAGATGCGCGACGACACCACCATCGTGGCGGTCGATAATGGCCTTGCCACGGGCGCCCCCCCCAGCCGGAAGAATTTGGGCCTGGCCAATACGATCGCGATCACGGTCGCTTTCGATTATGACGATCCGGTCAAGGCGCAGCTCGTCGCGCAGCAATTTGTCGACCATTTTCTAGAGGCCGACGCCAGTACGCAGGTCAGCCAGGCGACCGACACGGTCAATTTCCTGACCGAACAGGCCAATACGATCCAGTCGCAGATCGCTCAGCTCGAACAACGCTCGACCCAGATGCGCGCCGCCAATGGCTCGGTCCTCGCGCTCAATGGCCTGTCCGGTAATCAGGGTGCGGACATGTCGCAGATCGACTCGCAGATTGCGGCGATCCAGGCGGAGAATTCCAAGCTGGCCACCACGCATGAGAATGGCGGCGTCCAGAACCAGGCAGTGGGGCAGGCTGAAGCCCAGCTGCGCACGCTGCAGGCCAAATTCTCCGACACGCATCCAGACGTAATCGCCGCGAAGGCGCAGCTCGAGGCGGCGAAACGCGATGCATCCTCGAAGATCCAGACCGATCCGATACAGGCGCAAATACAGGCGAATCGCGCGCAGATCGCATCGCTCAACCAGACGCGCGGGATGATCGCGTCGCATTCGGCGGCCTATCAGGCGGCAGCATCGCGTGCGCCCGCGCTGGCGTCGCAGCTCGATCAGCTCGAGAAAGCCGCCGATGTGTTGCGTGACCAATATCGCGGCATCGGCATCAAACTGCAGGCGGCGCAGATCCAGGCGCGCATGGAATCGGAACAGAAGGGCGAGCGCCTGACCCTGTCCGATCCGCCGGTCGTGCCCGACCATCCGCTGCGCCCGAATCGGCCGCTGATCATCGCAGGCTCGATCGTTGCGGGGCTCGGGCTGGGCCTGGCGCTAGTGCTGCTGACCGAGATGATCATGCGCCCGATTCGCGGAACGGCGGCGCTGCGCAATGTGACCGGCGAGCCACCGCTTGCGGTGATCCCCGATTTCGATCAGCGGCCGAGCTGGATAGCCCAGCTGATCGAGCGGCGCATACGGCGCAAATCCAACGTGGCGGTACGGACATGATTGCCGCTTTTTCCCGATATCTGGCTGGAGTTGTGCGCCGATGAATTCTGTCAACACGGTCCAGGCGGCGCTGTTTCCTCCGATCGATCGGATCGAGGCGTACGATGTCCTGCCGGAGCAGTTCGACGCGCAGAATATCGTCGGCTTCCGCAATGCGGACACGCGCGCGCGCCCGTTCAAGCTGATGCGTTCGCAGATCGTGCGCCAGATGGAAGAGCGCGAGATCAAGCTGATCGGCGTCACCTCCGCGGCGCCGAATGTCGGCAAGACATTTGTCGCGTCCAACATGGCCGCCGCTTTGTCGCGGATCGCCGATTTCGACGTCTATCTGATCGACCTCGATCTGCACCGGCCGGCGGTGGCGAGCCGCTTCTCGATGGAGACGGAAGGCTGGGGCGTCCACGATTTTCTGTCGGGCGAACAGCCGGACATGGGACAGATCGCGCGCCGCATCAACGAGGAGCGACTGGTGGTCGTGCCGGGATATCGGCGGGACGTTGCGACCGGTGAATTGCTGACCAGCGCCGCCGGTACTTCATTGTTCGAAAGCCTGCGTGCGCTTCCCAAGAATTCGGTGGTGATCGCCGATATGCCGCCGATCTTCGCCGACGATGACGCCGTCATCATCGGTCAGCATCTCGATGGCTTCGTCCTGGTGGTCGAGGATGGCAAGACGACGCGCAAGCAGGTTCAGGAGACGATCCGGCTATTATCGCCGACACCGTTCATAGGCGCGGTGCTCAACCGGTATCGCAGCCAGCTCTTCGCCGATGAATATGGTTATGGCTTCGCCTACGGCTATGGCGGTTACTACTGAACGACGGAGCGGGGCCAAGCACAAAAAAGGGCGACACTCGTACGAGTGTCGCCCTTTTCGTTTCAGGACCAAACCTTATTTGGCGCCGGCGGGCGCGCCGATGGCGGTCGCACCGGGCTTCTTCTCCGGCGGTGGCGCGAAGCCGTTCTGATAGGTGATCTTGGCGCTATCCTTCATCGACTTGAGCTGGTCGCCGATCAGCTTCGTGAATTGCTGCTGGCGCCAGGCGCCGACCGCGCCCTGGCGCGCCTGCGCCGAATCGCTCGATATAGCCTGGCGACCGACGATCACGTTGACCGTGAGGATGCCGTTGGCCGGGAGTACGAACGGTTCCCCCGCCGGCAGGTTGTTGATCTCCTTCATCATATCGGTCGGCACCTGCCCCGTGTCGAGACCGGCCTTCACGCGATCGAACTTGATGCCGAGGCCGGCGAGATGGGCCGCGACCGCATCGAGATTGTGGTCGGCCCGGATGATGGACAGCTTCTTCAGGTCGCCTGGATTCGGCCGGAAGCGGAGTTGGTCGAGTTGCAGCGTTTCGCGATTGGCGAAGGCGTTGGGATGATCGGCCATGAACTTTTGAATGTCGCCATCGGTCGGCATCGGCACCGCGGCCAGCTGCTGCCTGGCATAAGCCTGAGCCAGCAACAACTCATCCGCGCGCTGCTTCTGCGCCTGGAATTCGGGGCTCTTGTCGATTTTCTTGTCGCGCGCCGCGTCGAGCAGGAGCTTGCGGTCGATAATGTGTTGCAGCGCTTGCTGCTGCGCGACCTGCTTGTCCATTCCCTGCGGAATGTTCGACGCCTGAATCTCGGTATTGAGTTCCTGGAGCGTCACTTCCTCGCCGTTGACGGTTGCAGCCACCTGGCCCTCAGGCACCCCTTTGTGGCAGCCGGCCAGCAAAGCCGCAGCGGCGCACATCGTGCTTATTGCTAGGCGCTTCGACATTTCTTCACTCCTAAGATTGCCGCCCCCGCGGCTAATATTTGCATGATCATATCGCACGACCCCGGACACATTCCTACCGTCAACCGGCGACCGGCCCGATCAGCATGCGCTGCCGCGCAAGCGGTAGCCCCTCGATCAGCGCACGCGCGAACCTTTTAAGTGTGGCCTGCGCTTGGCCTGCATCGTCGGAAACGGTCGATATCCGGACCAGCAGGCCGTCGGGGATCTGGCCCTGCAGGTTGGAGCGGACGACCGCAAGCCGCTGACCGACCCAGCTCGTCGGCACGAGCTCACCGATCCGGGTCCAGTAAAGGACCTGCTCGACGCGCGTATCACTATTTGCCGTGAAGCTGCGGGATGCGATCGCGCGGTTGGCGGAAAGCGGGATCGACGTGATCTGCGTTTCGGTAAGGCGAAAGCCGCTCGCCGGATAGCAGATTTCCGGACGATGGATCTGGAGCATGCCGCTCTGGCTGCTTCCATAAGCTAGGAGAAGCATTACCGGCAGATCGTCGGGAGACGTGTAGGACCGGGCGACCTGTTGTTCGTAGAGCAGTCGCGCGAGCTGATCGGGCGGCGGCAGCACCAGCCCGCTCGCGGTCTCATAGGCCCAATCGCCGATCTTGAGCGGGATGATCTTGTCGAGTTCGTCCTTGCCGATCAGCATCAACGGATCGCGGGGCATGCGCGCGTAAGCGGCGCCAGCCGCGGCCAGCGACGCGCCACCGATCAGCAGATCGCGGCGGCTCGGTATGAAGCCGCTCTCCTTGTCCGCGGTCACAGGCTTGCAGTCCGCGTTGCGAGGCGCCGGCGAACCGGCTCGGCAAGACGATCGATGCCGAAGATACTGAGCAGCGCCACCGCGAACATGATCATGCCGGCAGTCTCGTGGAAGATTCCCTGCGCCCAGGCGTCGCCCATGAAATCGGTGATCAGGATCAGCAGCAGCACGCGCACGAAATTGGCGAGAATGGCGACCGGCAGGATCGCGATCATCAACAGCAGCGCATAACGCCAGTTCGCGTTGTGGCGGACGTAAATGTAGAACAGGCCGATCGCCGACAGGCTGATGATCGAATTCAGCCCGGCGCATGCCGCGGCGACCAATATGTCATATTGATCGACCTGAATGATCACGCCCTTGCGTGCGATCGTCATGCCGCAAGCGTCGAGCAAGGCCACCGCCGCGCGTGAAATATTGATCTTGAGCGGCTGCGTCAGCGTCGCGACGACGCTGTCGGGCGGCGGGAACAGGAAGATGAAATAAAAGGTCGGAAACCACAAAAGTCGCATTACCGCAGTGCCGCAATAGGCGTAGAAAGCCACCACCAGGCAGAAGTAAAGGCCGATGCCTTCCAGCTCGAGCGTCGTGGTGATCCTCGATACGACGTAGAGCAGCAGGCACGGCACGAGCAGCGCGAAAGCGAGGGCGAGATTGCCGCGCTTCATCAATGGCGGAATTTCGTGACGTAGCTGAAGGACCAGCCAGATGCCGGTCGCAAGGACGATCGGGCCATGCGCGCCCTGTTCGGTCGACCAGGATTGGACCGCGACCGAGATCATCGTCGGAATCGTGATTGCGGCTAGGCCGAGCCACAACAGCCAATGCTTCGCGAGCCAAGGGGGAGCCCCGGCCGACCTGTACGGCAAAGGTTTGTCGGTAGCGGCGATGTCAGCGTCAGCCATTCGTTACACCAGACCTGAACTCGGACGCCGCTAGGCACAGACGGATAAGAATCGAATAGCTTGTTCCCACCGCGCTGCCAATGGGGCCGTGCGGGTTAACGGAAGATGGACATGGTTACGGTCGCGGAATGCATTATGCCGCACCAGGTTCCCGCGCGCCGCGGCCGACCGCCTCGTAGGTGAAGCCGGCTTCCTCGGCCTCGCCCCGGCTATAGACGTTGCGCAGATCGAGGAAGACCGGCGTCGCCATCGCATCTGCGAGCTTTTTCAAGTCGAGATGACGATAGTCGTCCCATTCGGTCACGAGCGCGATCGCATCCGCTCCGGACGCCGCATCATAGGCATCCTTGCAGAAACTGACGTCGCCGAGCAATTCGCGGGCCTGCTCCACCCCTTCAGGGTCGTGGGCGCGTATCTTGCACCCGGCATCCTGAAGCGCGCGGATGATCGAAAGCGAAGGCGCCTCGCGCATGTCGTCGGTGTTGGGTTTGAAGGTCAGGCCGAGAATCGCGACCGTCTTCCCGCGCGGATCGCCGCCCATCGCCTTAAGAACCTTGCGGCCCATGGCGCGCTTGCGGCTCTCATTGACCTGCACGACCACGTCGACCACGCGAATCGGCGATGCATAATCCTCGGCCGTCTTGAGCAAGGCGAGCGTGTCCTTGGGAAAGCAGGAGCCGCCGTAGCCCGGCCCGGCATTCAGGAATTTGGCGCCGATGCGATTATCGAGGCCGATGCCGCGCGACACGTCGCGCACGTCCGCGCCGACCGCCTCGCATAAATCCGCCACCTCGTTGATGAAGGTGATCTTGATCGAAAGGAAGGCGTTGGCGGCATATTTGATCAGCTCGCTAGTGCGGCGCGCGGTAAAGACGAGCGGCGAGTTCGGACCTTCGAGCGGTGCGTAGATCTTCTGCATGACCGCGCGCGCACGGTCGTCGTCGGTTCCCAGCACGACGCGGTCCGGCTTCATGAAATCTTCGATCGCGGCGCCTTCGCGGAGGAACTCGGGATTGGAAACGATCGAAAAATCCGCACCAGGATTGGCCATGCGGACGATCCGCTCAACCTCGTCGCCTGTGCCGACTGGCACGGTCGACTTGGTCACGATCACGACCGGACCGGTCAGCGATTCGGCGATTTCCCTGGCTGCGGCGTAGACGTAGGTCAGGTCGGCGTGGCCGTCGGCCTTGCGTGAGGGCGTGCCGACCGCAATGAACACCGCGTCCGCGCCAGCCACCGCGGGTTTCAGATCCGTTGTGAAGGAAAGGCGTCCTGCCGCGACATTGCGCGCGACCAGTGCGTCGAGGCCGGGTTCGTAGATCGGCATCACGCCATTCCTGAGCGCATCGATCTTGCGCTGGTCCTTGTCGACGCAGATCACATCGTGGCCGACATCCGAAAGGCAGGCCCCGGAAACCAGGCCGACATAGCCCGTCCCAATCATCGTAATACGCATCGAACATCCCTTTGGGCAGCAGGCCCCCCAAGGGCCTCAAGAGCCGGAAAGCGCCTTCAATGCAAGGCTTGCCGTGGCAGGGTGGTGTTGCAACATGCGGTTCACAGATGCGCGGAAGCGGAAGCGGCGATTGCGCGGGCGCAACGGAATGGGACTGGTCGATCGTCACCACCATCGGGCCTGACCCATCCTGGTATCCGGCGGAAGATTACCATCAGGACTATCTCACCCGCGAGGGCGGCGCCAATCTCCATTGCCAGGGTAGCAGTCGCACCCAAACTCGCCAAATTCCGCAAGAGCTATGCTGTGCGGTTGAAGGCTGGGGCAACTGCCTGATTTCAGTAAAAGCACGAATCCATTGCGTTGCGCCAGCCGATCGCTCGGCTTCGCTTCCACAGGGCTAAATAGAGTGACAATGCGGGTCGCCGGACCCGCGCTGGCATCGCCATCCGCATGCTGATGTCGTCGCATGGGCTCCTGCCCAGGCGGTTGGAGCAATCGAGATGCAATTGTAAACTATCATTACAACTGCATCTTTTCTATCCCAATTGGTAAATTACCGGACTATTAACCGCCGCTGGCAAGCCGACCCTGCGGGTTTCCGCAACTCGGCGTCACGTTTCCGTTTGTCATGCCCGGGGGAAGTGCATGCGTATCGCCATCTTGGAAGACGATCCCGCTTTGGCGGATCAAATGTCGCATGCGCTGCAAGGCGACGGGCATGGCAGCCATGTGTTCCGAACCGGGACGGCGCTGGTCACGGCGCTCAAGCGCGATACGTTCGACCTGCTCGTGCTGGACTGGAACCTGCCCGACATATCGGGGATCGATGTGCTCGGCTGGGCGCGTGAGCATCTGGCAAGCGTTCCGCCGATCCTGTTCGTCACCAGCCGAGGCGACGAGATCGATATCGTGCGCGCGCTCAATCTGGGTGCGGACGATTATGTGGTGAAGCCGATCAAGGTTGCCGAATTGCAGGCGCGCGTCGGTGCCCTGCTCAGGCGCAGCTTTCCGGCGCAGGCCGATGACGTCCAGACGTTCGGCGATATCCGCTTCGATCTTGCGCGCAAGATCGTGATAGTCCGTGATGACGAGGTCGTCGTCACGCTCAAGGAGTTCAGCCTCGCCCTGCTCCTGTTCCAGAATCTCGATCGCCCGCTGTCGCGCGCTTATCTGCTCGACAAGATATGGGGGATAAGCCCCGATCTGCAGACGCGCACGTTGGACGCGCATGTCTCGCGTATCCGCTCCAAACTGGGGCTGCGCCCCGAATCTGGCTATCGGCTGTCACCCGTGTACAGTTATGGCTACCGGCTCGAGAAATTCGTGGGGTAGCCGGAAGGGGGCTGAGTTGGACAAGCGGCTTATCGCGCTCGCGATGCTGGCGGCGATGGTCGCCCCGGCCGGCGCGCCCGCGACGGCTCAGCCGAAGCCCGCGCCCGCCGATGATCCGCCGATCAGCTACAGCGCACGCAAGGGCGACAATCTCTACACCCTGGCGCTGCATTATATGCATCGCCAGGCTGATTATGCGGTCGTCCAGAAGCTCAATAAGATCCGCGATCCTCGCCGCGTCCCCATCGGCACCAACCTGCTGATCCCGCGGGCTTTGCTGCGCAGCGATCCGCTCCAGGCCAAGGTGATCGCCTTTCGTGGCGCCGCAACGATCGACGGTCAGGCCGCAGCGCTGGGTGTGACCGTGAACGAAGGCGGCCGCATCCAGACCGGGCAGAACGCCTTCCTTTCGATCAGCATGGCTGACGGTTCGACCATCACCTTGCCTTCACAGACCAATGTTCGCATCGAACGCCTGCGCCGTTTCCGTCTCACCAACGAGATGGAACGGCTGTTCCGCGTCGATGACGGCCGTACCCAGACCGAAGTCACCCCGCGCACCAACGGCCGCGACCGATTCGAGATGCGCACGCCTATCTCGGTCGCGGCGGTGCGCGGTACGCACTTCCGTGTCGCGGTGCTGGACGGCGGGAAAGCCGCGACCGCCGAGGTGCTGGACGGTCACGTCGGACTCGCCGGCGGCGGGACCGAGACGACGCTCGATCCCGGGGTCGGCGCACGGGTTACGCCGGAGGGCACGACCGGCCCGGTCCGATTGCTGCCCCCGCCCGACATCGTCGATCCCGTCAGGATTCAGTCCGAGCCGGAGCTGGTTTTCGGGATCGTGCCGCTCGACCAGGCGGTGCGCTACCGTGTGCAGATCGCCAAGGATGCCGGATTCCTCGACATTGCCGAGGAGGTGATGGTCGAGAGGGCACAGGCCAGCCTGCCGACCGTCCCCGACGGCGATTATTTCGTGCGCGTCACCGCAATCGACACGAACGAGATCGAAGGCCTTCCGCGCGTGGTGGGCTTCGAACGCCATCTGAATGCTGTCCGCGCTACGGCCGAGACGCTTGGCGGGCGGCGATATCTGTTCAAATGGCGGGATTTCGGCGATGGCGCGCACCAATATCGCTTCGTTGTCGCGCGCGCCGATGCCCCCGGCAATCCGGTGATCGACGAACCCGGCCTTACCGGACAGAGCTTCGTCGCGACCGATCTGCCGCCGGGCGATTATGTCTGGCGCGTGCAGACGAGCGGCATCAGCAACGGCAAAAGTTACAGCAATTGGTCGACGCAGCAGACGCTGACCGTCGCCGGCGAGGCAAAACCAGCGAAGAAACGTGCGCAGCCGCCTGCTCCTTGAGTGGCTGCTGGTCGCGGGGCTTGCGATCTTCACGCTCTGTCTGCTCGTCTCCTATGACCTGACCGCGCGTCCGGACAACCTTGTCTATGACGCACTGGTGCGCGCCCGCCCGCCGCTGCGATCGAACGTCACGATCGTGGCCATCGACGAGTCCAGTCTGGGGTCGATCGGCCTCTGGCCATGGCCGCGTCAGGTGCATGCGCGGTTGATCGAACGGCTCGCCGCGGCAAGGCCCGCCGCGATCGGCTATGACGTGCTGTTCATCGAGCCGAGCGCGCAGGACGCCGATCTGGCGCGCGCGCTGGCCCGGGCCAGCAACGTCGTATTGCCGCTCACCTTCTTCGTACCGGGTAATGATGGCGCGCCGTTCGATTTGCAGGCACCGATCGGACCGATTGCCGCGGCCGCACGCGCGGTCGGCCATGCCGATCTCACGCCAGACCAGGACGGCATCGTCAGGCGCGCAAGCCTGATCGGCGGAACCCGCGCGGCGCATTGGCCTGACTTTGCCGAACA
>JAEKMC010000209.1 GCA_019508115.1 Sphingomonas sp.
GTTTTCCGCAGTGCATCATGTATTAGGCCCCAGCGCAGCTGAAGAAGCCGGCGCACACCTATAAAGCTGTCCTTGAGTTCCACAGCTCGTTTGTGTTGCAATGCACATAAGCGAGACTTTTGCGAGCCACTTCCATAAATGAAAGCCGCTTTTTAGATCGTAGACTATGCGAGGACTTGACGCGATCCGGCCGCGTGTTACCACGCGCAGGATCGTATAGGATATGAAAACGAACGATCGGCAACCTCCAGCAAAAAAAGGGGTAGGAGAGATGCGCTCGATATCAGGCTCGAAGATTCATGTGTCTTTGATTGCTCTCGCGGTGGCGACGCTCGCGGCAAGCGGTGCGGTCGCCCAGTCTGTTCCTGCGGGGCCGCTCGGCGCCGACGCCAGCGAGGCCAACAAGCCCGCCAATCCAACACCGGTGATCCGTGGCCAGGCGGCGGCTGAGGGCGGCGACGAGATCGTCGTGACCGGTTCCAAGATCCGCGGCGTCGCGCCGATCGGCTCCAACCTCGTCTCGGTCGGCCAGGAGGCGATCGAGAAGACCGCACCGGTCAACGTCTCGCAACTCGTCAACACGGTGCCGTCCATCTCGACCGCGGGATCGGTCGCGCAGGGCGAGAATGCTTATTCTTATTATTCGCCGCAGATCCACAGCCTCGCCGGATCGTCGTCGAACACGACGCTCGTGATCCTGGACGGCCTGCGCCTGCCGGGCGGCGGCACGCAGTTCGCGCAGACCGACCCGAACATCATCCCGGTCAGCGCGATCCAGCGGGTCGAGGTGCTCGCCGACGGCGCCTCCTCGGTCTACGGTTCGGACGCGGTCGCCGGCGTGGTCAACTTCATCACGCGGCGGACCTTCGACGGGTTCGAGGCCAATGCCCAGTACGGCTTCGCCGATCATTATCACAATAAGGATTTCAGCTTCATCTGGGGCAAGAAGTGGGAGACGGGCGGCGTCTATCTCGCCGGATCCTTCGCCCAGCAGTCGAAGCTGATGAACAAGTATCGCGATTTCTCGAGCATGGGCGATTACCGCTCGATCGGGGGCAGCAACACCAACAGCTTCCAGTGCCTGCCCGCGACGATGACGGTGCCGGGCGTGTCGGGCGTGTATCTGTCGCCGAGCGCGACCAGCACGGTCGCGAACTCGTCGGCCAATGCGCCGTGCAATAACTCGATCTACGCGACCCTGCTGCCGAGCCAGTATCGCGCCAATACGATGATCAAGATCACCAACGACTTCTCCGACAAGCTCACCATCACCGCGACGCTGAACTATAATCGGCAGGAGACGCATTCGCCCAACGCCCCGGGCGGCCTCAGCAACGTGACGGTTTTCGCACCGGGATCGGCCGCGTCCAACGCCACGATCATCGTCAATGGCGCACCCCAGATCGTAAGCCGCGCCAACCCGTTCTTCGTGGCACCCGCCGGTACCCCTGGCGCGACGCAGGAGAGCATCACCGCGCTCATCCTGACGCCGGACGGAAATTACGGCCGCGGCCAATCGCAGGAGGATTCGGTCTACGCCACGATGGTCGCCGATTATAAGATCGTGAAAGACTGGACGGTTACGCTCAGCGACGCCTTCGGCTGGAACCGCTCGGCGCTGAACACGATCAACGGCTTCTGCAATGCGTGTGCGCTGCTGGCACTCAACGGCACGGCCCAGACCTCGGCCAGTACCAGCACGACCGACGTCGCTGGCCAGAACGTCGTCGCACTCAATCTGCCGCTGAACCCCTCGAACGCGCTCGACGTCTGGAGTCCGGTCGGCTCGAGCCGGACCGCTGCGGGGGTATTGCGATCGATCTATCGCGCAAATAGCGAGAATACCAACTACAACACGTTCAACCAGGTGAAGCTGGATTTCCAGGGATCGCTGTTCACCTTGCCCGCCGGTCCAGCGAAGCTCGCCGTCGGCGGTGAATATTTTTGGGCGACACAGACCCAGAAGATCACCGGTTCAAACGGCACCGGTCCGACCACGACCGGTTCGTCCTTCCGCCAATATAATTACGACCGCAACATCAAGTCGGTTTACGCGGAACTCTATATTCCGGTCGTCTCTCCCGAGATGGAGATCCCGCTCGTGCGCCGGATCGATCTCAGCATTTCGGGCCGATATGACAAATATAGCGACGTCGGCTCGACCAAGAATCCGAAGTTCGCGGCCAATTGGGAACCGTTCGAGGGCTTGAAGTTCCGCGGCAATTATTCACGCGCCTTCGTGGCGCCGCCGCTCGCCGTGATCGGCGATCCGACACAGGGCTATCTCTATGCGTCGGGCAGCGTCGGCACGCAGGGCCAGGTCAACGTGCCGGTCAACAATTATCCGGACGTCAAGGGCATCCCCGGCGCGGTCATCGCCAATACGAGCACACCCTGTTCGCAGGCGACAGCGGGTCAGGTCTGCTCGATCGGCATCAATGCCCAATCGGCTGGTCTGCGCCGTCAGCTCGGCGGCGGCTTCACGCATGAAGTGCCGCAAAAAGGCCGCAGCTGGTCGGCCGGCGTCGACCTGGCGCCGCGCTTCCTCCCAGGCTTCGTCGCGGCGGCGACTTTCTTCCATAACAAGTTCATCGGCGGCGTAAGCTCACCGAGTCCGAGCGCGATCGTCAACTCGGCCGGCCTGCGACCGCTGCTGACGCTGTGCCCGTCAACCTGCTCACAGGCGCAGATCGATGAGTTCGCCAATATCGCGAACGGCGCCACCATCTCGGGCGCGGTGCCGCCCCAGGTCTACTTCCTGATCGACCAGAGCACGCGCAACGCGCTCAACCTGACCGTTGAGGGCATCGATGCCCAATTCACCTATCAGCACGCGATCGGCGATCTGGGCCGCTTCACGATCGGTACCGCCCTCACCTACTTCACCAAGTTCAAGCAGAATTTCGGTGGCGGGACGGACTTCAGCATCCTGAACACGTCGGGATACAACACGACCTTCCCGTCGGTGCAGTTCAAAAACCGCGCGCAGCTCGGCTGGGAATTGGGCGGCGTCTCGGCCGACCTGTTCTGGAACCACGTCGGCTCGTACCGCAACTGGATCAGCACGACCGTCACGCCGATCAAGACGGACGCGCTCGGCAATCCGGTCGGCGGCGGCGACAAGATCAAGGCGGGCAACACGTTCGACCTGCATCTGCAATATGAACTCAGGGGCCAGAGCTTCCTGCGCGGCTCGCAAATCTACGTCGATATCCAGAACCTCTTCGACAAGGATCCGCCTTTCTATAACGGCAACACCGCAGGC
Organism: Sphingomonas sp.; assembly: GCA_019508115.1. Classification (GTDB taxonomy): domain Bacteria; phylum Pseudomonadota; class Alphaproteobacteria; order Sphingomonadales; family Sphingomonadaceae; genus Sphingomonas_I. Next base: position 3,266 of record JAEKMC010000209.1, read on the forward strand.
ATCCTCGGCGGGGCATGGGGCTATAACGGCTTCGTCTCCAACCCGCTGGGCCGCCTCATCTCGATCGGCGTTCGCGCCAAGTTCTGATCTTTCGCCCCCCTCTGCCGCCCGCGAGCTCTCGCGGGCGGCGGTTTTTTGGTTTCAGCACATGACGTTTCAGCACAGGACAGGGAGTATGCAGGCATGAGGAAAATGATCGGGCGCCTGGGTACCTTGGCCACGCTCCTGGTCCTGGGATCGCCCGCATCGGCGCAATTCAACGGCCGCGAAGAGCCGATGCCCGTCACCACGCCCAAGCTCGCCGAGCCTTTTTGGTCGGCCAAGCCCTCGAAGCCGACGCCCTACATCGCGCCGAACAAGGTGCACTGGAAGCTCTCCACCGTCCTGGCCGCGCACCGCGGGCAGAGCGATTGGGTCCAGCCGATCGTGCGCAATCCCGAACAGGACGCGGATTATATCGCGCTCGGCGCGGGCAAGAAGACCAAGCGCAAAATGTATGCCGACGACCGCGTCGTCTGGATCGTCCAGGATGGTGCGATGCGCGTCTCGATCGACGGTTACGAGCCGTTCGTGGCGACCAAGGGCTTCATGGTCAACGTGCCCTTCCGCCATTATTATTCGATCGAGACGATCGGCGATAAACCATCGCTTCGTTTCGAGGTGCGCCAGGCGGGCTCCCCGCCGCTCTATCCCGCGGATGAGACACCCGATCCCTATCCCGGCCGGACCTACGTCAAGGTGATCGGCCAGCCCGGCCCGTCGAGGGATCGCGATACCAATCCGATCTATGTCGATTTCTGGAAGCAGATCGGCAACGGCGACAAGCCTTACAATGGCAAATTCGTATGGGACGATCATTTCACGTCCAACATCCTGCGCGGCAAGGCGCAGCCGATCGCGCCGGCGAGCAACCTCGGCCATTTCCATGTCGACTGGACCGAGTTCTGGTTCATCATGGAAGGCAAGGTCGGCTATCAGATCGAAGGCTATCCTTATTTCGAGGCCGAACAGGGCGACATCGTGACCGCGCAGAAGGGCCGCTGGCACCGGCCGTCCAATGCCCCGGATTCCCCGATGTCGACGCGGATCCCGTTCAACCCGCGCCCCGTCATCCTGCACAATTTCGCGACCGACTGATGATCGGGAAAGCGACCGGATGACGCCAGCCTGCATCGACGATTTCCGCGAATTGGCGCGGCGGCGGCTGCCGCGTTTCCTGTTCGATTATATCGACGGCGGCTCCTATGCCGAGGTCACGATGCGGCGCAACGTGGCCGATCTGCAGCGGCTTCCGTTGCGCCAGCGGGTGATGCGCGACGTCTCGGATGTCCGGCTCGACACGACCTTGTTCGGCCGCCCAGCGAGCCTGCCGGTCGCGCTCGCTCCGATCGGCCTTGCCGGCCTCTATGCGCGCCGGGGCGAGGTGCAGGCGGCGCGCGCGGCCGAGGCGGCGGGCGTGCCCTTCATCCTCTCGGCGTCGGCCTGCTGTGCGATCGAGGAGGTGGCGCCCGCCGTGCGTGGGCCGCTTCTCTTCCAGCTCTACATGATCAAGGATCGCGGCTTCATGGAGGCGCTGCTCGATCGCGTGCGCGCAGCGGGCGTCGAGACTTTGGTGTTGACCGTCGACCTGATCGTCCACAGCCCCCGCTATCGCGACATGCGCTCGACGTTGACCGGCAGGCAGGGGCTTGGCGCGCGCCTAATCCGCATGGCGGAGATAGCGCGGCATCCGCGCTGGGCGTGGGACGTGGGCGTGCGCGGCGGACCGCACGTGCTCGGCAATTTCGCGCCGGCCATGCCCGATGGCGCGGGCCTCGCCCAATTCACCGACTGGGTCGCGCGCAATTTCGATCCCTCGATCAGCTGGGATGATCTCGCCTGGGTGCGCGAACGGTGGAAGGGACCGCTCGTGCTCAAGGGTATTCTCGATCCCGCCGACGCGCGGCATGCCTGCGCAGCGGGCGCCAGCGCGATCGTCGTTTCCAACCATGGCGGTCGCCAGCTCGACGGCGCCCCCTCCACCATCCGCGCGCTGCCGCCGGTAGTCGCGGCGGTGGCGGGTAAGGCCGAAA
>JAEKMC010000210.1 GCA_019508115.1 Sphingomonas sp.
TCTCGACGCGAACGTCATGCTTGCCGTGCCAGGTGAGGGCGCGCATCCGGCGGCTCCTTATGCTGCGATGGGGGGCGTGGGCAGGTCGGTCGCATCCTTGCGGGTGCGGGCGGACGTGCTGATCTCGCCCGTTTCCATAAATTGCTTGAAGCGGCGCAGATCGCGCCGCGCCTGGATCGCGGGTTCGCGCTGGAACAGCTTGGCGACCAGTTGCGCGATCGTGCCACCCGGCGGATCGTAAGCGATCACGGCGCGCACCACCGATCCGCGCTCGGGAACGTCGTGAAACTCGATCGTGCCCGAATTGCGGACCTGTGCGCCTTCGACCGATTGCCAGGCGATAAACTCGCCGGTCCGGTCGTCGGTGATGACCGATTCCCAGGATATGGTGCGGCCGCCTGGGCCCTTGACGCTCCAGGTCGAACGGTCGGGGCCATCGACCGTGATCGCGTCGACATTCTCCAGCACATTGGGGAGATTGGCGAAGTCGCGCCAGAAATCGTACAATTCGCGTGCGGGCCGTGCGATCGTCACGACCGCGGCGGTGACGCTCTTCTCATCGCGCGGCGCCTCATTGGCACGCACATCGCTGTCGCGCGCGGCGGTCACCGGCGCGTCCATCCGTTCGGAGGCGCTCATATCGGCTCCTGTCTCGGGTTCGGGCTTGTGCGCTGTTAACCGGCGGCGACCTTGGCGGTTCCGGTCGTTTCGGCTCAAAATCGTTATTTCAAAGTGACTTAGATGCTGCTGACGAAACGATATCGCGCTATGTTGCGTGGATCGTCATGAATGCGTAACGACCGTCATGCCAATCGGGCGATGCATCGCCATGATGCATTGGGCGCGCAATGTTCAGACCAGCTGCCGTAACGATCTGCTTGATGGCCGCCGCACTGCCGGTCGCCGCGTGCGCGGCTGACGGCCCGGACTGGCTGGCGGTGCATGGCCAGGCGACCTTCACGCTGCAGGGAACGCCTGGTTTCGAGTCCCCTTATGCCGGCCCCAACAGCCTCACGCCGCACCAGCGCAAGGAGACGATCGACGCCACCTTGTATGTCGGGGTGCGGCCATGGACGGGCGGCGAATTGTGGATCAATCCCGAGGTCGATCAGGGCTTCGGCCTCTCCAACACGTTGGGCGTCGCGGGCTTTACCAGCGCCGAGGCGTATAAGGTCGGCAAGAAGCACCCTTATACCCGTCTCCAGCGCACTTTCTTCCGCCAGACGATCGGGCTCGGCGGCGACGCGCGGCAGGTGGAGGGCGGTCAGAACGTCTTTGCGGGCAAGGCCGACGCCAACCGCCTGGTGATCACCGCGGGCAAGTTCGGCGTGGGCGACGTGTTCGACACCAACCTTTATGCGCACGATCCGCGCGGCGACTTCCTCAACTGGGCGGCGGTCGACGTGGGCAGCTTCGATTATGCCGCCGACGCCTGGGGCTATTCGACCGGCATTTCGCTCGAATGGTATCAGGGGCCGTGGACGCTGCGCGCCGGCCTGTTCAATCTCTCCAAGGTGCCGAATGGCGAGGTACTGGAGAAGCGCTTCGGCCAGAACCAATTGGTCGGCGAGATCGAGCATCGCCACCGGATCGGCGGCCATGACGGCGCGATCCGGATCGGCCTGTTCCGCAATCGCGGGCTGTTCGGCCGCTTCGACGACGCGTTGGCGCTCGCGCAATCTACCGGCACCGCGCCCGATACCGCGCTCGTCCGCCGCTACCAGAGCCGCGTCGGCGGCTACGTTAACCTGGAGCAGGCGGTGGCCGAAAATGTCGGCGTCTTCGCGCGGGCGGGCCTGGTCGATGGCCAGATCGAGCCTTATGATTTCACCGATGTCGACCGCACGCTGGAAGCGGGCGTCGCGCTCGACGGCGCGATGTGGGGGCGCAAGGGCGATGCGATCGGTATTGCCGCTATCGCCAACGGGATCTCCCGCGAGCATGAACATTATCTCGATGCCGGCGGGATCGGCGTGCTCGTCGGCGACGGCCGGCTGCCCCATCCCGGGACCGAGACGATTGCCGAGCTTTATTATAGCTGGCGGCCCTGGGCGCCGATCGCGCTGACTCTCGATTATCAGTTCGTCGGCAATCCGGGCTATAATCGCGACCGGGGCCCCGCGCATGTCTTCGGCTTGCGGCTGCACGGCCAGTTCTGATCTTGGCCCGGGCCCTCCCGCCGCGATAGGGAGCGGCCATGCCGATAGACCTGATCTGCCTCGATGCCGACGACACGCTCTGGCACAATATGCTCCACTTCAACGCCGCCGAGCATGCTTTGCTCGCGATGCTGCGGCCCTTCGCCGAGGCACATGTCGCACGCGACGCGCTGAACGCCTGCGAGGCGCGCAACCTCAAACTCTATGGTTATGGCGCCAAGGGCTTCACCCTCTCGATGATCGAGACCGCGGTCGAGTTGGCGGGGGAGGCCGTGTCGCGCGATCTCGTCGCCGCGATCCTGAAAGCGGGACAGGAATTGCTCGCCCATCCGGTCATCTTGTTCGAGGGCGTCGAGGAGACGCTGGAAGCGCTCGCCGATCGCGGCAAGCTGGTGCTGGTCACCAAGGGCGACCTGCTCCACCAGGAAGCCAAGCTCGCCGCCTCGGGCTTGGGACGGCATTTCTCGGGCGTCGAGATCGTCAGCGACAAGAAAGCGGACACCTTCCGCCGCCTGTTCGCGACCTATGGCGTCGCGCCCGATCGTACCGTGATGGCGGGGGATTCGATGCGCTCCGACGTGCTTCCCGCACTCGAAGCGGGCGCGTGGGCGGCTTATATCCCGCAGGAAGGCGCCTGGGTCCATGAACAGGCCAGCGCGCCCGAGACGCATCCCCGCTTCCGTCAATTGGATGCGCTGGCGGATCTGCCGGGCTGGATCGGCGAAATTTCCTAGATAGAGCCTGATCCACGCTTTCGGCGGAAGCGCGAAGCGCTTCCACTAAAAGGATCAGGTCGGTGCCGCTTCGGCGAAGCTGAATCAAACTCCAGGAACGCAGCCGGGATCGGGGTCAGGGGATAGTGCGTTGGCCGTGCTGGCATTGCTGTCCGCCGGGCGGGCCGGAGGAAATCTCCCTCCGCGCATCGCCGGCCGATCCGCATATGTCGCCTCATGTCACCTGGCAAAGGCAGAGCTATGGAGCTTCGAGGACGATGGCGAAACCAATATGGATCGGTGCTCTCATTGCAGCCCGAGGCTGATGGCCTGCTTGCCGGCACTTTCGATACGGCGCTTGAGGACAGCATCTTTTTCGGCACGCCGCTACGGATCGCAGGTGTGCATTCCGGCGCCGGATTGGCCTTTTCGTTCGGCCTTGAACGCGACGGCGTCGCGACGGTCTGCTCTTTTACGGGCAGACTGGACGAGGGGCGCATCGAGACCGTCTGGCATGTGGTGACCGCCGGAAAGCCTTGGCCACATGCGATAATGACCAACGCCGATCGGTTCGAACGATTGGATTAGGCTGAGCGAACGTCCAGGGTCGGGATCACGCGTCGAGAGCATCTAGGCGGCCGTCATCCCGTCCTCCCGCCGCGCGAAGCGCGCGCGATATTCGCTGGGGGATAGTCCGACGCGGCGTCGGAAATGGTGGCGCAGCGTATCGACGCTGGCGAAGCCGGCCGCCGTCGCGACCGCCTCGATCGGCCTCAGCCCCGCTTCCAATTGCTGTTTGGCCAGATCGACGCGCGCGGCGATCAGCCATTCGCCCGGCGTGGTTCCGGTCGCCTCGGCGAACCGGCGCAGGAACGTCCGCTCGCTCATCGCGGCGGACCGGGCGAGGTCGGCAATACGATGGTCCCGCTGCAGATCGGCGCGCATCGCATCCAGCAGGTGCGCGAGCCGCCCGGTCTCGCGCTGCGCGATCGGGCGCTCGATGAATTGCGCCTGCCCGCCTTGGCGATGGGGGGCCATTACCAGCCGCCGCGCGACCGAATTGGCCTTGTCTGGCCCATGATCCTGGCGGACGAGGTGCAGCATCAGGTCGATCCCCGCGGCGCTGCCCGCGGACGTATAGAGCGGCGCATCGTCGATATAGAGGACGCTTGGGTCGACCTCGATCCTGGGGTGCCGCTCCGCCAGCAACGCCGCGTAGCGCCAGTGCGTAGTCGCCCGCCGTCCGTCCAGCAGGCCCGTCGCCGCCAGCACGAAGGCGCCCGAGCAGATCGAGGCCAGCCGCGCGCCACGATCATGAGCATGACGGAGGGCATCTGTCAGCGCCTGAGGTACAGCGACATCGACCCCGCTCCAGCCGGGGATGACGATCGTGTCGGCTGTTTCCAGCGCCTCCAGTCCGTGCTCGGCCCGAACCGTCAGGCCGCCCAGGGCACGTAATGGCGCGTCGGTCGCGGCGACGGTGATGAGATCATACCATTCGTCGCCCATCTCGGGCCGCAGCTGACCGAAAATTTCGGCGGTGATGCCATATTCGAACGTGCACAGGTCCTGATGCGCGAGCGCGGCGACTCGATGGCGGCGACGTGCTGGGCGGTTTGGCATGATCTTCATGGTATATGGCATTTCCGCCAATGGCGAGCCTCGCCGCGAACGGCGATAGCGGCGATCGAACCTACGAGGAGACGATCATGGCCAACGCCGTTACCGATATTCCCGCTGCCCCTTCGGAGAGCGCGATCGCGCATTTCGAAGCGGAGTTCGCCTTCGAGACCGATTGCTGGGATACGCATGCCGCGCTGGCGCAGGACGAGCCCGGCTTCGTGCTGCTCGACGTGCGCAGCCCGGATTCCTTCGCATCGGGGCATGTTCCGGGCGCGGTCAATCTGCCGCACGGCAAGATCATTGCGTCCAGGCTCGCGCAATGGCCCGCCGACACGCTGTTCGTGACCTATTGCGCGGGGCCACATTGCAATGGCGCTGCACGCGGGGCGCTGCGGATCGCCAGACTTGGCCGACCGGTCAAGATCATGGCGGGCGGCGTTACCGGCTGGCTCGACGAAGGGTTCGCGCTAACGCCTGCGCAGTCTAGCGAGGAAATGTGAGGTCGCCAGTGGCCAGATGCCAGGGGTGGGCGTGATCACGATTGTCGCCCATGCCGCGATGCCGGACGGCTCGCCGGACGACCGCCTCCTGGCACAGGCATTAAGCGCACGCGGCGTCGAGACACGCTTGTGCGTCTGGAACGACCCCGACGTGGACTGGGCCAAAAGCCCGCTGACGGTCGTGCGTTCGACCTGGGATTATCACCGCCACCCCAAGGCCTGGTTCGATTGGCTCGATCGTGTCGCGGGCATGACGCGCCTGATCAATCCGGCCGGGGTGCTGCGCTGGAACAGCAGGAAATCCTACCTGCTCGCTCTGGCGGAAATGGGCGCGAGCGCGCACGGGGCCCGCCGCTTCGCTGTACCCGCTATCCACGAGGCCGACGCGCATGCCGCTGCCTTGCTCGAACAGGGCGGACTATTGGTCCAACCCTATCAGGCCAGCGTCGAAACCGAGCGCGAGCGGTCGATCGTGCTGATCGACGGCGTTTTCTCACACGCCTTTGTGAAGCCGGCCTTCATGACGGGACTGGGCGACGCCGACGAATTGGAGCGGATCGAAATCGATGCGGCGCAGCTTGCCTTCGCGCGCTACGCCTTCGCGCAGGCGCCTGGCGACCCCGTCTATGCCCGCGTCGACATATTGCCCACGCCGGACGGGCTGCGGCTGATGGAGCTCGAGATGATCGAACCTCAACTGGCCTTCCAGCTCTGCCCGCCGGCGCTGGACAGCTTTGTCGAGGCTATAATGTCGCGGCTTAGCTGAAGGTCTCGGAAAGGTGCGTCTGCAGCATCCGCCGCGCCCGTAGGAACATCTCCAGGCGGGTGGCGGAGAAGAGGCCGAGGGCGAACAGGACCAGCAGGTCGGTCAGGAAGGCGGCGTTGAAGCCCATGGTGCCCGCTTCCATGCGCAGGCCTTGGCGGATCACGATCAGCACCAGGATGAACAGCATCGCGGCGGGCGAGGCCTGCTGGTTGAGCTCGTGCGTCTCGGGATCGATGTTGATCCGCATCAGCGCGCCGCGCCGCCATCCGAGCAAGCCGCCGAACGCCAGCGCGATCACCGCGTACAGCCATTGGATGCCGCTCGGCACCGATTGATAGAGCACGCTCGCGGTCACCAGCGCATAAATAGCGGGCACGACCCACAGCCACTCCAGCCGTAGCCTCCGGGTGCGGCGCATCGATCGGAAACGGAGGAACAGGACGGTGGAAATGATGATCGCCGAAAGGACATAGCCGACCCAGGCGCCCGGATTATCCTGATTCATAAAGCTCCCCAACGTGTGTTGCCCGTCTATAACACTTGCAAAAAGCGCTGTCGATTGGCGTGACGACTGCGGCCTGATCCGCTAACAGCGCGCCTTTCCGCGCCTTTCCCTTGATAGTGGACCTGCTGACCTTGCCGACGCTTCATGCCCGTTTCGCCGCCGATCTCGACGCCGCGCTCGATGCGCTGGAAGGCGAGGGCGCGCTCGTGCGCGGACTGGATCGCCGCAACGTCACCGTCGAGCCCCCGCGCGACACGAGCCATGGCGATCTCGCCACCAATGCGGCGATGGTGCTGGCCAAGCCGGCAGGCACCAACCCGCGGGCACTGGCCGCTTTGATCGAGCCAAAGCTGGCCCAACTCGATTATGTCGAGGGGGTCGAGATTGCCGGGCCCGGCTTCCTCAACCTGCGGCTGAATGCGAAAATCATCAGAGCCGAGCTGGATACCATCCTGGCCGAGGGCGCGGACTATGGCCGCTCAGGCATGGGCGGGGGCAGGATCGTCAACGTCGAATATGTCTCGGCCAACCCGACCGGGCCGATGCACATGGGCCATGCGCGCGGCGCGATCGTCGGCGATGCGCTCGCGACCTTGCTCGAATATGCGGGCTTCAAGGTCATCCGCGAATATTACATCAACGATGCGGGCGCGCAGGTGCAGACGCTGGGGCGCTCGGCGTACCTGCGTTACCGCGAGGCGCTCGGTGAGACGATCGAGATTCCCGAAGGCTTCTACCCGGGCGACTATCTGATCCCGATCGGTCAGCAGCTCGCGGCCGAGTTTGGCGACCTCTATGTCGGCAAGCCCGAGAGCGAATGGCTCGACCTGTTCCGCGAAAAGGCGGTCGCGGGCATGATGGACATGATCCGGGCGGACCTCGCTTTGCTCGGCATCCATCACGACGTGTTCGCGTCCGAGGCCGCCGTCCAGAAAGCCGGCCGCGTCGACGCCGCGTTCGATCGGCTGCGCAAGGAAGGCCTGATCTACGAAGGCGTGCTCGAGGCGCCCAAGGGCGAGCTCCCCGACGATTGGGAGCCGACCGAGATGACCTTGTTCCGCTCGACCGAATTCGGCGACGACCAGGATCGCCCGGTGCGCAAGGCGGACGGCGGGCTGACCTATTTCGGCAC
>JAEKMC010000147.1 GCA_019508115.1 Sphingomonas sp.
GTCGGGCGATTACGAAACCGCCGCGATGCTCGGCGCGACCTGCGTGCGCGTCGGCAGCGCGCTGTTCGGGGACCGCGCGAGCGCCCCGCCGCCGCGTCCTTTGGGTTTCGGCAGCCGGCCCAATCGCCAGGGCTGAGCGTGCGCACCAAGCTCAGCACCTGCAACCGCAAGGCACGTTTCGCGTCCGAAGAGCAGGCGCGGACGGCAATCCGGGACGGCGACCTCCCACTCCATCCCTATCGCTGCGACCGCGGCGACCATTTCCATCTGACCAGCCGGACCAAGGGCAAGGGACCTATCCGTGGTTGCCAGTCGGCGCCGAAGTGACCATGGGGTGCCACGTCACCGCGTGACCCCCGCTGCCTGAACGACGCGACGACACACTCCAGCACGTCAGGAAGAATCATGGGTCAGCTTCGCACCACCAACAAACGCCACAAGCGTGCCGTCGCCTTGGCCGCCGCTCCCAAGGCCGCCGCTCCCGCCGCAAAGCCCAAGGCTGCCAAGAAGGCGAAATAGTCTTCGATCGTCCGCATCCGCCGCGGCAAGGCAATCTCGGTTGCGGCGCCGCGGCATGCCTTTGCCGCGCGTAACGGCCTGTTAAGAGCCGTCTTGCTAGTCACGGCTCAGCCCATGAAAGGCGCCGCGTCTTGCAGCCGACGATCCCTCTCCCGCTCCATTACAGCTGGCCGCTGTCCGAGAGCGGCTGGCGCTTCGATTTCGGCATGCCGTTCGACGCGGCAGCGCTTGACGAAAACGGCTTTTCGTCGCTCCACGACGATAGGCTTGCCGCGCAAGGCATCGGCAAATGGACGTGCGACCTCGCCGACAACAGCCTCGCCTGGACCGACCCCGTGTTCGATCTGTTCGGATTGCCGCGCGGCGCGCGTCTTTCGCGCGACGAAATCGTCGCGCTCTATTGCGACGAATCCCGCGCCGCGATGGAACGCCTGCGCGCCCATGCGATCAAGCATCGGCGCGGTTTCACCGTCGATATGGAAATACGCACCGTTGCGGGCCGCCGCCGCTGGATGCGGCTGTTGGCCGCGCCGGTCTGCGTGGGCGACCGCGTCGTGCGGCTTCACGGTCTGAAGCAGGATATCTCGCGCGAATATCTGTAAGCAGCGCTTATCCGATTTCGACCGCGTCACCCGGCGCAAGGCTTGGCAGCAATTCGACCAGCGCCTCCTTCACGATCGCGACGCAGCCTTCGGTCGCGGCCTCCCCGCGCCGGCAATGCAGGAAAATCGCGCTGCCCGCCCCCGGCATCGGCGGCGTGTCATTGTAGCCGAGCACGACCACCACGTCATAAAGTCCGTCGTCGCGCCACAGCCGCTCGGCCGAAAAGCCATGCGGATGGCGGACGGGACAATTGTATGCGGGGTCGTCAACGCCGTCCGACCAGCCATCGTCCGGCCTGATCCAGCGGCAGGGCAATTGCAGCCCGGCAGGCAGGGTCACACGATCGGGCCGCAGCAGCACGCCGCGGATCGGCCAGACGCCGATCGGGCTCGCGCCGTCGCCTTCCTTTTTGTCGGCCGCCGCGATCAGTCCGCTTTTGCCGATACTGCACGGGATTGTCCGGTCGCCCGCATATAGCAGCCCGGCCTTGCCGTCGGCGATCAGCCTCACAGCGTCAGCCTCACAGCAAATGCCCGGTCCGGTCGCGCTTCACCTCCAGATAATGCGCGTTATGCGGATTGGGCGGCAGCTTGTGCGGCACGCGCTCCACGACCGTGATTCCCGCCGCCTCCAGCCCCGCGACCTTGGCGGGATTGTTGGTGAGCAGCCGGATGCGATCCTGGTTGAGCAGCCGCAGCATCGCCGCCGCAATCCCGAAATCGCGCGCATCCACCGCGAACCCGAGTCTCAAATTGGACTCGACCGTGTCATATCCCTGATCCTGCAGCGCGTAAGCGCGCAGCTTGTTGATCAGCCCGATCCCGCGTCCTTCCTGGCGCAGATACAGGAGGATACCCCACCCGCTCGCCTCGATCGCATGGATCGCCGCGTGAAGCTGCGGCCCGCAATCGCATTTGAGGCTGCCGAGCACGTCGCCGGTCAGGCACTCGCTGTGCAACCGCACCAAAGGCGGATTGCGATCCGGCGCACCGATCACGAGTGCGACATGCTCCGCCGCATCGGCGGGCGATCGGAACGCCACGATCTCGCTCTTCTCCGCCCCCGCCACCGGCAAGTGCGCGCGCGCGACGATCGCGAGTTGGTCCTCGCGCGCATAAGCGGCGATATCGGCCGCCTCGACCGTCGCCATCGCCTCGCCATCGGCGCGTGCGAAGAAGGCGGGCAGCAGCCCCGCAACCCGCGCCAGCGTCAATGCCGCCGACGCCGCCTCGATCTCCGCCACCGCGCGTGTCCGATATGGGCCCTTGAACGGCGTCGCGAGATCGTTGGCCGGATCCGCCAACGCCGCGTCACGCTGATTGGCGAGCTTGAGGATCGCGCCGCGCTCGGCCGACAGGAGCAATTCAGCCTTCGCGTCAGGATCGAACGCCACCAGCCGCGCATCGTCCGCACGCTCGACCGCGATCACGGTCAGCGCGCCGTCGCGCCCCGCGACCCGCACCGGCCATCCCCGCCGAAGCGCATCGATCGCGCGTGCGGCCTGAACGGCGTCGCTCACACCTCGAACTCGGTCACGAGCGGCACATGGTCCGAAGGCTTGAGCCAGTTGCGGCAGCTCTCATGCACGGTGTGCGCGACCGCCTTGGCCGCGACGTCCTTGCTCGCCCACATATGGTCGAGCCGGCGGCCGCGATCGTTCACCGTCCAGTCGGGCGAACGATAGCTCCACCAGGTATGCAGCCGCGCGGGCGCGGGATAGAAATGGCGGCCGAGATCGACCCAGTCATGCGCCGCTTTCAACCGGTCGAGCGCATCGACCTCGACCGGCGTATGGCTGACCACGTCGAGCAATTGCTTGTGGCTCCACACGTCCTCGGGCAGCGGCGCGATGTTGAAATCGCCGACGATCAAGGTCGGCTCGCGCAGGCATTTCGCCCATTCGGTCATGCGCTCGACGAAGGCCAGCTTCTGCGCGAATTTGGGATTCACCGCCGGATCGGGAATGTCGCCGCCTGCCGGCACATAGACATTCTCGAGCCGGAAACCCGCTTCCAGCCACACGCCGACATGGCGCGCCTCGCCATTGTCCTGCCAGTCGAAGCGCCAGCAATCCTCGCTCGGCGTCCTGAGTGGGATGCGCGACAGGATCGCGACGCCATGGTGCATGCGCTGGCCGTTCAATCGCTGATGGATATAACCCATCCGCCTGAAATCGTCGGCGGGAAAGACGTCGTTCGCCGCCTTGGTCTCCTGCAGGCAGAGGATATCGACCTGTTCTTCCTGAAGAAACCGCTCGACGATGCCGATCCGCGCCCGCACCGAATTGATATTCCACGACGCAATCTTGAGACTTGCCATGTCGAGCATGTAGCGAGGCGATGCCCGCTATGGAAGATTACCAACTTCCGTCGCCCCGGCGGAGACCGGGCCGCTGGAAATTCAGGGTCTCCGTTGCCTACTGCGGCCCCACCTGAACCCGCCCACGATTTTTGTACCGGCCGGTTGGCTTCAGCCGCCACCGTCGCTATATCCGGCCGCTCCCCACCGGCAGCGAGGGCCCATGCCGTCGATTCTATCCGTTTCCGCCGCTACCAAACGCTACAAGTCCGACTTCACCGCGCTCGACCATGTCGATCTGGAGATCGAACGCGGCGAGATCTTCGCTTTGCTGGGGCCGAACGGCGCGGGCAAGACCACGCTCATCAGCCTGGTGTGCGGCACCGTGTCGATGAGCTCGGGCACGATCACCGTCGATGGGCATGACATCCAGCGCGACTATCGCGCGGCGCGCGCGAAGATCGGGCTGGTCCCGCAGGAGATCGCGCTCGATATCTTCGCGACCGTCTGGAATACGGTCAGTTTCAGCCGCGGGCTGTTCGGCCGCTCCGCCAACCCGGCCTATATCGAACAATTGCTGCGCGACCTCTCGCTCTGGGACAAGCGCAACAACAAGGTGATCGAATTGTCGGGCGGGATGAAGCGCCGCGTGATGATCGCCAAGGCGCTGAGCCACGAGCCCGATTTGCTGTTCCTCGACGAGCCCACCGCGGGCGTCGACGTCAATCTGCGCCGCGACATGTGGGCCTTGGTGCGCAAGCTGCGCGCGCAGGGCGTCACCATCATCCTCACCACGCATTATATCGACGAAGCCGAGGAGATGGCCGACCGGGTCGGCGTGATCGACCATGGCAAATTGCTGCTGGTCGAGGACAAGGCCGCCTTGATGCGCAAGCTCGGCAAGCGCCGGCTCACCGTCGTCCTGCACGAGCCCATGACCGAATTGCCCGCGGCGCTCGCCGACTGGCCGCTCGCGCTGGAGGATGACGGCCACAAACTGGTCTACACATTCGATGCGGAAAACGAGGCGACGGGTATCCCCGGCCTGCTGCGCAAGCTCGACGGACTCGGCATCGACTATCGCGACCTCGATACGGCGCGCAGCTCGCTCGAGGACATCTTCGTCGGCCTCGTGGAGGGAGCGGCATGAATAGCGTCAACGGCTTCGGCATGAAGGCGATCTACAAGACCGAGATGGCGCGCACCTTGCGCACCGTCTGGCAGAGCATCGCCACGCCCGTGATCACCACCGCGCTCTATTTCGTCGTGTTCGGCGGCGCGATCGGATCGCGCATCCAGCATGTCGGCGGCGTCCATTACGGCGCCTTCATCGTGCCGGGGCTGATCATGCTGACCCTGCTCACGCAAAGCATCAGCAATGCCTCGATCGGCATCTATTTCCCCAAATTCACGGGCACGATCTTCGAGATATTGTCAGCGCCCATGTCCACGGTCGAGACGGTCGCGGCCTATGTCGGCGCGGCGGCGACCAAGTCGGTCGGGATCGGCCTCATCATCCTCGTCACCGCGACCTTCTTCACCCAGGTGGAGATCCAGCATCCCTTCTGGATGGTCGCGTTCCTTTTGCTGACCTCGATCACCTTCAGCCTGTTCGGCTTCATCATCGGCATCTGGGCGCGGAGTTTCGAACAGCTCGCGATCATTCCCGCGCTGGTCATCACCCCGCTCACTTTCCTCGGCGGCGCTTTCTATTCGATCGACATGCTGCCCCAGCCGTGGCGCACGGTCAGCCTGTTCAATCCGGTCGTCTATCTGGTGAGCGGCTTCCGCTGGAGCTTCTACGGCATCGGCGATGTCAGCGTCGGCGTGAGCCTGGGCTTCACCGCCGCGTTCATGGCCGCCTGCCTGATCCTGCTCGCTTTCATCTTCCGCACCGGGTGGCGCCTCAAGCCCTGAGCGCCATCCGCGCCGCCAGCGGGCGTTCGGTCCCGATCAGGCGGTCCAGGGACCAATTGCCGCCGCCCCACGCGATCAGCGGCAGGAGCAGCCCTGCCCAGCTGAGATGCGTCGGCCAGGCATCGGGATAGACGAAAATCTCGACCACGCTGGTCATCCCGAGCAAGGCGATCGCCGCCGGCCGCGTGAACAGGCCAAGCACGAGCAGGATCGGGAAAAGATGCTCCGAATAGGTCGAGATATGCGCCGCCACCTCCGGCTTCAGGAACGGCAAGGCATAATCGGTGCGGAACAGTTCGTAGGTCGAATCCGTGATCGTCAGCAGCCCATCGACCTTGGTGCGGCCGGACTGGAAGAAAACGGCGGCGATCCCGCACCGCGCCACCAGCAGCAGCAGCGACGCGGGCAATAGCCGCCCCGCGAGGTCGGACAGGCGGTGATAGAAAACGATCGGCGAAATCATGGGCATTTCCTCAACGGAAGGGCACGCGCCCGCGCCGCAGGGGCGGCGACGGGCGCGGCACGGATCAGGCCTTGGGCGTCAGCGAACCCAGGCCCTTGGGAGTCTTGATCGACGTGCAGGTGCCGGCCTTGACCAGCTTCCACGCATTGCCCTGATAATTGGCCTTGGACGTGCCGGCGCAGGTGGTGCCCGCTCCCGCCTTGCAATCATTCTTGCCGGCGAGGGACACGCCGTAGCATTTCTCCATCGGCGTCTTGCCGGTATCGGCGGCAGCCGCACCGGCGGCGAGCGTGAGTGCGAGCGTGGCGGCAAGCGCCGCATGAGTTCTGGTCATGATCTTGATCCTTCTTAACCCCGCAAGCGACGGGCGCGCTGTCAGGCGCACGCCCGCCGCGAGATGACCCGAAAGGGGGAGCGTCGGGTCACGGCAGGTCGTACGTTGGCGCCCGCTCGGCGGTTACACACGGCCTTTACGGCGAATTGTCCGCAAGGATGTAACCGTGCGCGTGGATTGCGCGTAAGCCTTGTTCGGGAGCGCGAATGCAGGAACGCGAGGAGCAATTGCGGGCATGGATGACGGATGGGCTCGCCGGCGATGCCGGCGCCCACGCCGCCCTGCTGCGCGCACTCGTGCCGTTGCTGCAGAGCTTCTACCGGCGGCGCATGCGCGGCGCCGAGCATGATGTCGAGGACCTGGTGCAGGAAACGTTGATCGCGGTGCATACGAGGAGGGCCAGCTATGATCGCGATCGGCCGTTCGTGGCCTGGCTTTACGCGATCGCGCGCTATCGGATGATCGATCATTTCAGGCGGCAACGCATCACGGTGCCGGTCGAGGACTTGGCCGACATTCTGGTTGCCGAAGGTTTCGAGGACGCCTGCGCCGCGCGGATGGATGTCGCGCGATTGCTGTCCGGCCTGTCTTCGAAACAGGCGCGCGCGATCCGCGACACCCATATCGACGGGCTGAGCGTCGCCGAGGCGGCGCAAGCCGCGCGGATCGGCGAATCCGACGTCAAGATTTCGGTCCATCGCGGCATGAAATTGCTTGCCGCCCGCATCCGGGGCGAACGGCCATGAAGACGGACGATCTGATCCAGTCACTGGCGCGCGACGTGCCGGCGGTACCCCGGCATGCGCTTGGGGGCCGCATCGCCTTTGGCATCGCCGGTGGCGGGGTGATAACATCGGCGCTGCTGATGGCCGCGCTCGGCATCCGCCCCGACCTGTGGATCGCGATGCACGGCTTCGCCTTCTGGATGAAATGGACCTACACCGCCTCGCTCGCGATCGTCGCGATCGTCGCGACGATGCGGCTGGCGCGGCCCGACGCTTTGCCCTCGCGCTGGCCTTGGCTGCTTGCCATTCCGGTGCTTGTGCTCGCCGGGATCGGAATCGGCGAACTAGCGGACACGCCATCGCGGGACTGGCTGGCAATGTGGCTGGGCCAGAGCTGGAAGATCTGCCCGTGGCTGGTGCTGACGCTGGCCATGCCGATCTTCGTCGGGCTGCTCTGGTCGTTTCGCCGGCTCGCGCCGACCCGGCTGCGCGCGGCGGGCGCGGCGGCGGGCCTGGCGGCGGGCGCGATCGCGGCGACCATCTATTGCCTCCATTGTCCCGAAGTGTCGGCGATCTTTGTGCTGACCTGGTACAGCCTCGGTATCGCGCTGGCCGCCGGCGTGGGTGCGCTGGTCGGCCCGCGCATTCTGCGCTGGTAGCTGTAACCGGGCGCGACGCTGCTCCGTAAGGGTGATGCTAATCGGGCATATCCTTGCAGACCTACTATGATCAGCACCCGAACCGGGCTCAGCTTCGCCACTTCCGCCGCGCTCATCGCGATTTCCGTCGCCGCGCCGACCGCGCCCGCT
>JAEKMC010000148.1 GCA_019508115.1 Sphingomonas sp.
AATCGATCGTCGAGCCCCCTGACCCGACACAAGGGATAGTGTCACTACCGATTCCCGCGCACAAGATGTTTAATTTTCATGACGGTCGGATTGTGCGCTTGACGCGCCCGAAAGAGTCAGTTTTGCGCGCGTCGCGGATCGGGCAATGGGGTGGCCGTTGCCTGCGGGCAACAATAGCCATCAGATGCTTTCTGATTAGAACGACGCAAACAATGCGAGGGCCAGAATGTCATCGAAGCGCAGAGACATGGTACGAGGCCTCTGGCCGGCGGCGGCTCTCGCTTTGACGGCGGCGGGGGCGTGGATGCCCCTCTCAGCTGCACCCGAAGCGGGCACGACGGCTGCACCCGAACGCGAAACGTTGCCGGTGCTCGGGCCCAAGCCCTTCATCGCTTATTTCAAGCCCACGCCGATCGTGAAGCCGTTGAGCAAGAAGGCCTGGGGTGCGGCCGAGGTCGGCGCGCGTGACACGGGCAACGGACTCGAAGATACCGGATTGAAGCAGTGGAATTATTGGGATGGTCCGATCCTCAAGGGGCCGGACGGGCGATACCGGATGTTCGCGAGCCGCTGGGACCAGGCGCTCGGTCATTCCGCGTGGGGCCAGTCCAAGGCCGTGACCGCAATCACCAAATCCCTGCTCGGGCCTTATCGGGACATGGGCCTGAACTGGCCTTCGGACCAAGGCGGTCTCGGGCATAACGTCACCCCGTTGCGGATGCCGGACGGGCGCTATGCCATCGTGCTCAGCGAAACGCGCAACGGCGACGTCTTCACCTCCGCGTCGATCGATGGTCCGTGGCGCCTGCTCGGCAGCATCAGCGTCGACCAGAGCAAATACCGCTCGGTGTTCCTCGCCACCGACGTGCCGAAGGAGGGGGCGACGCCCAAACCCTGGCATGCGTCGAATGTGAGCCTCATCGTGCGTCCCGACGGCGCCTATGAGATCGTGCAAAGATCCGGGCAGATCCTGCTGAGCCGGAAGGGGATTTTGGGTCCCTATGAGGTGATGGGCCGCAGCATCTTCATCGACTTGCCGGGCCTTCCGCAGAAGAACCTCGATCGCCTGGAGGATCCCACGCTGTGGTTCAGCGGGGGCTGGTACCACATGCTGGTCAACCATTGGGAGGATCGCCGGGCCTATCATCTGATCTCGCGCGACGGCATCACGGGCTGGCGATTCCAGGGCCTGGCGTATCAGCCCGAGGCTGACTTCATCCGCTATGTCGATGGCACGGTGAACCATTGGAACAAGCTGGAGCGTCCCGCCGTGGTGATGGAGCATGGCCATGTGGTCGCGCTCACCTTCGCGGTGATCGACACGCCCAAGGAAGCGCAGACCGGCAATAACGGCCATGGCAGCAAGGTGATCGTCGTCCCGTTCGACGGCGCCGCGATGGATCGCGATCTGGCAAAGGTGGATCGCTAGAGTCGTTTTCGGTTTGATCGAAGCGAAGCTCCCTCTCCCCGGCGGGGAGAGGGTTGGGGTGAGGGGGAGCGAGCCGCAGGCGAGCGCCTAGCCCAATAGTACGGGGCACCCTCACCCAACCCTCTCCCTCAAGAGGGAGAGGGCTTTCGCCGTCAATCCCCTTAGCGACTCTAGGTCGCCGCTTTGTCATCGAACTTACTCGGACTGGGTACCCCCACCTCGGGGCGAAAGCCTTGCTGCGGCGCGGCGGCCCGTTATAGGCGCGGGCATCATGACCACCATCATCCGCGAAGCCGATCTGATCGAGAGCGTCGCCGACGCGCTCCAGTATATCTCCTACTTCCATCCGATGGATTATATCCGCGCGCTGGGCGAAGCCTATGAGGCGGAGCAGTCGCCCGCGGCCAAGGACGCGATCGCGCAGATCCTGACCAACAGCCGGATGTGCGCGGAAGGGCATCGCCCGATCTGCCAGGATACGGGCATCGTCACCATCTTCGTCAAATGGGGCCAGGATTGCCGCCTCGCGGATGGATCGAAGAGCCTGCAAGAGGTGGTGGATGAGGGCGTGCGCCGCGCTTACCTCCATCCGGAGAACAAATTACGCGCCTCGATCCTCGCCGATCCGGCATTCGGACGGGTCAATACGAAGGACAATACGCCGTCGGTGCTGCACGTGGAGCTGGTGCCGGGCAATCATGTCGACGTGACGGTCGCGGCCAAGGGCGGCGGCAGCGAGAACAAGTCCAAGTTCAAGATGATGAACCCGAGCGATTCGATCGTCGACTGGGTGCTGGAGACGGTGCCGCAGATGGGCGCGGGCTGGTGCCCGCCCGGCATGCTCGGGATCGGCATCGGCGGGACGGCCGAGAAGGCGATGCTGCTCGCCAAGGAATCGCTGATGGGCGATATCGACATGGCGCAGCTCCGCGCGCGCGGCCCGTCGAACAAAATCGAAGAGCTGCGGATCGAATTGTTCGAGAAGGTCAACGCGCTCGGCATCGGCGCGCAGGGGTTGGGCGGGCTTTCGACCGTGCTCGACGTCAAGATTCTCGACTGGCCGACGCATGCCGCGTCCAAGCCGATCGCGATGATCCCCAATTGCGCGGCGACGCGTCACGCGCATTTCCATCTCGATGGGACGGGCCCGGCGTTCCTCGAGACGCCCGATCTGAACGATTGGCCCAAGGTGGAATGGACGCCGTCGAAGGAGTCGATCCGGGTTGATCTCAATGCTTTGACACCGGATGTTGTCGCGAGCTGGAAACCGGGCGACCGGCTGTTGCTCAACGGCAAGATGCTGACCGGCCGCGACGCCGCGCACAAGCGCATCGCCGACATGCTGGCCCGGGGCGAGCAACTGCCGGTCGAGTTCAAAGGCCGCGTCATCTATTATGTAGGCCCGGTCGATCCGGTGCGCGACGAGGTGGTTGGCCCTGCCGGCCCCACCACCGCCACGCGGATGGACAAGTTCACGAAGATGATGCTCGATTTGGGCCTGCTGGCGATGGTCGGCAAGGCGGAGCGCGGGCCGGTCGCAATCGAGGCGATCAGGGAGGCCGGATCGGCGTATCTGATGGCCGTCGGCGGCGCGGCCTACCTGGTCGCGCGCGCGATCAAGGGCGCGAAGGTGGTCGGGTTCGAGGATCTCGGCATGGAGGCGATCTACGAATTCGACGTGAAGGACATGCCGGTGACGGTCGCGGTCGATGCGACCGGGACCAGCGTGCATCACACCGGGCCTTTGGTGTGGCGCGAGAAGATCGCGCGGGAGAAATTGTTGGCTTAGCCCGCCGGGGCGACAAGCAAATCACACCTCGTCGACATCCTCTTCCGGCAGCGGCTGGAGCCAGCTGGCGATCAGCGTCGGCAGGAGTAGCGAAGCGCTCTGCAGCGCCATGCCGAGAAAGACCCAGTCTAGGGGCGTGCTGGGCCGCCATATGTGGAACCAGTAGGCGTAGGCCATGTAGAAACAGCCGACCATCGCCGACACGCTGAGCGTGCGGCCCGACCATGCGCTGGCGCGTGCCTGGATGCTCAGCTCGCGCTCGTCGAGCGGGCCGGCTTGGCCGGGGCTCAAGCGGGGGCCCATCTGGCGCATCAGGGCGGCGGCAATACTCCCGCCCACATATAGCGTAAGGCCTATCGCGAACCGCCAGGGCGCGAAGTGCCCCTCCCCGCTCACGAGCAGGATATAGCTGGCAACGATCGCCGCCAGGGCAAGGAAGGGCTGCCAGCGCAACGGTCGCGGCTTCTTTAACCGATCCAGCACCGCCCAGTGGCAGAAGCGATCAATCCGATCGAGCAACGTCATGTCAATCTCCTGATGCCGCGCGCCGGAGGGCGTCTGCGACCGATTCAAAGGGTTGGAAGGAAAAAAGCAGCTCGATCGGCACGCCGAAATAGGCCGCGATCTTCATCGCGAGCTCGAGGCTGGGCTTGTAATCGCCGCGCTCGAGATAGCCGATCGTCTGGTTGTTCACGCCCACCGCCTCGGCCAGATCGCGGCGCGAGACGCCGCGCTCGGCGCGAAACAGGGCGATGCGATTATATAGATTTGTCACAACATCACCGCGAATCAAAGATGATATGTTGTGTTTACACAATGATTCGTCGGATTGTCAATTGAACTAATCACTCGCTCCACGGCCCTCACCAAATATCGCGATCCGCGCCGCCGCCCCCCTGTTCGGAGGCGTGTTGTTAGGTTAAGGCACCTGGTGATGGGGCACGCGGCAAAGCGCATCTGGAGCTGGACCTGGCGTCTGCTGCTGGGCGCGCTGATCGTGCTGTTGCTGCTGCCGGCGACGGTGCCGCCTTTCCTCGACCGGATCTATTATCGCGGGCCGGTCAGCGATCATTTCGACGGGCAGCATTTCTTCAATCCCGATGGCGAGCAAGGGACTGGCGGCCTGCAGAAGCGCTCGCCGGCGGGAATCTGGCTCCGGCTGCATCGGCTGGATGCGGCATCGCCCTGGCCCGCGCACGTCGCGACCCCCGCAGGCAGGCCTGCGACGGTGACCGATCCGAAGCGAATGGTGGTCACGTGGATCGGCCATTCGACCGTGCTGGTGCAGGCGGGCGGGATCAACATCCTGACCGATCCGATCTATGCCGAGAGAGCAGGCCCCTGGGGCCTGGGGCCAAGGCGCGTGCGCGCGCCCGGCATCGCGTTCGACGCGTTGCCGCATATCGACCTGGTGCTGGTGAGCCACGATCATTGGGACCATATGGACCTCCCCACGCTCAAGCGACTGTGGGACCGCGACCATCCGCTGATCGTCACCAGCCTGGGCAATGACACGTTGATCCGCAGCGCAGGTGCGCAGGCCGTGGCGCGCGATTGGGGCGGGCGCGTGCCTGTGCGGCCGGGGATCGACGTGATCGTCGAGCGCGTCCACCATTGGGGTTCGCGCTGGATGAAGGACCGCGACCGCGCGCTCTGGTCAGGCTTCGCGGTGACCTTGCCGGGCGGCAACCTGTTCTTCGCGGGCGATACCGGGCCGGGGGACGGCAGCTGGCCGGTCGAGGATGCCAAAGACGGGCCTTACCGGCTGGCGTTGATCCCGATCGGCGCCTTCCAGCCGCGCGACATCATGAGCGGCAACCATATCGGCCCGGTCGAGGCGGTCGACGCCTTCCAGAAATTGCACGCTGCCCATGTGCTGGCGGTGCACTGGGGCACGTTCAAGCTGTCGAGCGAGGGGATCAACGACCCGCCGGACCTGCTGCGCAAGACGCTGGCGGAACGCCATATCGCGCCGGACCGGTTCCGCGCTATGGAGGTGGGGGTGAACTGGGACGTGCCGCCGCTGCGTTAGGCTTAGGTCCGAATTGTCCAGAGCGACCGAAACCGCGCCCGC
>JAEKMC010000098.1 GCA_019508115.1 Sphingomonas sp.
AGCAGGAACAATATCGCGGTGCCGGGCGACCGCTCGCCGTCGCCCGCCTGCGCCCGCCACGTCTCGCGATACCAGCCGCCCTCGGGGTGCGGCGCGAGATCGTGACGCGCGATCAGCGCTTTCGCGTCGTTCACCCCTTGTGATGCTGCTTGTCCCACGCCTTGACCGCATCCATCGTCCCGGTGACATGACCCGCCGGGTCCATCGCCGAATATGCGAAGATCACCTTGCCGTCAGGCGCGATCACGTAGGATGTGCGGTTCGATACCGTCGGGTTCTTCGGCAGCGTCACGTCATAGGCGGTGATCGTCGCCGGGCTGGCCGATCCGACCGCGAACTTGTTGCGGCATTCCGAGACCGAGAATTTGTTGAGCTTTTCGATCCCGTCGCCCGACATGCCGATGACGGTCGCGCCCAGCTTCTTGAAATCGTCGGTCGCCTCAGCAAACTCATGCGCTTCGATCGTGCAGCCCTGGGTGAAGGCCGCCGGATAGAAATAGAGCACCACCGGTCCCTTGCCGAGCGCCTCTTTCAACGAGAAAGGCATCGCCTTGCCCGCCAGGCTGACCTGGGTCGAGAAATCGGGCGCCTTTTCGCCCACCTTCAGCGCGGCCTGCGCGGCGGTGATGGGAAGCGCTGTCAGCGCGAGCGCGAGGCAGAGGGACGAACGGAACATGGGGGAGGTCCTTCGCGTGGTGAGGAGAGCTACAGGCTAACGCAATCGCGGGTTGGTTGCCACCGCCCCGCCGGCGGTTCAACTCAAACCTTTGTCGCGCACCAGGATGGCGAGCTCGGTCCGCGACGACACGCTCAATTTCTCGTAGAGATTGTGGAGGTGCATCTTGACCGTGCCCTCCGAAATATCGAGCTCGCGCGCGATTTCCTTGTTGCGGCTGCCAAGCGACACCAGCCGCGCCACCTCGGTCTCGCGCGGGGTCAGTTCCAGCGGCCGGTCGATCGGCTTGCCGATCTGGTCGACGATCTGATGCATCGCGTCGCGGTCGAGCCATTGCTCGCCATCCATCACGCGTTCG
The DNA here is from genome assembly GCA_019508115.1 of Sphingomonas sp. Classification (GTDB taxonomy): domain Bacteria; phylum Pseudomonadota; class Alphaproteobacteria; order Sphingomonadales; family Sphingomonadaceae; genus Sphingomonas_I. The sequence goes on from JAEKMC010000098.1 coordinate 1,035, forward strand.
AGGCATTTGAGCATCGTATCGCCGCCGGCGCCCTTCAGGATCAGGCCATCGGCGCGCAGCTGCAGCGCCGCCATGATCGGCTGAGGATCCAGGCTCGCGGTCAGGATGACGATCCGCGTCTTCCATTTGTCGCGCCGTGCCTCGCGCAGCAGGTCGATGCCGCTCGTTTCCGGCATGTGGATATCGAGGATCGCGATATCAGGCTCGAACTGCTTGATCGCCTCGCGCGCCTGTTGGCCGTCGAGGCATCGCGCCTTCACGTCATGGCCCGCCGCGGCGAGCAGGCCGCATATGCCGTCGAGAAGCATCGGGTGGTCATCGGCAACGACGATCGAAAACGTCATCGAGCACCCTTCAGCGGCACGCGTATCTCGATGCTGGCTCCGGTCTTGCCGCTGGTCACCGTCATTGTGCCTCCCATGCCGATGATGCGATCGTGGAGCGAGCGCGGACGTCCGGCATAGCTTGCCAGCTCGCCATTCGCCATACGTCCCTGAAAAGCGAAGCCGCGTCCGTCGTCCCCGATCGCGATGTCTAGCCGGTCCTCGGTCTTGCGCACCGCGATATCGACCTTGCGCGCGCCGCCATGGCGCACCGAATTGGCGACCGCCTCTCGCGCGATCCGGATGACATCGTCCTCCATATGATCGGATATGGTCAGGTCCGCCGGCTCGACCCTGGCGGTTATCGCCGCATCCCACGAACGCGACAGATGATGCGTGAGGTGGTCGAGCGAGCTGGCGAGCTTGGCGACGGCCAGCTCGGGCGCGCGGCGCATTGCGTTGATCACCGCGCGCAGGCTGCGCTGCTCCTCGCCGATCGCCTCCACCATCTGCGTCACGCGTTCGCGCGCGGTCTCGGTCAGCTCGGTGCGCGCGATCAGGTCGAGCTGCAGGCGCGCGCCCGCGAGGAACTGGAGAACGCCATCGTGCAGATCGCGCGCGAGCCGCATCCGCTCCTCGCTCGCCGCGGCGACGCGCAATTCGGAATGGAGCCGCCACGCCTCGATCGCGAGCGACAATTGGCCAGCCGCCATCGCCGCCACCGCGAGATCCTCATTCACCGGATCGGCCGGATCGAGGATCATCACCAGCCCGCGCGCGCCGCCGGCATCGATCGGGATCACCAGCACGCGTGCGTAATCCGCCATGCTCGACAGGATCGGCTGAAGCGGATCGCCCGTGAAATCGAGCAGCTTGGTGCCCGCGCGATAGAGAACCGCGTTACGCCGCCGGTCGTAGAGGAAAGGCGCGTTGATCAGCTCGCTCGCAACCAGCGGCCCCTGATCGACATTGGGCAGGCTCGATCCATGCAGCGCGCCGAAATCCTTGCGCATCAACCTCAGATGCGGCTCCTCCGGATCCTGCCAGACGATCAGGCCGCGCTTCGCGGCGAACACGTCCATCGCATAGCCCAGCGATTCCGCGAGCGGCAATTCGCCGAAGCCGCCCCGCGTCGGCACGCGCGACAGCCGGGTCAGCTCGTTGATCAGCCGCTCCAGGTTGCTCGCGAAGGCGGCGAGCATGACCGTGATCGTGCCGATATAGCCGATCCGCATCAGGAAGAATTGCAGCATGTTCTTGTGCTCGGGATCGAAGACGCCCGTCGCGAATCCCGTCGGCAGGAACAGGAAAAGCACGAGCAGGCCGCTGCCGATCGCGCCGCGTGATCCCCAGCTCACCGTCCCGCTGACGATGATGAAGATCAAAGGCGTGAAAAAGGGCTGCCCCTGCCCCTCTCCGCCCTGGGTCAGGTACATCAGGCCGCCGAGCGCGATCACGTCGATTATCGACAAGGCAAGCGCCGCGCTGAACAGGTGCCGACGCAAACGGACGGTGCGCACCGCCGCGGCGATCAGCAGGCTATAAACGAAATAGGCCACCAGCACGATCTGTGCGGCATGCTGTGCCTCGGCGTAACGCAGCGCGCCGAACGTGACCGACAGCATGAGGAACGTGGCGAGCAGTGCGCGCGCGTACGCGACCGCACGATTGCTGCGGGCAGAGATGAGTTGATCCACCATTACCTGCACCCGCTTGCAATTACATCAGGGGGATACAGTGTAACAAGCCGCGCGGAAACCTGACCGAAGGGTAGTATTCGAGCCTCATCCTCAGGCCGGATTGCGGCAAGCCACTGATTCGGAATAAATGATTCGTACGGAGCGAGATCGCTGGGGGGCGATGGCGTACCGGGGGACGAGTATCGTCACTGTGCCTAGTATGCGTAGCGTAAGTGTAGCTTGAGTAGCGTACCAGTATCGTTTGGCGTTCCTTTCCGGGATGGTTGTGGCAGCGTGCGGCCGCGACCATCGCCGCCCCGTCCCACCCATCGGCGTCGGTGCCTCGACGTCGATGGGTGGCGGGGCCCAATGCCCGGATCCATTCCGGCCGTCCGGTCATGCCGGGCGCAAATCCCCAACGAGGGTGGGAATGAGTTCCGATACCGTCGGATGGATCGGCACCGCCCATTGCAGGGTGGAAAGCGGCTGATCCGCGTTCATCATATCCAACAGGCCGTGGATCGCCTCATCGCCGCCGGTGCCGAGGATCGCCGCGCCCAGGATGCGCTTCGTGTCCGCGTCCGCAACCAGCCTCATGAAACCGAGCGCCTCGCCCTTCTCGACCGCGCGCCCCACCTGGGTCATTGGCCGGGTCGAGAGCAGCAGGGGCCGCCCGCTCGCGCGTGCCTGCGCTTCAGTCATGCCGACGCGGCCCAGCGGCGGATCGATATAGAGCGCATAGCCGGGAATACGCTGCGATAACCGGCGATCCGCGCCATCGAGCAGATTGGCGGCAACGATCTCATAATCGTTCCAGGCGGTATGCGTGAACGCGCCGCGCCCGTTGCAATCGCCCAGCGCCCATACGCCTTCGACATTGGTCGCGAGCCGATCGTCGACCTGGATATAGCCTTTGGCGTCGGTGGCGATGCCCGCTTTGTCGAGGCCGAGATCGTCCGTATTGGGCCGGCGGCCGACCGCGAGCAGCACATGGCTGCCGACCACCTCCGGCGCACCCTCGGTCCGATCGACGCCGACCGCGACGCCCCGGTCATGCTTCGCCAGCCGGATACAGCAGGCATTCGTGCGGACCTCGATCCCCTCGCCCTCCAGGATCGTGCGGACCGCATCGGAAATGTCCGGATCCTCGCGCCCGATCAGGCGCGGCCCCATCTCGACCACCGTCACGCGAGCGCCGAACCGGCGATACATTTGCGCGAATTCGAGCCCGATATAGGAGCCGCCGACGATCACCAGGTGCTCGGGCACCGTCTCGAGGCCGATGATAGTGGTGTTGGTGAGATAATCGACCTCATCGATGCCCGGCATGTCCGGCACCGCCGCGCGCCCGCCGACGTTGAGGAAAATACGCGGTGCCTCCAGCAGCTGGTCGCCGACCCTGATCTTGTGTGGACCTTCGAACCGGGCATGGCCACGCAGGAAGGTCAGCCCGGCCATCCCCGCCAGCCACTCCTCGTTCGATTTGCGCGAATCCAGGATGACTTTGCGGGCCCGTGCGGCGACCGTGGGCATGTCGATCCCGATATCGCCGGCAATGACGCCATACTCTCCCGCACGTCGCGCGAGATGCGCCGCATAGGCACTGGCGACGAGCGTCTTGGTCGGTTTGCAGCCGGTATTGACGCACGTCCCGCCCACCAGATGCCGCTCGATCAGCGCAACCTTCTGGCCCGCGGCCGTGAGCCGGCTGGCCAAAGCCGGACCGGCCTGGCCCGCGCCGACGATGATCGCATCGAAGCCGCCGGTCATGCCACGCCACAGACGATGAGCCAGGCACCGCTGATCGCGACGACGTCCTCGATCAGCGCCGCGGGCCGATCGTGCTTGAACGCCGCCGCCAGCTTCGCCCGCGCGGCCGCGCCGCCAAGCGTCCCGATCACCGCGCCCACCGCGCCCGCGGCCACACCCGGATAAAACATCGCGGCTCCGCCGATCGCGCCGCCCGCCAGCGCGCCCATCACGATCCGCGTTCCGAATTGGACCGGAACCTTGCGGCTGGGCGTCGCGGGGAGCTGGTCGCCGACAAGTTCAGCCAGCGCGATCGCCACGAATATCCACGCCGTCCAGCGATAGCCGAGAAAGGCCAGCGGCGTGCCTTCCACATCCAGATGCCAATATCGTGCCGCGATACTTACCGCGGCGGGGGCCGTAAAAGCCCGTAAGCCAGCCACGATCCCGATCAATAGTGCAAACACGATCAGCATGTCTGTCCCTCCTTCACTTGCGAAGCGAGCATGTTTCGAGGCCGCAACTTTCGCTCATCCCAAGTCAAACGTCCATGCGTCAACGAAGCGATCAATCATAGTATGATTGCTCCAAATCCATTTTGCAGTGCAGCATTGCGTTGCCTTTTTGCATCTTTCGGCACGAATATTCCCCTGATCGCGCTGTCATTGCAGTTGTATGCGTTTACATATTTGGGGGCCGTTGACTTCATTCCGGGCACCGGTAGGGGCTGACATCGATGGCCAAGAGCCATCTTGCACCAACTGATCGGCAGCCGCGAGCTGACTGACACGGGGGGATGAGAATCATGAAGAATCCAAGAAACCTGCTTACTCTTTCAACGTCGGCGTTGGCGGTTGCCGCCTGCCTGATCGTGCCGGGCGTCGCCCAGGCACAGACCGCCGGCGCACCCGCCCAGCCCACCGCGGCACCCGCCGCGGCAAGCACCCCGGACGTCAGCGACGAAGTCGTCGTCACCGGCATCCGCGCTTCGCTCGAACGCTCGATCGCGATCAAGCGTGACTCGACCGGTGTGGTCGACGCGATCTCGGCCGAAGATATGGGCAAGTTCCCTGACACCAACCTGGCTGAATCGCTCCAGCGCATCACCGGCGTGTCCATCAACCGCCGCAACGGCGAAGGCGCCGAGGTTACCGTTCGCGGCTTCGGCCCGGATTACAATCTCGTCACGCTGAACGGCCGCCAGCTCGCCGCGTCGGATCAGACGGCGGTCGGTGGTCCGGTCGACTTCAAACGGAACACCAGCCGCTCGTTCGACTTTTCGAATCTTGCATCGGAAGGCGTGAAGACGCTCGAGGTCTACAAGACCGGTCGGGCTGCGATCCCGTCGGGTGGCATCGGCGCCACCATCAACGTGGTCACCCGCCGTCCGCTCGACAATCGCGAATCCGGCTTCAACGGCAGCATCGGCGTCAAGGCGGATTACGACACGAGCGCGGATCAATGCATCAAGTGCGGTGCGCACGTGACGCCGCAGGTGTCCGGCGTGCTGAGCTGGAGCAATGCGGATCAGACGTTCGGCGCGTCGCTGTTCGGCAGCTACCAGAAGCGCAACTTCTCGCGCGCCGACGTGACGGTCAACGGCTGGAACGTCACGACGGTGAATGATTTCCTCAATCCGTCCAACAACCACGTCAGCAGCTCGGCGCAGATCAACAACAAGCCTGCCGACGGCAACGCCTTGGTCGCTCGTCCGGATGACGCACGCTATCAGTTTGCGGAGGATAGCAACGAGCGCATCAACGCTCAGGCATCGCTGCAGTGGAAGCCCACCGACAAGCTGACCCTCACGGCAGATGGCCTGTTCGCGCAGAACATCGCCAAAGAGCGCTCGAGCGACGAATCGAACTGGTTCAACCAGAATTTCGACGTCGTGACGTTCGACTCGGGCCACTCGGTCTACACGCCCGCTTACCTGCACGAGACCATCTCCGGCGCGCAGAAGGACGCCGGCGCCGAGCAGCAATATCGCGCGCAGAAGAACCGTCTCAACGACTTTGGCCTGCATGCCAAATGGGAACTGACCGACAATTTCGAGGTGAATCTGGATGGGCATACCGGCCTGTCGAAGAGCACGCCCGACAATCCCAACGGCGTGAGCTCCACGCTGATCTCGCTCGCCGCCCCGACGCTCTACCAGCATAGCTGGGATTACAGCCACGGCTTCCCGACGCAGACGGTCGTATATAGCGATCCGGTCGGCGCGGTGCAGTGCGGAACGGCGGTCAAGCCGACCGGATGCACCAAGGGCAATGCCAACGGCAAGCTCGACGTAGGTGATCTCGGCAGCCAGGTCGGCCGCCAGGTCAGCACGCGTCTATCGCAGCGGATTAAGGAAGGCCGCGTCGATTTCGGATGGAAGCTGGGCGGTGAAAGCCGGTTTGACTTCGGTACCGACTACCGCACCACCAGCACGCACTCTGTGCAGAATCAAACGTACCAGACGCTCGGCAACTGGAGCAACGACGCGCCGCGTGACGTGGCACAATATGCGCCCGGCCTGGTCAACGAATTCTGCCTGGTCTGCAAGTTCACCCATTATGATCCGAAGGCGACCGGCGACGCGCTTCTTGCGTTCCGTACCGAGGATCCGACGACGCTCTATAACAAGCTCAGTGCGGCCTATACCGCCAATGGTTCGCCGGCTGCCGTGAATGGCTTTGCCGACGATCGGGTGAAGGAAAATATCTGGGCGGTTTATGGCCAAGTCACCTGGAAGGGCCAGCTTGGCGATCACGACGCCAGCCTGGTGGCAGGTGCGCGCTATGAGCGCACCAAGGTCAAGTCGGTTTCGCTCCAGTCGGTGCCGACGGCAATCATCTGGCAGTCGGACAACGACTTCATCCAGACGATCAGCACGGACTTCCAGCCGGTTCCCGGAAAGGGCAAGTACGACAATCTGCTGCCGTCGATGGATTTCCAGATCAATCTGACCCAGAACCTGATTGGCCGCTTCTCGGTCAGCCGCACCATTTCGCGGCCGAGCTATGGCGATCTGTTCGCGTCGACTACCGCTGGCAATCCCAACGATGCGACGTCGGTTGGCGGATCGGCGACCGGCAATGCGCACAACCCGAATCTGCAGCCGCTGACCTCGGACAATTTCGACCTGTCGGTGGAGTGGTATTTCAAACCGTCGAGCTATCTGTCGGCGGGCTTCTTCGAGAAGCGGGTGCACAACTTCATCGGCAATACGATCGTGAACCGGAGCCTGTTCGGTCTGCGTGATCCAAGTTCGGGTGCAGCGGGTAGCCGTTCGGGGATCGCGAAGGCGCAGCTGACGGCCAATGGCATCAATGCGGGCGACGTCAACCTGTTCACATACACCTCGCTGCTTGTTCAGAACGGTGGCAATGTGCCTCAGGCGACGGCGACGTTCCTGTCCCATTACGATAAAGCCAACCAGTCGCTGGACTCGGCTTTCCAGAGCCAGCAGATCCAGGCCGTCGACATCATCGCCGACAGCAACGATCCGCTGTTCAACTTCGCGGTCAACACGCCGATCAACAACAAGGACGCAAAGATCCACGGCTTCGAAGTCGCCGGCCAGTACTTCTTCGGCCATACCGGCATCGGTGTAGCCGCGGCATACACCTACGTTCGCGGCAACATCGGCATCGACGTGACCGCCGATCCCACCGCGAACCTGTTCGCTCTGCTCGGCCTCAGCGATACCGCCAACGCCACGCTGATCTACGACAAGCACGGCATCTCGGCGCGTGTCAGCTACAACTGGCGCGCCAAATATCTGGACGCGATCAACAACGGTTCTTCGCACAATCCGGAATTCACCAAGGCCCATGGCCAGGTCGATGCCAACCTGAGCTACGACATCACGCCGCATCTCGCGGTGTCGTTGGAAGGCATCAACATCTTCGAGAAGGGGCTCTACCAATATGCCCGCTCGACGAACCAGGTGACTTTCGCGGCGGAAGCAAGCGCTCGCTACCTGCTTGGTGTGCGCTTCCGCTTCTGATCCGGAAGCCTATCGATACTCGGGGGTCGCTGCCTTGCAGCGACCCCCTTTTCTTTTGACGAGACCCGCATCGGGGCGCTTAAAGATGCCTCGTCGAGGGTCCTCAAGACGATCAGCGACCGTCTCCAGGGTGAGGGAATTGATGACCAATCGTGTCTTGCTCAACAACGTGGATCACCACGATTTGCGTGTCATCACGCGCTACTCGGCCGCCTATGGCGACGCGGTCAATCAGGCGCTCATTTTCCCTACCGAGTTCGAGGACGCCCAGCGCGATTATCCGATCCTGTTCCGCAAGGATCCGCAGGGCGCTTTTGTCGCTGTGATATTGCTCGGCCTCGACGCCGACGAAAATCTTTACCTGGGTGATCACGGCTGGGCCGCACGGTACGTTCCGGCGATCCAGCAACGCGGCCCCTTCTCGATCGGAGTTCCTCGTCCCGATGCGGATGAGAGCGCAGAGCCGATGATTCATATCGATCTCGACGATCCGCGCGTCAGCCGCACCGAGGGTGAGCTCGTATTCCGCACGCACGGCGGCAATAGCCCCTATCTCGATCGTATCGCGGCGGTGTTGCGCGCGATCCACGTGGGGCACGAGGTCATGGCGCCGATGTTCGCCGCGTTCCAGAGGCTGGACCTTGTCCAGCCGGTGGCGATCCAGCTCCCGATCAACGAGGGCCTGCGTTACGACCTGCCGGACTTCTTCACGATAGATCCCGACCGGCTCGCCGCCTTGGACGGCGCGGCGCTCGCGCAGCTCCACCAGGACGGCTTTCTGCGCGCGGCCTTCGCCACCGCCTTCTCGCTCGCCAACATCAATCGCCTGGTTGAGTTGAAGCGGGCCAGGCAAGAGGAAGAGGCCGCCTGATGACCGCGGCCGCGGCGACCCAGCGCGCCACACGCATGGTGGAGTCGGTTCATCGCGATGCGATCGACCCGGCAGCACTGGTCGCGGCCGACAAGCCGGTCATCGTGCGCGGCTTCGTGAATGACTGGCCATTGGTGGAGGCGGGCCGGCGAGGTGTCGGAGACGCGATCTCCTATCTCAAGCATTTCTACAGCGGCCGGCCGGTGGTCGGTTATACCGGCCTGCCAGAGAATGGCGGTCGCTATTTTTACGAAGCGGGCGCGACCGGGCTGAACTACAATTCCGAACGCGTGGCACTGGATGTCTATCTGGATCGGATCGCCGAACGGCTCGGGGATCCGGCATCGCCATCCTTTTACGTCGGGTCGACCGATCTGGATCAATTCCTGCCGGGAATAAGCGCAGAGAATTCGCTCAAGCTCGATGATGTCGCATTTGGATGTCGGCCGCCGACCGTGAGCATCTGGCTCGGCAATCGCACGACCGCGCCGACCCATTACGACCAATCCAACAACATCGCCTGTTGCGCGATAGGGCGCCGCCGTTTCACATTGTTCCCGCCCGAGCAGGTGGCGAACCTATATCCCGGCCCCCTCGAACCGACGCCCGGCGGACAGGTCGTCAGCATGGTCGATCTTCGCGCTCCCGATTTCGATCTTTATCCGCGCTTTGCCGATGCTTTGGAGTCGGCGCAGGTCGCGGAACTCGAGCCGGGCGACATCCTCTTCTACCCTGCCTTATGGTGGCATCAGGTGGAGGCGCTGGATCCGTTCAACGCGATGATCAACTATTGGTGGGATGTTTCGCCCGCCTTCATGGACACGCCGCAGACGACTTTGCTGCACGCCATACTCAGCCTGCGCGATCGGCCCGACAGCGAGAAGGCGGCCTGGCGCAACCTGTTCGATTATTACGTCTTTGGACCTGCCGATCAGGCCGCCGCGCATCTGCCGGAGCCCGCCCAGGGCGCGCTCGGCCGGCTCGATGACATCAAGGCGCGTCGCCTGCGCGCGGCCATCATTCACAAGATAAATCGATAGAACGAGAACGCCACATGACCGAGCAAAAAATCAAGCGTGTCGTCGTTGCCGGAGGCGGCACGGCCGGCTGGGTCGCAGCAACCGCCCTGGTCCGGCATCTCGGGCCGTTACTCGACATCACCTTGGTCGAATCCGACGATATCGGCACCGTCGGTGTCGGCGAATCCACCGTGCCGACGATGATCTCCTTCCACCGTTTCATGGGGATCGACGAACAGGATTTCATGCGTGCGTCGCAGGCGACCTTCAAGCTGGGCATCGAGTTCAAGAACTGGGCGCGCGATGGCGATCGCTACATTCACGCTTTCGGCAAAATCGGCAAACGCCCGACCTGGATAGCGGATTTCCACCATTTCTGGCTGGAAGCACGCGAGCGCGGCTTCGGCGGCGATCTCAACGACTATTGCGCCGAACTGGTCGCGGGAGAGGCGAATAAATTCTTCATCGGCGAACAAAAGCCGCTCAATTATGCTTATCATCTCGACGCTTATCGCTACGTCCGCTTCCTGCGCAGCCTGGCCGAGCCGGCCGGCGTCAAGCGGATCGAGGGCAAGATCCAGTCGGTCGAGCAGGATCCCGAGAGCGGTCACGTCAAGGCGCTGGTGCTTGAGACGGGCGCACGCATCGAGGGCGACCTGTTCCTGGACTGCACCGGCTTTCGCGCGCTTCTGATCGAGGGCACGCTCAAGACCGGGTTCGACGATTGGGGCCGGTGGATCACGACCAACAGCGCCGTCGCGGTCCAGACGACTTCGCCGCATCCCCCCATCCCTTATACCAGCGCTATCGCCCACAAGGCCGGCTGGCAGTGGCGTATCCCGTTGCAAAAGCGCGTCGGGGCGGGGCTCGTCTTCTGCAACGAATTCATGTCTGACGACGAGGCGCGCGCAAAGCTGCTCGCGGATGTCGCTGGCGAGCCAGTGGTCGAGCCTTGGCTGCTCCGCTTCAAGACCGGCGCGCGCAAGAAGGCGTGGAACAAGAATGTCGTCTCGCTCGGCCTGGCCGGCGGCTTCATCGAACCGCTGGAATCGACGAGCATCCACCTGATGCAGGTGGCAGTCACGCGCCTGATCCAGGATTTCCCCTTCAACGGCTGCGACGACGCGCTGATCAATCACTTCAACACGAAGTCGCGCAAGGAATTCGAGGGCATTCGCGACTTCATCATCCTTCATTATCACCAGACCGAACGCAACGATTCCCCGTTCTGGGATCGTGCGCGGACGATGGATATTCCTGATTCCTTGAAGGAACGGATGGCGCTCTTCCGTGAGAATGCGCTGACCTACCACACGCTGGATGACCTGTTCGAGATCGATAGCTGGGTGCAGGTGCTGCGCGGCCAGCGGATGGAGCCGCGCGGCTATCATATGCTCGCGCGCATGATGCCCGACGCCGAGTTGCGCAAGGCGCTCGACGATATGCGTGCCAATGTCGCTGGTGTCGTCTCGAAGCTGCCGAGCCACCCGGATTTTCTGCAACGTTATTGTCCGGCCGACGACATCTGATCAGGACCGCGCGGATCGCGCGGCGTCGGGCAACTGAGGAACTTCGATGAACGGGAAAAGCGTGAAGCGCGTCGTTATCGCCGGAGGCGGCACCGCCGGCTGGGTCGCGGCGGCGGCGCTGGTCAAGCAGCTGGGCCCGCTGATCGAGATCACGCTCGTGGAATCGGACGAGATCGGCACGGTCGGCGTTGGGGAATCCACCATCCCCACCGCGCGCACTTTCCATAATATTCTCGGCATTTACGAACAGGGTTTCGTCAAGGCGACCACCGCGACCTTTAAGGTCGGCATCGAGTTCGAGAATTGGCGCAAACTTGGCGACCGCTATTTCCATGCCTTCGGCTCGGTCGGAAAATCGGTCTGGATGGCGGATTTTCAGCATTTTTGGCTGGAGGCCGTGCGCCAGGGCTTTGGCGGCGATTATGCCGACTACAGCCTCGAGGCGCAGGCGGCCAAGGCGAACCGGTTCGCAACGCATGAGGGGGCGTCGATAGCTTACGCCTATCACCTCGACGCAACCGCTTATGCCAAATTCCTGCGCCGCCTAGCCGAGCCCGCCGGTGTCAAACGCATCGAGGGCAAGATCCAGGCCGTCGTCCAAAACCCCGAGAGCGGCTTCGTCGAAGCGCTCGAGCTGGAATCCGGCGCGCGGATCGAGGGCGACCTGTTCCTCGATTGCACCGGCTTTCGCGCACTTTTGGCCGAACAGACGCTCAAGACCGGCTTCGAGGATTGGAGCCAATGGCTGATGAACGATGCCGCCTTCGCGGTGCAGACCGAATCCCAGGGTCCGCTGGTGCCCTACACCCGGGCGATCGCGCATGACGCCGGCTGGCGCTGGCGGATTCCGCTGCAGCGCCGCATGGGTAACGGCTTCGTCTTCTCCACCGACTATCTCTCGCCCGATGAGGCCAAATCCAGGTTCATCGACGCGCTCGAAAGCAAGCCTTTGTTCGATCCGCGCCTGCTCCGTTTCAAGGCGGGGATGCGCAAGAAGAGCTGGAACAAGAACGTCATCGCGATCGGCCTCGCGAGCGGCTTCGTCGAGCCGCTGGAATCGACCAGCATCCATGCGATCATGATCGCGGTGACGCGACTGATCCAGAATTTCCCCTTCGACGGGATCGCCGATGCCGTAGTCGAGCGTTTCAACGCTCTGTCACGGCGCGAAGCCGAGCATATCCGCGACTTCATCATCCTTCACTACAAGCTTACCGAGCGTGACGATTCCCCTTATTGGCGGCGCTGCCGGGACATGGAGATTCCGGCCAGCCTGGCCGAGCGCATCGCGCTCTTCCGCGAGGCCGGCCTCGCCTCTCAGGCCAATGACGAGCTGTTCCGCAGCGACAGCTGGATCATGGTGATGCTGGGCCAGGGCATCTTCCCCCAATCCTATCATCACGCCGCGCGGATGATGGAGCCGGAGCAGCTGCAACAGGCGCTGACCGACCTCAAGGCGCGGATCGCGCACGAGCTCGGCCAATTGCCGGATCACGGCGCGTTCGTGGCAAGCTACGCCCCCGCCGAAGACTGAGCCGCCTTTATCTCCGGTGGGCGGTGCGTGCGGCGGCCGCCGGCACCACAACCGGTACCGGCGCACCCGGCTGGACCACGAAGCGGAAGGGCGCGCGCCCGGCGAGGTAGAGCTGCGCCATGCGCTGCACGTCCGCGGAGGTGACCTTGGTGAGGTGGGGCACCTTGGTCCGGATCATCTCGAAATAAGCCGGGTCGCTGTCCGAGCCAGCGAGCGCATCCGCCCAATAATCCGCGAATGCGAAATTGCGCCGGCTGTTGTCCACCATCGGCGTGCGCGCCCGCGCCAGTTCGTCGGGCTTGATCGGGGTCTTGGCGAGATCCTGCACGATCGCGCCAAGCTCGGCGAAGAAGGCGTCCGTCTTGGCGGGCGGAAGCTCCACCTGCACACCCAGCACGGCATAGTGATGCTGACTCACCGCCTGATCGACGAACGTGTCGGGCGCATAGGTGAGGCCGTCGCGCTCGCGCAGCCCAGCCATCAGCCGCGCCTTGATTATCTCTGACAGAACCTGAAGCGCGCGCGCATTCTCCATGCTCGCGGTGAAACCGGCGGTCGGCCAGGCGGCGAGCGCCATGCCTTGCTGCGCCGCGCCTGGCACCGTCTCGACGACTGGCTCGGCCGCCGGGGCGGGAAAATGGAAGTCGCGCAGGGCTGGCCGGCCTGTGCGTTTGGGGAGAGCGCCGACCGTGTCCTGCGCCACCTTGATCGCGCGTTCGACGTCCATGTCACCCACGATCACCATGTTGATCGGGCCGGCGAGCGCGGGCCCGATCAGCGCGGGAAGATCGGCGTTGGTGGTCGCCTTGATATCCGCCGCGCTCGGCGTGCCGCGCCAGCGTGGATCGCGATCGTGGAGCAGGAAGGCGGTGTCTCGCGCCGCGGTCAGCGGCACCGAGGCGGCGAGCTGCGTGCGCGTCGACATCGCGCCCAGGATCGCGTCGCGCAACGCGCGTGGCCGATAGGCGGGATCGACGACATAGGCGGTCAGCAATTGCGCCTCCGCCTCCATGTCTTCGGGCCGGGTCCGCCCCGTCAGGTGGAAGCGGTCCGGGCCGCTGATCAGGCTTGCCCCGACCGTCTTGCCGAAAAAGGCGTCGTTGATGTCGGCGAGATCGGCCTTGCCAAGACCGCCGAGAACGAAGGTCTGCGGCGACTGGCTCAGCAGCCAAAGCGCATGGTCATGCCCTTGAGGAAGCCCGCTCATTCCCGCGCCGAAGGCGAGATTCAACAGCACCTGTCCGGTGCCGGGCGTCGGCCGGATCGTCGCGGTCGTGCCGTTGGCGAAACGCACCACCGTGACGTCAAGCTCGGGCAGTTCCTTACGCTCGACGATCTGCCCGGTCGGGCCGAATTTGGTATAAGGCCAGGTCACGATCGCGGCCGTGGCAGGCGGGCTCACCGGCGCCGCCATCGCCGCCGCCAGCGTCGCTTTGAGCCCCGCTATGCCGCCTTCGGGCATCGTCGTGTCCGATACGAACAGCAACGGCCCGCTGCCTGAGAAGAGCCGCTTCGCTGCGCGATTGACGTCGGCTACACCCATCGGCCGCAGCAATCGTTCGACATCCGCCTGGTTCTGGCGCGGCGAGACGAAGATCACGCCGCCGTCAAAGCTTTGCAGCAACGCGCCGGCGAGATCCGGCGTCCCGCGCGTATCCGACGCCGCGGCGCCCTCGGCGAGGCGCGCGCGGATCCGCGCGACCGCATGATCATATTCCGCTTGGGATATGCCATATTGGACCAGCCGCCTTTGCTCCGCGATCATCGCGGCGATGGCGGGCCGCAATTTGCCCTCGAGCGGCCGGACGCCGATGCTGGTTTCGATCGCGACGTGGAACAGCGCCTCGCCGCCCGCCGACGCCGCGTTGAAGGCGGCCTCGGGCGCCGCGGCGGCGCGCAGGAAGCGATTGTTCAGAATCTCGAAGACGAGCGTATCGGCGAGATAATCGGCCTGGCGCACATATGTGTCCGGCCGCGTGTCGTAGGGTGCCTGCCAGTCGATCCGCGCATATTTGGATGCGCCTGGATCGGTGAAGACGCGCACGTCGGCCTCTCGAGGCTGGATCCGGCTTGACGGCGATGGCAGCGCGGGCGCCGTCGGCTTCCAGTCGCCGAAGCGCGTCTTGATATCGGCTTCGACATTGGCGGGCACGACATTGCCGACCACGACCAGCACGCTTTGCTCGGGCCGATAATGACGATGATAGAAATCGCGCAGCCCGTCGACCGTGGCGTTGCTGATCGTGCCGACCGTGCCGACTGTCGGCCGTGACACGGGCTGACCGGGAAGCAGGAAATCGAGGCGCGCATTGTCGACGCGCAGCGCCGCGGTGTCGCGCACGCGCTTTTCGGACAGGACGACGCCGCGCTCCGCCGCGAGCGGCCCCGGCATGATCAGCGCCCGGTCGGCGACTTCGCGCAGCAGGAACATGCCCGTGGTCGCGCTGGATTGCTGCGACTGTGGAAAATCGAGCCCGTACACCGTCATCTCGGGAAAGGTGAAGGCAGTCGTGTCCGATCCCATCGCCAGCCCC
>JAEKMC010000149.1 GCA_019508115.1 Sphingomonas sp.
GAAATGGTCGTGTTGCTCACGATCAGCGCATCCACCCCGCGCGCGATCGCGACACGCGCAATATCGTCCACGTCCGCGGGTTCGAGGTCGGGTGCCACCTTGAGGAAGATTGGCGGGCCGCCCGCGGGCCGCTCCGCCATCACCGCCTCGAGCAGCGCGTCAAGCGCGGCGGCATCCTGCAGCGCGCGCAAGCCCGGCGTGTTCGGCGACGAGATATTGACCGTGAGATAATCCGCGACCGGCGCCATCCGCGCCACCCCCGCGGCATAATCCGCGATGCGATCCGCGGCATCCTTGTTGGCGCCGATATTGACCCCGACGATGCCGGGCCGCCCGGCCCGCGCGCGCAGCCGCTCGAACGCCGCCGCCTGGCCGCGATTGTTGAATCCCATCCGGTTGATGATCGCCGCGTCCTCGGGCAGCCGGAACAGGCGAGGCTTCGGATTGCCCGCCTGCGGCAAGGGTGTGACTGTCCCCACCTCGACGAAGCCGAAGCCGAGCGCCAGGAACGCGTCGGGCGCGAGCGCATCCTTGTCGAGCCCGGCCGCAAGCCCGATCGGGCTGGGAAAGCGCAACCCCGCCACCTCCACCGCCAGCCTCGCATCGTGCCGTGCGGGCCGCGCCGGCAGCGCCTTGAGCGCCGCGAACGCAAGGTGATGCGCCCGCTCCGGCTCGAGCGCGAACAGCAAGGGGCGGGCGAGCGCGTAGAGTGACATGACGGCGGCTTTAAGGCCCCGCCGTCATGCCGTCACCCTCTGGGCGTCAACAACCGGGTCGATGACGCGTCGGCCGGGCCGCTCGTCTCAATTCGGCCGCGTCTCGATCGCGCCGAGATAATCCATCTTGCCGATCGGCACGCCTTCCTTGCGCAGCAGCGCGTAGGCCGTGGTGACATGGAAGAAGAAGTTCGGGATGCAGAAATCCAGGATGTAGGATTTGCCAGTGAAGACGAGCGTGAGGTTGGGCGTCTTGATCTCGACCGTCGCATCCTCCTTGCCGTCGAACGCGGCGCGGTCGGCGCCCTTCAGCACCGCGATCGTCTTGGCGATGCGCTCCTTCAAATCGGCGATCGTCTGCTCTTCGTCCGCCATCGCGACATTCTCGGCCCCGCCGACGCGCGTCACCACGCCCTTGGCGGTGTCGCTCGCGCGCTGGATCTGCGCGGTCAGCGGATGCATGTCCTCGATCAGCCGCGCGCCCGACAGGTCGCCCTCGGCGCGCCCTGCATCGGTGAAATGAGCCGCGCCCTTGTCGAGAATGCGGTCGAGATTTTCGAGCGAACGGATGAACACGGGCACGGTGATGTCGTAGAGCGATAGCATGCGTGACTCCCTGAATGGGCGCGGACTGAATGTCCGTCGCCCGCGCAGATGGTGGGCCTCTGGTACGACCGCAAGACGGGCCGCGCTCGCCATTCGATCATAGCAGGAATTCGTGGCTTATAATGCTCCAGCCGGAGGTGACGGACGCATTGGCGACCGCCGCGTTGAAACCGGCTCCGTTCGATTCCCAGGTCGATACCGCGCCATTGTCGTTCTTCCACAATATGTCGGCTTTGCCGTCATCGTTGAAGTCGCCGACCATTGCGATGTGCCAGTCATTGCCGACGGAGCTGTTGTTATAGACCGCCTGGTTGAAGCCGGGGCCGTTCGATGACCAGATCGAAATCGACCCATTGTCGTGGCGCCACAATATGTCCTCTTTTCCGTCACCGTTGAAGTCGCCCAGTCCGGCAATGCGCCAGTCGCTGCCGGCGCTGCTGCTGGCATAGCTCGCCTCCGCATAACCGCTGGCGGTGCCGGTCCAGACGGAGAGGCTGCCATTGTCATTGCGCCACAGGATGTCGGCCCTGCCATCGCCATTGAAATCGGCCAATCCGTCGATCTTCCAACTCGTCCCGACGGGCGCGTGCGTATAGGCCGCTTCCGCAAAGCCATCGCCGGTCGAATACCAGGCTGAGACCGAACCGTCGTCATCGTGCCAGAGCAGGTCGTCTTTGCCATCGGCGTTCAGATCGCCGACCCCCGCGATTTTCCACTGAGTGCCGACGATCCCATGCGCATAATCGGAGGCAAAGCTGGCACTGTCCGTTCCGTGCCAGATGGCGACCGCACCATTTTGATTTCGCCAGAGCACGTCGGAGATGCCATCCCCGTTGAAATCGCCGGTTTCGATCGTTTTCCAGCTCGGATCGGCATAGCCGTTGATCACGCTCGCCCGCATGGCGTCGCCACGCGCGTTCCCGGTGACTTCCCACGTGCTGACGCTGCCGTTGACGTTGCGCCACAATATGTCGCTATGGCCGTCGCCGTTGAAATCGGTGAGCCCGCTCATCCGATTGACGGCGATCAGGTCGACCCCGCCGACGCTGCTGTTATTGGCGACGACCAGTCGTACCGGGCCCGATCCGATCGTGATCGGCGACGTGCCCAGTTTCAGAAGGCCGCCGTCATGAGCGTAGGTGAAGGTGGCATAGTCGATGCTGTTCACCGTGATGCG
The DNA here is from genome assembly GCA_019508115.1 of Sphingomonas sp. Classification (GTDB taxonomy): domain Bacteria; phylum Pseudomonadota; class Alphaproteobacteria; order Sphingomonadales; family Sphingomonadaceae; genus Sphingomonas_I. Next base: position 2,500 of record JAEKMC010000149.1, read on the forward strand.
GTCGCCGCTGGCGAGATCCGTGATCGTATCCCCGCTAAGGTCCGTCAGCGATCCGGCGAAGCTGTCGTTGCCCGCGCCGCCCGACAGCGTGTCGTTGCCGGGACCGCTGTAGAGGTAGTCGTTCCCGTTGCCGCCATCGAGGCTGTCGTCACCCGATCCGCCGTTCAGGACGTCATTGCCCTCTCCGCCGAAGATCGTCGCACTCCCGCTGCTGCCATACCATGAGCCGGCGGAGATGGTGTTGTTCAGGGCATTGCCCTGGATGAGTTCGTTGCCGCCATTGCCGTAGGCCACCTGCGCGTTTCCGGTCAGGACCAGCGTCTCGACTCCGCTCGGCAGCGTGTAGCCGGACACGGAAGCATAGACTGTGTCGTTGCCGCCTTGCGAATATTCGGCGACCAGGTCGCCCATATTGTCGACCTTGAATACGTCGTCGCCCGTTCCGCCGAACATCGTGTCCTGGCCGGCACCGCCGTCAAGCGTATCGTTGCCGCCGAAGCCGTTGAGCACGTCGCCATAGCTCGTACCCGTAATGGAATCGTTCCCGCTCGTGCCGCCATCCGACACTATGGTCGACAGGTTGATGAGTTCGATTCCCGCCGATCCGATCACCGACAATGTGTGCCCGTCGGGGCTCAGCAGCAACGTGTTGCCGTAGGCTCCGTAGGGAGAGGACAAGTCGGCCTGGACGGAGAATTGCCCCACCACATTCCATTGGGCGGTCTCGATCTTCATCACCGTCTTGCTGGTGCTGTCCAGCAGATAGAGGAAGTGATCGTCCGGGCTGAACGCCATTCCCGAAATCGCGGTGAACTGCGGATATTTTTGCTGCAGGCTCGTGATAAAATGCAGGTTTCCGTCGTAGATGTTGAGTCCCGGGCCCTGCGCCACCAGGCTACCGTCGGGCGAGATCGCCTGCACGCCGTCATTGTAGCCCATCACATTGTCGGCATAACCCTTGTGGCTCGCCGTCACCCCCGATCCCACCGTGTAGATGTACATCGGCTCGTCGGAGATGTTCTCCGGACCTAATGCGAGGTGCGAGCGATCGGCCGACCCGACCAGCACGCCCGGCTGCGTGTAGCTATCGCTGCTGTCGGTGAAGGTACCGCTGGTCAGGTTCAGCGTCGTCAGCGGCGCCCACCCCGAATACATATTATGGGTCAGCAGCGCCTGCCCGTCGGAGAGCATCGAGACGTCGTAAAATTCGTTTGTATAGCCGGTGACGTGCGACGTGAAAGTCGTCTTGGCCCCGGTCGTAACGTCGAGCCCGTAGACATAATAATCGGTGGTCGTGGTTCCGCCGACCGTATTCGACGGGCCCGCCTGGCGCTCGGTCGCGACCAAGGTGTGCCCGTCGGTCGAAATGTCGATTCCGCCCAGCGTCGTGCCGAGAGTCCAATTGCCGAGGACGGCTCCGGACGAGACGTTATAGGCCGTGATCGTGCCCGCATGTGAGGCGTAGAGAATCGTGCCATTGGGTGAAAAAACGGCATCTTTGAAGGTGCCGGTGGCGATCATACGGATCGCCCCCGATGGCTGCGATGGCATAAGATTCCTCCGTTTCAATAACTTGCGAAACCGTAGCTGACGGTCTTTCCGCGCACCAGATAAGGTGCGGGAAATCTTCCACCGAATTGGTGACGATCAGGTCAGGATCGCCCTTCGCACGCCGGCGCTCCCCAACCTCTGCTGCCAACCCGCTGCAACACTGCTGCCAACACCCTGTCAGCAACTTGTGCTAGGGCCGCCTCGTTCCCATCTCCGGAGGGCTGGCCTTCCGCGCTTGCCATCCGAACATAACTGGAACAAACTCGACCGATGAGCTTGACTCACATAAAAGTGCGCGGTGCCCGCGAGCACAATCTCAAGGGCGTGGATGTCGATATCCCGCGTGAGACGCTCACCGTCATCACCGGCCTGTCGGGTTCGGGCAAGTCGAGCCTGGCCTTCGACACCATCTATGCCGAGGGCCAGCGCCGTTATGTCGAGTCGCTCTCGGCTTATGCGCGCCAGTTCCTTGAGATGATGCAGAAGCCCGATGTCGAGCATATCGAGGGCCTCAGCCCCGCTATCTCGATCGAGCAGAAGACGACCAGCCGCAATCCGCGCTCGACCGTCGCCACCGTCACCGAAATCTACGATTATATGCGCCTGCTGTGGGCGCGCGTCGGCGTGCCTTACTCGCCCGCCACCGGCCTCCCCATCAGCGCGCAGACCGTCAGCCAGATGGTCGATCGCGTGATGCAATTGCCCGAGGGCACGCGCTTCTACCTGCTCGCCCCCACCGTGGTCGGCCGCAAGGGCGAGTATAAGAAGGAACTCGCCGAATATCAGAAAGCGGGCTTCACCCGCGTCCGCATCGACGGCGAATTCCACGAGATCGAAAGCGCGCCTGCGCTCGACAAGAAATACAAGCACGATATCGAGGTCGTGGTCGACCGCCTCGCCATCCGCGAAGGCATCGAAACCCGCTTGGCCCAAAGCTTCGAAACCGCGCTCAAGCTGACGGATGGGCTGGTCTACGTGGACCTTGCGGACGGCACCGTGGAAGAAGCGATGGGCGGCAAGAAATCCGTTCGCCCTGAGCCCGTCGAAGGGCTGCCTTCTTCTTCCGACGAAGAGAAGGACAATGCTTCGACAAGCTCAGCACGAACGGGAATGAAGGGTGCGGGAATTCCGGACAACCGCATCGTCTTCAGCGAAAAATTCGCCTGCCCCGTCTCG
>JAEKMC010000150.1 GCA_019508115.1 Sphingomonas sp.
GAGGCTGTGCAAGCCGAGCAGATCGAACCGGCCGAGCAATTGCAGATAGCCGGCAGGAGTCGCGCGGATCGAGGCGAGCACCGCGAAGCTATAGGGCAAAGCGAAGGCGATCGCGGTGGGCGACCAGCCGAGCGCGGGACCGATCAGCGGGGCCAGAACCGCCGCCGCCAGAATCGAGGCGACACCGCCAATCCCCTCGACGATCCCGGCAAAACGCAGCAAACGGAGCATGCGCGGATGGTCGTCCTCCGCCAGGGCCTGTGCGCCGTAGCGGACGATCGCATGCCAACCGGGGAATTCGACGATTCCGCCGACCGTCATCGCGAAGCCGTGGACGAGCACCAGCACGCCATAATCGATCGGCCCCAGCGCATGGGTCGCGATCACCATATAGCCGAGACCGAGCACGGCCGACGCTGCCTTGCCGCCCAGCAGCCGCGCCAGATTGGCATAGATGCGCGCAACCAGACCGCGCGCGGCCGTATCAGGCATTGATACGTCGTGCGCTACGGGCTTCGGGTGCGGACAAGGTGAAGCCCCCGACGCGCGCCACCGCCTCCGCCGCCCGGACCGAGGATGGCGTATCGGTGAGATCGAACGTGTCGTCGAGCAGATGCTTCTGCGCGGCGGCATAACGGCCGCCTGGATCGCGCATCGCCTCCGACAGCGCATCGCCCAGGCACGCGGGATCGTTGATTACGGGCCCGGCGCGCCAATGCGCGTAATTCTTGTCGTCCACCCAATCCGTTTCGTGCGCGTCAAGGAACACGCACGGGCGCGGATTGAGCAGGAATTCATAGATCTGGCTCGACACGTCGCCGAGATAGATATCCGCGCGGTTCGTGTAAGTCATGTTGCTTGATGCGCGGCTGCCGAGATCGATGTGGATATTGGGCGCGCGCAGATAGCGCTCCTCGATCCGGCCCGGCCGATCGATCCGGAATTTGTCGATCGTGAGCGTGAAACGCCGCTCGAACAGCATCACATGCGGCGCGAAGATCAGCTGGAACTCGTCATGGTCGATGAACCAGTCGAGCACCTGCCGGCCCATCTTGTACCAGGACGACAGATGCGGCGAGACGTGCGGATTGTAGAGCACGACCGGACGGCCATTGTCGATCAGCGCATGCGGGCGGCTCATGCCGTGCAGGTCGAATTTGGGATAGCCGACCACGCTGATCCTGTCCGGGTCGACCTGCGCATCGGCGATGAGGCGGCTGCGCACCTTCTCGCCCGGCACGAGCACATGATCGAATTGTGCGCTGACGGGATCGAACCCGATCGCGCGGTCGCCCGCGCCGTGGCGGGTATGGATGATCTTGAGCTGGTCGAGCCCGTAGCGCGTCTTGAGCAGCAGCGACGTCTTTTCGGCGACTACCAGCACGTCGAGCGAACGGAAGAAATCGAGATTGTCGCCATAAACGAGCAATTTGCGCGCGGGCGCGAACATTTCGGTCAGGGCCGCCAGGATTTTCGAGCGGCGACGATGCAAATCGAGCGGGTGGAGGATCAGGTTGTCGCGCAGGCGGCTGCCGGCAAGGCGGACGACTTCGGTCTGGATGGTCGGGTTGGTGGGCGCAAGGATGACCTCGACCCCGGGCGCGCGATCGGCGAGCGCCAGCGCGATCGGCAGGCTGTGCGCGACCTGGTGCACCTGATCATGGTTGAAGAGGAAACAGATCCGCATGCCAAAAAGACGCCCTCGCGGAGCTCATCCCGCATCCAAAGCGGGGGGCTTTTCGCCCTTAATCTGGGCGCTTTAATGACGGGCGTTGCTGGTCCTGGGCCTGGATCGTACAGGGCGGGCGGCATGATCCGCATCACCGATCTCAAACTGCCCCTCGGCCACCCGCCGGATGCACTGCGCGCCGCCATCGCCGCGCGGCTCGGCCTGGAGCAGGGTGCCGTGTTCGATTTCACGATCGCCCGGCGTGCGAACGACGCGCGGCGCAAGTCGGCGATCCTGATGGTCTATTCGGTCGATGTCGCGATCGAAGGCGAGCCGGCGATTCTCCGCCCGATCATCCTCGACCGCGGCAAGATGGTGCGCGAGCGCACCAAGGATACGTGGGGTCTGTGGCGGCGGCGCGAGCTGAACCCGGAATCGAACGTCCAGTTCGGCGAGGGCGGGGCAGGCACCTTTTCCGACGGCAAGTTATGGAGCCAGGTCAAGGATCCGCGTTTCCTCAGCCGCAAGGTGCTGACCGAATTCGTGGCGGCGGGCGCACCGCCTGAAATCCTGACCGAGGCGCATCCCCATATCGGCACCTTCCGGCTGGTCTCGATGGTCGAGCATATGCGCGCGAGCATCGAGGCGCTCGGCGGCGAATATCGCTGGCAGCATCGGATCGACGACCTGGTGATCGAGACCGATGGCGACGGCGTCCGCCGGCTGGCCGGCCTCGTGCTGCAGGGCGGGGAGGTGATGGAGGCGGGCCATGTCGTGCTGGCGATCGGCCATAGCGCGCGCGACACGTTCGAGATGCTCCAGGATCGAGGCGTGTATCTCGAACCCAAGCCCTTCTCGATCGGGGTGCGGATCGAGCATCCGCAATCATGGATCGACCGCGCGCGGTTCGGCGCCTGCGCCAAGCACCCCGATCTGGGCGCCGCCGCTTATACATTGTCGCACCATTGTTCGAACGGGCGCACCGTCTACAGCTTCTGCATGTGTCCGGGCGGGCGCGTGGTCGCGGCGGCGTCCGAACCGGGCCGGGTCGTCACCAACGGCATGAGCCAATATTCGCGCGCCGAGTTCAACGCGAATTCGGGGCTGGTGGTGGGGATCGATCCCGAACGCGATTATCCGGGCGATCCGCTCGCGGGCGTTTCCTTTCAGCGGAAATGGGAATCGCTCGCCTTCGAAGCGGGCGGCGGCGATTATTCGGCGCCGGGCCAAAGGGTGGGCGATTTCCTCGCCGGCCGCGCATCGGACGCGCTGGGCGACGTCGCGCCATCCTATAAGCCCGGGGTCAGGCTTACCGACCTCGCTTCATGCCTGCCGCCGTTCGCGGTCGACGCGATCCGCGAGGCCTTGCCTGTCTTCGGGCGCCAGATTGCCGGCTATGATCATCCCGACGCGATGCTGACGGGGGTCGAGACGCGCACCTCCTCGCCGGTGCGGATCACGCGCGGGGCGGATTTCCAGAGCCTCAACACGCGCGCCTTGTTCCCGGCGGGCGAGGGCGCGGGCTACGCCGGCGGCATCCTTTCCGCCGCGATCGACGGGATCAAGGTCGCCGAAGCGGTGGCGAAGAGCATCATAAGGGGGGCGGCGGCATGACGAGCCCGGCGATATTGTTCGTCTGCCTCGGCAACATCTGCCGCTCGCCGCTCGCGGAGGCGGCGTTCCGTTCGCATGGCGTAGATATCTCGCGCTATCGCGGGCGGCAGGTCGAAGCGGCCGATTTCCGGCGCTTCAGCCATATCTTCGCGCTCGATCTCGATAATCTGGCGGCGCTGCGTCGCATCGAACCGGCTGATGCCACGGCCAAGATCGGGCTGCTTCTCGATCTGGTCGACGGGATGGAGGGACAGGCCGTCGCCGACCCTTATTACGGGCCCGACGAGGGTTTCGAGGAGACGTGGGAACAGGTGGACCGCGCGGCCCTGGCCCTGGTCGCGCAACTGGGCCGTGAGCACGGCTGATGTCCCCGAACGGCTGATCGGCCGACCGGTCGCGGCGGCGCGGCGGCTTTCGGGCGGGGATCTTTCGGCGGTCTTTCGTCTTACTCTCGCCGATGGCGGCACGCTGATCGCCAAACGGGCCGCCACGGCGACGAGCGAGGCGGATATGCTGCGCGCGATCCGCGCGGCGGGCGTGCCCGCGCCGCAGGTGATAGCGGTGAAGGGCGAATGGCTGCTGATGGAGGATGTGGCGGCGAGCGCGCCCGTCTGCGCGGCCTGGCCCGATCTGGCGGGGAACCTCACGCTGCTGCATGCCGCATTGGGCAAGGATTATGGCTGGCCGATCGATCATGCCTTCGGCGCGGTGGCGATCGAGAATCGCCCCGCGACGGATTGGCCGATCTTCTGGGCGGAGCGGCGGCTGCTATGCCACCTGCCTTTCGTCCGACCGGATCTGGCGCGGCGGATCGAGCGGCTTGCCGGCCGGTTGCACGATCATCTGCCGCGCCGCCCGCCGCCGTCGCTGCTGCATGGCGATTTGTGGGGCGGGAACGTGCTCGTCGCAGGCAACCGGATCGCCGCGCTCATCGACCCGGCCTGTTATCGTGGCGATCGCGAGGTGGACGTCGCGATGCTCACCCTGTTCGACCGGCCGCCGGACTCCTTCTTCGATGCGCTCGCGCTGGATACGGATTGGCGCAACCGCCAGCCGATCTATCGGCTGTGGCCGTTGCTCGTGCATCTGCGGCTGTTCGGTAATTCGTACGCCGATTCGGTCGACGCCGCGCTCGCGGTACTTGGCTGCTGATTCGGCCCCTGCAAGCCGGCGCGGCGTACCCGCACCAACCTGCTGACGGTGCGCTTCACCAGGTCGAGCCGAATGCGAGCGAGGGTGACGGTTCCCCACCTCGAAGGGCAATGCGGCTTCGGCGACCACCTTCACCTCCGGCCTTCTTCGGTAGATACGAACGCCGTGGTTGAAGCATCCGGGCTTCGCGACTATCGCGAAGCCGTCGGGCGGTTAGCTCAGTTGGTAGAGCATCTCGTTTACACCGAGAGGGTCGGCGGTTCGAGCCCGTCACCGCCCACCATGGATTGCGGTTTTGTTGACCTGCCTGGCTGCAAGTTCGGCGAACCGCTTCTCGTGGTCGGCCTTGATCTGCTCGACGCGCTCGAATTCGCCGGAGAAGAGGCTGAACTGCGGCTAGGTTTGATTCCCGAGTTCGTCCACCAGGAAGTCGACGAATGCGCGCACCTTCGGCACCATCTGTCGGCGCGAAGGGTAGATGGCGTAGACCGATAGATCCACGGCAGCCCAGTCCTTGAGCACCGTGCACAATGCCCCGCTTGCAAGTTCCCCCTCCACGTAGGTGGACGGGATGAGGCTCAGTCCAAAGCCCGCACATAATGCATCGCGCACGGCCACGCTGGATGTGACCCTGTAGCGGCCCGCTATCGGCACGCGCACCGTTCGGTCGCCGCGTCGAAACACCCATTCGTCCGAATGACCGGAGAGCGTGAACTGCACGCAATTGTGGCGCCGCAGGTCGCCGGGTTCTTCCGGCACCCCGAAGCGGGCGAGATAGGCGGGCGATGCGCACACCACATGGGGGGTGATCATCAGCTTTCTCGCGACAAGGCTCGAATCCTCGAGATTGTCCATTGCGCGGACGGCCAGATCGAAACCCTCTTCCACGATATCGACCCTGCGATCCTCCAGGCGGAGATCGAGCGTCAAATCGGGAAAGCGCTCCAGAAATGCGGGTATCGCGCGGGTGAGCGGCGAAAGGATTGCGAACGTCGCGGGAGCACTTACGCGAAGCACTCCGGCAGGTGCCTGCTGAAGGGGGCCGAGCGAGCTGTCCGCCACGTCCAGGTCGTCGAGAATACGCGCAATCTGCTCATAATAGAGCGAGCCGGCCTCCGTGAGGCTGACCCGCCGGGTGGTGCGGTTGAGCAGCCTCACGCCGAGATGCGCTTCCAGCTCCGCGACATTCTTGCTGATCCCGGCCGGCGAGCGACTAAGGCGCCTGCCGGCCGCGGCAAAGCTCCCGAGTTCGGCGACCCGCCGGAATATATTGAGCGCTGTGAGCCGGTCCACGATCGTTCACTCAGAGTGAATAGTCTGCTTCCCTGATCCCATATTCATCTAAATCCAGCAACGAATTATTCCTCCGCGTCAGAAACAACGGCACGCAGCTTCGCGGAGGAAGAGGAATGATAGGGTTTGATGACCGCCTCGCCCGCGCGCACGCGAGCATGGCTTTGCGGACGCTCGTGCTGGCCCTGGGCTTCTCGATCGTGGCCGATGTGAGAGGAGTGGGAGCAACTCTTCTGCTGACCTCGCTCCGCTTTGTCATTGCGGCGGTGGTTCTCCTGCCATTCGTCTGGCGGGCCGGCGAGACGCTTCCCGCCACGGCCGAGGCGGCGCTCTACTGTCTTCTGGGGCTTTTCCAGGCGGCATTCTACGGAGGCATGTTCTGGGCCGCCCAGCGGATCGGCGCCGTGTCGATGTCCGTTCTTTATGTCAGCGTGCCGTTCATGACGTTTTGCCTCGGGCTCGCGTTCGGGGTCGAGCGGCCGAGCGCGTCCCTCGCCGTGACTCTGGCGATCGGTGCTGCCGGGGCACTGCTGCTCACGTTCGCACAAGGCGGAGCTGCGCATGGAGCGATGCAATTGCGCGGAGCAGAGCTCGTCTATTTCGGCGGGTGCGTGGCGCTCGCCTTCTACTCGGTTCTGACGCGATGGGGCCTCTCCCGCGACTACCTCTCCGGGAATGCCGCGGTCCGCTCCTTCTGGAGCATCCTGGTCGGCGCGCTGCTGGTCGGCGCGCTCGGGCTGTTCCGCGAGACACCGCAAGCACTGATGCGGCTCACGCCCAAGGATCTGCTGTCATTGGCCTATCTCGGCGCCGTCTCGACAGCCGGCACGGTGTGGCTGCTGCAGAAAGCTGCGCCAATTCTGTCGCCCGCCACCGCCATGGCCTATTCCTATGCGCCGCCCTTCGTGTCGATGGTGCTGCTCGCCGTCACCGACCCGGCGAGTATCTCCTGGCGCTGGCTTCCGGGCTCCAGCTTGATTCTGCTGGCGATGGCGCTGCTGCTTCGTCCGGATTTCCGCCGCTCCCGGGGATCCTCTGTTCAGGAAGGCGGCGCAGCGACATCCACGCATTCCGTTCCGTCATCCGTCCGTTCAACAGGAGTCTGATTTCATGCGCATAATCGTGTTTGGAGCGGTGGGCAGCGTGGGTTCGCGCATCGTTGCCGAGGCGCTGGTGCGGGGGCATGAGATCACTGGTGTCGTGCGGAGTGCTGCCCGGCTCTCGGATCTTCCGATCGGCGCCCGTGGATGCGTCGGCAATGCGGCTGACGCTGACGAGGTCGCGGCGCTGAGCGCGGGACAGGATCTGGTGGTCAGCGCCACCCGTCCTCCAATGGGTCGCGAGCAGGAGCTGGTCACCGCCGCGGAAGCGCTGCTCGCGGGAACCGCGAAGAATGACGTCCGTCTGCTTCTGGTCGGTGGCGCAGCGAGGCTGAAGCTGCCGGATTCCGAGGCTCTGCTGGTCGACGATCCGCGATACGTTCCGCCTTCGGTCCACGACATCGCCGTCGCCTGTCGGCGGCAATACGAGGCCTGTCTGGCGGATCGCAACGCCGACTGGACCTATCTCAGCCCACCGGCGCTCTTGGCCGGCGGCGCGCGGACCGGACGCTACCGGTTGGGCGACGATGTTCTGCTCTTCGATGGCGAGGGCCGGCCGATGATCTCGATCGAGGACTTCGCGGTCGCGGTGCTGGACGAAGCGGAATCCCCTCGCCACCGGCGCTCCGCCTTCACCGTCGTCGGCGATCCGTACACCTTACGGGAGCGGGAGGTGGAGGTTCGCACGCCCGATGGCGTCGCCGACTGCTACTTCGTTCACCCTTCGAGCGGACGCTATCCAGGCGTGTTGGTCTGGCCCGACGCGCTGGGATTGAGGCCGGCACTTCGCGACATGGCAAGGCAGCTGGCGCAAGCCGGCTATTCGGTCCTCGTGGTCAATCCGCATTACAGGACGATGGCCGCGCCGATCCCGGTCGATGCGAAGGGATTCCAGCAACCCGAGGAGCGCGAGCAAGTCATGAAAATGGCTCGCGCGATCACCGCGGATATGACGCGCATCGATACGTGCGCATTGACGGCCTTTCTGGACGCCCAGGATTCGGTCGATTCCAGTCGCAAGCTCGCGGTTGTCGGATATTGCATGGGCGGCGCGATGGCCATTCGGAGCACCGCTGCCAGCGCCGATCGCATCGGCGCTTTCGCGAGCTTTCATGGAGCCAGGCTCGCCAGCACCGAGCCCGATAGCCCGCACCGGCTGATCGGCGCAACGATTGCGAGCGGCCTGATCGGCATCGCGGAAGCTGACGACGAGAAGGAGCCAGGTGCGAAGAAGGTGCTGCAAGACACGTTCGACTCGGTTGGGCGGCACGCGAAGATCGAGGTTTATGCCGGAACCAAGCATGGCTGGTGCATGCCGGACCTTCCCAACTATGATCCGCTCCAGGCGGAGCGAGCCGGCGCGGCGCTTCAGCTCTTCCTCCGCAAGGCTCTCGCATGACCCGAGACAACCGGCCCAGTGCTTCCAGTAGGCTATCGACCGGCCTTGTCGCCATCCCTTTGCCTGATCCGGAGTAACCGACCGCGTCGTCCACGCCGATACCGCTGCAGTTCGATGGCCGTGCGGCCCAGCCTCGCCTTCTGCCCCGGAGAGGAAAGGCGTAAGCCTGCTATAGCGCGCACAGGGCAGGTGCGGTGCAGGGCCGCGCTTCTTTTTATGAAGAGAGCTTCGTAAGGGAGAGATC
>JAEKMC010000151.1 GCA_019508115.1 Sphingomonas sp.
ATCGGAAGGGGATCTGCTCACGCTGGGGCGGGCGATCGCACCGTTGCGCGACGAGGGCGTTCTCATCGTCGCCACCGGCATGACCTATCACAATATCGGCGGCATCCTCGGCCGCGTCGCGGATCAGGCAAATGTGTCGGCCGAATTCGATCGTTGGCTGTGGGCCGCGCTTAATGGCCCTGACCGTGAAACGGCGTTGGCCGGCTGGCTGCAGGCACCCCATGCCAGCCAATGCCATCCCAGCCCGGAGCATCTCCAGCCACTGCTGGTTGCCGCGGGCGCTGGCCATGGCGAGCCGGTCGAGCGCATCTACAATGCGCCGACACTCGGCAATCTCCAGTCCGCCTACCGGTTCGGGGCGCGCGCGGCATGATCGACGGCCGCATCGAACAGGACGAGATCGATCGCGCGCGGGCTGCGCTCGAACGACCGCTGGCCGAGGCCGAGGGCCTGCCCGGGCGCTTTTACGGGCCGGACTTCTATAAGCTCGAACAGCAATCTTTATTCCCGAAAAGCTGGTGCGCGGTCGCGGTCGGAGCGATGCTCCCCAACGCGGGCGATCTATGGCCGATCAACCTCGCCGGCTGGCAACTTTTGCTGACGCGGACCGCGGACGGTACGATCCGCGCCTTCCATAATATCTGCCGCCACCGCGCGATGCAGCTCGTCTCCACACCCTGCAATGCCCCAAGGATCACCTGTCCATGGCACGCCTGGACCTATGATCTGAAGGGCAACCTGCTGGCGATGCCGCAATTGGGCGGTCAGAAGGCCAATGCGGTAGAAGGCTTCGACAAGGCAGCGCTGGGCTTGAAGGAAATCCCGGTAGGACGCTGGCTCGACTATGTGTTCGTAAACATCGACGGGCAGGCCGGGGCGTTCGACGACTATATCGCCCCTCTGGGGAACCTGCTCGCTCATATCGAACTGGAGCGGCTCCAGCATGGCGGCAGGCTCACCGATATCTATGCGGGCAACTGGAAACTCGCGACCGAGGGCGGAATCGAGGATTATCATCTTCCGTTCGCCCACCCGCAACTGAACGCGCACCTCTATCGCAATACGACACCGTATAACGCGCCTGGCATATTCGCGGGCGGCGGGGTCGCGATCGGTGCGCCCGAGGTCGAGAAGCGGGCCTGGAACGCGAAGCTGCCGAACCTCGTCCAGCGCGATGGCCAGCCACTATCGGAACTCTATGTTTTCAATGTCTTCCCGACCGGCACCGTATTGATTTCGGCGGATCACGTGATGCTCGGCATGCTCCTGCCGACCGGAGATTCGGAAACGATCGTCGATCTTCATCTCTATTTCGACGGCGATGCCGCAACCGCCGAGGCTTTGGCCGATGAGCGGGCCGGCGTCCTCGAAATGTGGCACGGCGTGGTGCCGCAGGATTTCCCCTTCATCGTGGGCACGCAGGCGACCGTCATGTCGCGCGACGCCGCGGGAATACGCACGCGCTTCTCCCCCTATTGGGAGCAGGCCGTTTTCAACTTCCAGAAGATGGTGCTCGACGCCGTCTCGGACAGAGGACGGGGACCAGCCCAGTAAAGGGCGGCCCTGAGACAATAGCAGGAGCGACGGGGAGGAAACTCAAACCGGGGAATTATTCATGTTGCATATCGGCTTCGGTGCCCAATTCGATGGCGCGGGCCCCGCCGCGCGCCGTCGCGTGATGCTTGCCGTGCTACTCACCAGCGGCTGCATATTGGCTTCAACGACTCTGCATGCGCAAACCATGCCCGCCGAATCCGTTCCCGCGGCAGACGCCTCGCCGGCGGCAACCCATCTGCAGGACATCGTGGTCACGGCGAACCGCCGCAACGAGAATATCCAGAAGGTTCCGATCGCGATAAGCGCCTTCAACGGCGCGGCACTGACGAGCGCGGGCATCACCAATGCCAGCGATCTCGGCGCCGTCGTTCCGGGTCTCGTCTACAGTAGCGTGGTCGGATATGCGAACCCGTACCTGCGCGGCATCGGTTCCACCGCGACCGGGCCGGGCAGAGAAAACCCGATCGCGACCTATATCGACGGCGTCTATATTGCCGCGCAATCGTCGGCGATGCTGTCGCTCAACAATATCGCCGGGGTTGAGGTCGACAAAGGCCCCCAGGGGACTCTGTTCGGAAGGAACGCCACTGGCGGCGCGATCCAGATCAACACGCTGACGCCGTCCTCCGTTACGTCGGTGCGCGCTTCGGTGGGCTATGGCAATTACGATACGTTCGACGGCAAGCTCTATGCGACGACCGGTGTCGCCGCCAACCTCGCCGCCGATATCGCGATCGCCTACACCGATCAGGGCAAGGGGTATGCGACCAACCTGGCCAACGGGCGGGACGTCGACAAGAGCAGCGATTTTGTCGTCCGCTCGAAACTCCACTGGATCGTCGGCGATGCCACCACCGTCACGCTGGCGGGCGATTATGGTCGGACCACCGGCATACCCACGCTCGCACCCGCGCCGGGAACGGTCCCGCAATTCAACCCGCCCGTGGCAGCCCACAAGCGCGACGTATATGGCGATCCCCAGCCATTCCTGCGCGGTTCGCAATGGGGGGTTGCGGCGACCGTCAAGCATGAATTCCAGGCGGTCACCCTGACCAGCATCACCGCCTATCGCGACACGCGTTATGATTCATTGTTCGACAGCACGCTGACCGCCGAACCGGGGACCATTTTCTTCATCACCGGCAAGGAACCACACAAGCAATTCTCGCAGGAATTCCAACTCGCGTCGGGGAATGGCGGACCGCTAACCTGGGTGGTCGGCGCTTATTATTTCTACGAACGGTCCGGGTTCATGGAGCCAACCACGATCGGCGGCGACAGTTTCGCGCTCTTCGGCCTGCCGTCCGGCATCCTGCAATTGCCGGATCGAAAGACCAACGCGGCGGCGGCTTTCGGCCAAGGCACCTACGCTATCGATCCGGCGACCAGGCTTACGCTCGGGCTGCGTTACACATATGAAAGGCGCACCAACCGCTTCATCGAAACATTACCCGATTTCGGCATCAACGACATCGATGCGGCGGGCCACAAGAGCTTCAACAATGCCTCATGGCGGCTGGCGTTGAGCCATGATTTCCGCCCCGGCGTGATGGGCTACGCATCCTATAACCGGGGATTCAAAAGCGGGCTCTACAATTCGACCCGCACGGTCGAGCCGGAGAGGCTGGACGCCTTCGAGGTCGGGCTCAAAAGCGCCTTGTTCGAACGCCGTGTGCGGCTCAACCTCGCCGGTTTCTATTATCTCTACAAAAACATCCAATCCACATCCTATCCCGACGGCAACCTCGTCATCACCAACGGCGCCAAAGCGACACTGTACGGTATCGATGCCGATGCAGAGTTCGCCGTTACGAAGGACCTGCGTATCACCGGCGGACTGGAAGCGCTCCATAGCCGCTATGACAGCTTTCCCGATGCGCCGATTTCGGTTCCGCTCGCAGGCGGCGGTACGACGTACGTCCCGGGCACGGCCGATGGCAACGCACTCGCCCGTTCGCCGAAGCTGACGGCCAATATCGCAGCCGACTATGTCCACATATTCGACAGGGTCAAAGTGGCGGCGAACGTGACCTACAGCTACAATGACGGCTGGTTCGCGGAGGCCGACAATCGCCTTCGTCAGCCGGCATATAGTCTGCTTAACGCAGCCCTCACATTCGGCCCGCCGAGCGACGGCGTTTCGGTCAAACTGTGGGCCCGAAACCTTCTCGGCGAAGACTATGCCGTGGCGCTTGCCGCACAGACCAACGGCGATTTCGTCCAATGGGCGCCGCCGCGCACGTTTGGAGTGACATTGTTGACGAAGTTCTGATCATGATGGCGAGCGTGCCGATCGTACCCGCGAGCTCCCCCACGAACTGGCGCGCCTATGGCGTGGTGTTCGCGAGCACGATCGGCAACATGCTCAGCGTCACGCCGGCCGTGACGGCGGTATTCGGGATATTCCTGATCGCCATCGCCGGCGAGTTCGGCTGGCCCCGGGCGGAAGTCGGCGGTGCGCTCGCGGTTCTTTCGCTCAGCACCGCCTTCGCCAGCCCGATCGCCGGCCGCCTGGCCGATCGCTTCGGCACGCGACGCACGCTGCTGGCGGGCAGCCTCGGGCTGGGTGTTACGATCATGGCGCTCGCCTTGGCGCCCAACCAGCCCGTCATTTTCTATGCCCAGTTCGCATTGGTCGGCGTGGTGGGTGCGCTGCCCAACGGGATGGTATTCGCGAAACTTATCGCGGAATGGTTCGACGAGCGCCGAGGCTTGTGGATCGGTATTGCGGGCGGAATCGGCAACGGCATCGGTGCGACCATTCTTCCCATCATCGCCGGCTTGCTGTTCGAATGGGTCGGATGGCGCGGCGCCTTCGTCGGCATCGGCCTTTTGATACTCGTTATCGGCCTGCCGATCCTCTTCCTGTTCGTGCACGATCCGATCGTTCGGTCCGGGGCAGACGGGGTCGAGCCCCAATATGAAGGGGTCGAGTTGCGCACCGCGCTCGGCAGCCCGACCTTCTGGCTGATCGCGAGCGCGATGCCGGTCGGGGCCGGCAGCCTCATCGCGTTATTCTCGACGGTCATTCCCGTCCTAACCGATCGCGGTTTCTCCCTCGATTCCGCCACGATCGTGCTGATCGCCTTCGCGCTCACCGCATCGGCGTGGGAGCCGAGCGTTGGCGCGATCCTCGACCGCACCCGTCGGCCGCATATTCTTGCCGCCTTCCACTGGATCGGAGCGGGCGGGCTGATCGTGCTGTTGACGGCTACGACATTACCATTGTTGGTCGTTGCCGGCATGATGCTCGGCATCGGCCTCGGCGCGGAGACCAGCGCCATGTCCTTTCTCCTTTCGCGCTATTTTGGGCGACGGGCGCTGGGGGCCATCTCGGGCTGGGCGTTCGGCCTTCTGCTCGGCATAACGGCGCTGACCACGGTCCTGCTCAATCTCGTCTACGACCATACGACAAGCTACCTACTCGGTATCGAAGCCATGGTGCCGCTGCTTGCCTGGAACGGCTTGGTGATGCTGTTGCTCGGCCGTTATCGCTATGGTGCGGTGCCGGCATGACGATAGGGTTGGCGGCGGCCGCCGCGAACGCACCGCTCCTGCCGATCTCCTTCGAGCGGCGCGCCCTTGGACCGCATGATGTGGGTATCGACATTCTGTACTGTGGCGTCTGCCACAGCGACCTGCAAGGCGGTTGACGCCTATACCGTGGGCGACATCGTTGGCGTCGGATGCATGATCGACAGCTGCCGGCAGTGCGACCCCTGCCAGCGTGGCGAAGAGCAATTCTGCGTCGAGGAGTTCACCAGCACCTATGGTTCGCCCGATCGGACAACCGGCGAGATCACGCTTGGCGGCTACGCGACCGATATCGTCGTAGATAGCGCCTTCGTCCTTCCGATCAGCCATCCACCCGACAAGCTCGCCGGGGTCGCGCCGCTGCTCTGCGCCGGCGTTACGGCTTGGTCGGCGCTGCGCGAATGGCGGATCGGGCCGGGTCGGCATTTCGGCGTCATCGGCCTCGGCGGAGTCGGCCATGTCGCGGTCAAGCTGGCCAAGGCGCTTGGGGCACGCGTGACAGTGTTCACCTCGTCCCCGGCCAAGCGCGCCGCGGCGTTCGCCCTGGACGCGGACGCCGTCGTCATAACCAGCGACACCGAGGCGATGGCGAGATGCGTGCCCGATCTGGACATGATCCTGGACACCGTCTCTGCCCCCCATGACCTTGAGCCTTTCCTGCGCGTGCTGGCCATCGACGGCACGCTGGTCATGGTCGGCCTGCCGAGCGAGCCGGCGCTCTCGATCTCCGTCTACGACCTCATTTTCAGCCGGAGGCGGCTCGCGGGATCGCATATCGGGAGCATCGCGGAGACCCGTGCCATGCTCGCGTTTTGCGCGCTGCACGGCGTCGTCGCCGACGTCGAACTGGTCGGTCTGACTGAGGTAACAGCCGCTTTCGACCGCATGGAGAAGGGCGACGTAAAATACCGCTTCGTGATCGACGTTGGAGTTGAGGCCGTGAACCCTGGACGAGGTTTTGAAAGAGGCTGAATCACGCTCTGGCGGAACACCCATTTACCCGTCTCCGGGGTGCGTCGGTCTGCTCCGGCATCAACGTCCGCCATAGCGGACGAATGGTCGCTTCTCGGCCCCAAAAACCGGCAACCTGTTAGGGAATGGAGGCAGCCGATGCGAACGCCGCAGCGGCTGCGCCCCGCATTCGCCGCGCCGTCAGTGGCGCGCCGGGATATGTGCGAGATCCTGATCGATCGCCTTCAGCGTCGTATCCGTCATCATGGCCGGGACGTACATCTGGAGCGCGGACAGCGTCATCCCCCGGCCCATGTTGATCTGCGGCATCTTGAGCAATTCCGGCAGATATTTCTCAAGGACCGCATGCGCGGCCGGATCGTCGAGCAATTGGCCGAGCGGCGTCGTCAGCGACGTATAATGGCCCGATTGCTTGGCGCGCTCGACCGCCTGGACCGCTTCGTCGATCTGGGCGCCCCAGGGATCGCGCGCGGCCACCGCTTTTCCTTCCGCGCTGATGTCGAGGATGGGATCGTCGGCGCGGCTATAACGCGGCCATGGGGTAAGGCCGCCACCGTTCGGATCGGCCGCCTTCACGAAATTCACGATATAGGCGCTGGCGATCTTGCCCACCGACAGGTCTTTCGGCGTGGCCTTGTCGCCATATTTTATGCGCACCGTGTCGAAGAAATAGGGAATGTCGGTCGCGTGCTGCGCACCCGGCTGGCCGATCGAATCCGCCACATAGGAGAAGCGATATTCCCACACCGGGACGCCCTTCTCCGAATAACGGGCCGAGGCATCGCGCGCGCCGGCGATCATGAAGCCGCTCTTCCCGCCGATATCGGCGCTGGTCGCGCCGATCACCATCGGCACGTGGGCGAATTGGTTCGCGGCGATGGCCTTGGCGGGATCGACCACGACCGTCCCGTCGACGAACGGTCCGGCATAAGTGGGCCGCCCGTTCGACTGCCCCATCGATGCCATGTTGAGCCCATCGGTCACCTCCTGCGCCGAAAGCGCGCGGAGCTTCTGCAGCGCATCGGACGCGTTCGGATCGATCCCCTTCGACTGGGCGAAGTTGGCGCCGACCTGCT
>JAEKMC010000099.1 GCA_019508115.1 Sphingomonas sp.
GCGCGCTCTTTCCAGAACCATCGATTTCGGGATTTTAAGCGCATGGCGCGTATTTGCGAGCTGACCGGCAAGGGCCGGCAGGTGGGCCACAATGTGAGCCACGCCAACAACAAGACCAAGCGGACCTTTCTGCCCAACCTGCAGAATGTCACGCTCATCTCGGACAAGCTCGGCAAGGGCGTGAAGCTGCGCGTCTCGACCCACGGCCTGCGCTCGGTCGAGCATGTCGGCGGTCTCGACAATTGGCTGCTCAAGTCCAAGTCGGAGACTCTCTCGCTGCGCGCCCGTCGCCTGAAGCGTGAGATCGAGAAGGCGTCGAAGGCCGCTTAAGGCCTCGAAAGGCGGGCCGTCGTGCCCGCCTTTGCCGCATCGTCAAGCGACTGTCCGGAAACGCGCCGCGGAGCGCGTTTCGGCGGAGGGATGCTCCACGAGCGCATTTCCACGAGCGCTAAGTGACTGTGCCGCCAAGACGTTGATCATTTGAATAGAGCCTGATTCACGCTTTCGGCAGAAGCGTGAAGCGCTTCCTCCAAAAACGATCAGGCTCTAGGTGAACCTTGGCTAACAGCCTTATTCAGTCCCGACTCAGCGGCTGGCCCGCATAGATCCTCCCACGGCGGACGTGTCGCCATGCGTGGAGGAAAATGGAATGGCGTTCCGGACGCTCGGGCTGGCGGCGGCCGCTTCGATCGCGGCAGCATTGCTGGTCCCCACTGTGGTGAGCGCCCAGAATGGCTTGGGCGCTCCCCAGCCCTATTCCAGCCAGGCCTACGCCTATGGGGCGGATCAAGCGCGTGACCGCGATGGCTATCCGCGCGCCGGTTCGCGCCGTGATGGCTATGCCCGCGATGCTTATTATGAGGATAAGCCATCGCCACGGCGTCCCGCCGATCGGGAACGGCGCGAGCGTTGCGGCCGGGACAGCGCGGGGTCGCTGCTCGGCGCGATCGCCGGCGGCCTGCTCGGCGATAGCGCGAGCGGCAGAGGCGGCAATCACGGTATATTGAGAGGTCGCGATGCGGACCGCGACTGCGAGTGAGGCGATGCGCGGAATCGGGCTCAATCCGCCTCGAACAGGCCCGCCAGCTGCTCGACCATCGTGCCGCCCAATTGCTCGGCATCCATGATCGTGACCGCCTTCTGGTAATAACGCGTCACGTCGTGGCCGATGCCGATCGCGACCAGCTCGACCGGCGATCGGTTCTCGATCCAGGCGATCACTTGGCGCAGATGCTTCTCCAGATAAGAGCCGCTATTCACCGACAGCGTCGAATCGTCGACCGGTGCGCCGTCCGAGATCACCATCAATATCCGCCGCTCTTCCTGCCGCGCGATCAGGCGATGATGCGCCCATAACAACGCCTCGCCGTCGATATTCTCCTTGAGCAGCCCTTCGCGCATCATCAGCCCAAGGCTCTTGCGCGCGCGCCGGTAGGGATCGTCGGCGCGCTTGTAGACGATATGGCGCAGGTCGTTGAGCCGGCCCGGCGACGGCGGCCGCGCCGCCTGCAGCCAAGCCTCGCGCGATTGCCCGCCCTTCCAGGCGCGCGTGGTGAACCCCAATATCTCGACCTTGACCCCGCAGCGCTCGAGTGTGCGCGCCAATATGTCGGCCGAGATCGCCGCGATCGAGATCGGACGCCCGCGCATCGATCCCGAATTGTCGATCAGCAACGTCACGACCGTATCGCGGAAGTCCGTGTCGCGCTCGATCTTGTAGGAGAGCGAATGTGCCGGGCTCACCACCACGCGCGCGAGCCGCGCGGCATCGAGCAGCCCTTCCTCCTGATCGAATTCCCACGAGCGATTCTGCTGCGCCATCAGCCGGCGCTGGAGCCTGTTGGCGAGCTTGGTCACAGCACCCTGGAGATGGACGAGCTGCTGGTCGAGATAGGCGCGCAGCCGCGTCAGCTCTTCCTCGTCGCACAATTCGGTCGCGGTGATCACCTCGTCGAACCGCGTCGTATAAGCCTTGTAGTCGAGGAAGCCGGGCGTATCCGCCATCGGGCGGTTGGGGCGGACGGGCTGCATCCCCTCCTCGCCATCGTCGCCCTCTTGGCCCTCGCCTTCGAACTCGCCGTCCTGCGATTCGCGCGTTTCGCTCGTCTCGTCGGTCTCGGACGAGGATTCGGAGCGTACGTCCATCTGCCCGTCGGTCTGGCCGCCGGGCTGGTCCTGATCACCGTCCTCGCCCTCGTCGCCTTGCTCGGGCTCCTCGCCTTCGTCGCTCGACGATTCCTCGGGCTCGGTCGCCTCGGGCTGCGCCTCGATCAGCTCCAGATCCTCGAGCAGGCGCGTCGCCAGCCGCGCGAACGCGCCCTGATCATCGAGCGTGAGCCCGAGCGCGTCGAGATCCGCGCCCGCTTTCTCTTCGATCCAGTCGCGCACCAGCGCCAGCCCGCCCTCGGCGATGACGGGCGTCTTCTCGCCGGTCAGCCGTTCGCGTACGATCAAGCCCAGCGCGGAGGCGAGCGGCACTTCGGCGCGATTGCGCGCGCGCGTCAGCGGATCCGATCGCAGCCGCATTTCGAGCGCATGGCCGAGATTGGCGCGTACGCCCGCCATGCCGCGCGAACCCAACGCCTCGACCCGCGCCTGCTCGACCGCGTCGAACACCGCGCGCGCATTGGCGTCGGCCGGCGCGCCCCGTGCATGGAGCTTCGGATTATGGAGCCGTTCGCGCAGCGCGAAGCCGTCCGCGAAGCCGCGCGCCTCGGCCACCTGCTCGCGCGGCAGGTTGCGGCCCGGCATCGGCACGCGCAATTGCTTGAGCGACGCCGACGGTGCCTCGGTGGTGAAGCTCAGCTCAAGCTCGGGCTCGTGCGCCATCGCGCGCGCCGCGCCAGCGAGCACGGCACGCAACGCATCGAGGGGCGACTGCTCGGCCATCAGGCCTTGCCGACGATACTTTCGGGCAGGTCCTTGCCGAATACGCGCTGATAATATTCGGCGACCAGCGGCCGCTCCGCCTCATCGCATTTGTTGAGGAAGGACAGGCGGAAGGCGAAGCCGAGATCGCCCAGGATCAGCGCGTTCTGCGCCCACGAAATCACCGTGCGCGGGCTCATCACGGTCGAAATGTCGCCCGCCATGAAGCCCTGCCGCGTCAGCTCGGCGACCTTGACCATATTGTCGACCGTCTGCTTGCCGTCGGGCTTGTCATATTCGCCCGACTTGGCGAGCACGATCTGCGCCTCGGTCGCGGCGGGCAGATAATTGAGCGTGACCACGATGTTCCAGCGGTCCATCTGGCCCTGATTGATCTGCTGGGTGCCATGATAGAGGCCGGTCGTGTCGCCGAGACCGATCGTGTTCGAGGTCGCGAACAGGCGGAAATAGGGGTTCGGGCGGATCACGCGATTCTGGTCGAGCAAGGTCAATTTGCCCTCGGTCTCCAGCACGCGCTGGATCACGAACATCACGTCCGGCCGGCCCGCATCATATTCGTCGAACACCAGAGCCGACGGGGTCTGCAGCGCCCAGGGCAACAGCCCCTCGCGGAATTCTGTGACCTGCTGGCCGTCGCGCAGCACGATCGCGTCGCGCCCGACCAGATCGATCCGGCTGATATGCGCGTCGAGATTGATGCGGATCATCGGCCAGTTGAGCCGCGCCGCGACCTGTTCGATGTGCGAGCTCTTGCCGGTGCCGTGATAGCCCTGGATCATCACGCGTCGGTTGAAGGCGAAGCCCGCGCAGATGGCGAGCGTGGTGTCGGGATCGAACACGTAGGCCGGGTCGAGATCGGGCACGCGCTCGTCGGCCTCGGAGAAAGCGGGCACTTCCATGTCGGAATCGATCCCGAACAGGTCGCGCACCTTCTTCATCTGGTCGGGCGCCGACATCACGGTGTCGGAACGGCTGTCGGGCTGAATGTTGGACAGGTCGGCCATCGTCTGTCTCGGTAACTCCGGACCTAAAGGGGGGACTCGCAATGGCGACTAGTCCCTCATCGCCGCTACCGCAACCGATGAGGGGCCGCCGCGGATCCAATTGCCGCGTGCGCCCCGGAGCCCGATGGCTTGGGGCGGAAGCGCGGATCAGGCTCCATTCCAAAGCCTAGGATTGCGCGCAGCCGACCTTGGGCGGCAGCAGGAACAAGGTGACGAAGCGCTCCGCCAGCGCATGGTCGCCCTCGACCTTGATCGCCCCCGCTTCCTCCATCGCCGCGAGCGGCTGTCCGCCATAGATGACGGCCGCGATATTGCCGGCCTCCGGCGCGGACATGGAGAGATCGGCATTCGGGGCCTCCCCGCGCACGATATCCAGGCGGCCGTCATGCAGATGCGCGGTGAAGGGATCGGGGCCGATGCGGAAGATGATCCGCGCATTGATATCGGCGGCGCGCGCCGAATCGATCATGGTGCGGAACGACATCATCAGCGAGGCGCCGCTCAGCGGCAGGCGCGGATCGTGCAATGGCGAGCGCACCGCCCACATGCCCAGCGCCGCGAGCGGCACTTCGCTCTCATAACCCCAATCGGTCAGCTCGTAGACCTGGACTGAGGCGGGCGGCGGCAATTTTCGGCGCACGAGTACGCCATTGGCCTCAAGGCTTTCCAGCCGCTGCGTCAGCACGTTGGCGCTGACGCCGGGCAGACCGCGCTTGATCTCGCCGAACCGGCGCGGGCCGAACATCAGCTCGCGCAGAATCAAGGGGACCCAACGTTCGCCCACCAATTCGAGCGCCAGCGCCATGCCGCACGCATCGTCATAGAGGCGGCGGGGGAGCGTCGGCGGCTCGTTAGTTATTTTTTCTAACTCCATGGTTGTTTTTTATAACCAAGAAGCGCATCCAATGCAAGCCAAGTGATTCGCAACGAGGAAGGAAGGCCCGTGGAACGCCAGATCTTCATCAACCTGCCGGTGACCAATGTCGTCGCGTCGTCCGCTTTCTATGCCGCCTTGGGCGCGGAGCCGGACGAGCGCTTCTGCGACGCGTCGAGCGCGATGATGCGCTTCACCGACACGATCACGGTGATGCTGCTCGAACAGGCGCGCTTCACCGGCTTCACCTCGAAGCCGATCGCGGATGCGCGCACGCACAGCCAGGCTCTGTTCTGCCTGTCATGCGCCGATCGCGCCGGAGTCGACCGGCTGGCCAATATCGCCCGCTGGGCCGGCGGCCGCGCCGACCCGATGCCGTCACAGGATTATGGTTTTCTCTACGGGCGCAGCTTCGAAGACCCCGACGGTCATGGTTGGGAGGCGGTGTGGATGGACGTCGATGCCGCCATGGCCGCCCGCCAACAGACCCAGGACGCCTGAACCGACACGTCAAACACATAAGGAAGAGGACAAGATCATGAGCAATCTCCCCACCATCACCGCCTTCATCTGGGTGCCCGATTTCGCCAGGAGCCACGTGCGCGACATGCGCGTGCGCTGGGCGCTGGAAGAGGTCGGCCAACCCTACCAGGTGCGGCTGCTCGACAATGTGACCTCGAAAGCCGCCGAGCATCGCAGCCTCCAGCCCTTCGGCCAGGTGCCGACCTACGAGGAGGACGGGATCCAGTTGTTCGAATCGGGCGCGATCCTGCTGCATATCGCGCGCACATATCCCGGCCTGTTTCCGGCCGATCCGGCGGGCCGCGCGCATGCCGAGCAATGGGTGTTCGCCGCCATGACCTCGGTCGAGCCCGCCTTGCAGGATCTTGCGATGGTCAATGTGTTCGAGCGCGACCAGCCCTGGGCGGACGACCGCCGCCCCTTGAGCGAGAAGCGCGTCCATGGCCGCCTCCAGGATCTCTCGAACCGGCTGGGCGACAAACCCTATCTGGAAGGCGAGTTCACCGCGGGCGACCTGATGATGGCCTGCGTGCTGCACAGCCTTTCGGGCACGGAAATACTCAATACTTACCCGAATCTCGCCGCCTATCTCGCGCGCTGCCAGGCACGCCCCGCCTACCAGCGGGCATTGGCCGCGCACATGGCGGACTTCGCCGATCAGCCGCCGATCGCAGCCTGAACCTGCGCCAAGGGAGAGATGTCATGACCTATATCGACGGATTCGTGGCCCCGGTCCTGCCGGGCAAGCGCGAGGCCTATGCGCAGTTGGCGCGCGAGGCGTCCAAAATCTTCCTCGAACATGGCGCGATTCAGGTGGTCGAATCGTTGAGCGACGACGTGCCGCACGGCAAGGTCACCGATTTCTATCGCGCGGTCGCGGCGGAGGAGAATGAGGCGATCGCTTTCTCGTGGATCGTTTGGCCGTCGAAGGAGGCGCGCGATGCCGGCATGGCCAAGGTGATGGCCGATGACCGGATGAAACCCGGCGCGGAAATGCCCTTCGACATGAAGCGGATGATCTTCGGCGGATACGAAGTGGTGCTGGATACGAACGCCGGCTGAAGCCCGCGGCAGATGGAGAGAGATAATGACTGACAATTTCGTATGGTACGAGCTTTGTACCAATGACCTGGACGGCGCGAAGGCCTTTTACGGCAAGCTGTTCGGCTGGACCGCCACGCGCTTCGAAGGAGAAGGCGCGAACGATTATCATATCCTGGAAATGGCCGGCAAAGGCGTGGGCGGGCTGATGCCGCTCCCCGAGGGCATGCCCAAGCCCTTCTGGCTCGGTTATGTCGGCGTGGCCGACGCGGATGCCGCGATCGAGAAGGCCAAGGCGGCCGGCGCGACCGTGCACCGCGTGATGGATATTCCAAGTGTCGGCAAGATCGGGCTGATCAGCGACCCGCAGGGCGTCGGCTATGCCGTCATTCAGGGCTATAGCGACCGCAAGAGCGAGGCGTTCGACCAGGCCAAGCCCGGCCATGGCAATTGGCACGAACTCTACACGACCGATCTTGCCGCGGCGTTCGATTATTATGCCGGGCAATATGGCTGGACCAAGGGCCGCACCATGCCGATGGGCGACATGGGCGACTATCAGCTGTTTCAGGCGGATGGCGTCGATATCGGCGGCATGATGAAGGCGCCGGAGAATGTGCCGCCGTCATGGGGTTATTATTTCGGCGTCGAGGACATCGACGAGGCCGAGACACGGATCAAGGCCAATGGCGGGACGATCGCCAACGGACCGATGGAAGTGCCGGGACCGGCCTACATCATCCAGTTCACCGATCCGCAGGGCGCCTATGCCTGCGTCGTCGGTCCGCGCAAGTGAGGAGATGAAGCATGGCGACCGCCATATTTCGTCGCTCACCCGCAAGGGCGCGCATGGCGGTCGCCGGCTGGATTTCGGGCGGGACCGCGATCCTGCTCACTGCCCTGCTTGGTGCCGCAAACGCGGCGCAAATCCGCCTCGCCGCCGCTTTGCTCGGCGAGGCCTGGTTCGGCCCGAGCGTGCGCGCCTGGCTCCGCTGAGATAGAATGTAAGGAGAGGAATAATGACCCGCATCACC
The DNA here is from genome assembly GCA_019508115.1 of Sphingomonas sp. Classification (GTDB taxonomy): domain Bacteria; phylum Pseudomonadota; class Alphaproteobacteria; order Sphingomonadales; family Sphingomonadaceae; genus Sphingomonas_I. Next base: position 7,365 of record JAEKMC010000099.1, read on the forward strand.
CCTTGCCTCTGGTATGACGGCACTGCCGAGGAAGCCGCCAACCTCTACGCCTCGATCTTCCCGGATTCGTCGGTCGATGCGGTCAACCGCTCGCCCGCCGATTATCCGAACGGAAAAGCGGGGGACGTGCTCACGGTCGATTTCACCGTGCTCGGCATGAAGTTCCTGGGCCTGAACGGCGGGCCGATGTTCAAGTTCGACGAAGCGGTGTCCTTCATCGTCCACACCAAGGACCAGGCGGAAACCGACCGTTATTGGGATGCCATCGTCGCCAGCGGCGGCACGCCGAGCGCATGCGGCTGGATCAACGACAGGTTTGGCCTGCGCTGGCAGATCACGCCGCAGCGGCTGCTCGACATGATGACCAGCACGGACAGGGCCGCGGCCAAGCGCGCGATGGATGCGATGATGAACATGGTGAAGATCGACATCGCCACGCTCGAGCGTGCGTTCAGCGGAGAAGAACGGGTCGATGCGTAGGATCGTCGGCGGGATCTTCCAGTCGCTCGACGGCGTGATGCAGGCGCCCGGCGGCCCGACCGAGGATTGGACGCAGGGCTTCACGCTCGGCGGCTGGTCGGCCACCTTGTGGGACGAGCAGATGGGCCAGGCGATCGGTGGTCTTTTCAGCGCACCGTTCGACCTGCTTCTCGGCCGCAAGACCTACGAGATTTTCGCCGCGCACTGGCCCTATGTGGGTCCCGACGACCCGATCGGCGCCGCATTCGACAAGGCGCAGAAATATGTGCTGACACGCGGCGGCGACGAACTCGACTGGGTCAATAGCCACCGGCTCGGCAGCATCGACGAGGTCGCCGCACTGAAGCAGGGCGACGGCCCCGATCTGCTGATCCAGGGCAGCACAACGCTCTATCCCCAGCTGCTTGCCGAGGGACTGGTCGACAAATTGTTCCTGATGACCTTCCCGGTCGTGCTGGGGCAGGGCAAGCCATTGTTCGGCCCAGGTACGCCCTCCGGCGCATGGACGATGCTCGATCATCAGGTATCCTCGACCGGCGTGGTGATCGCCAGCTACGAACCCGCGGGCCCAGTCCCGATCGGCAGCTTCCAGATGAAGGACCAGAGCGAGGCGGAGCAGCGCCGGCAGGAAAGAATGAGCCGCGAGGGGTAGGAAGACTCCCCCGATCGAGCATTTTTGCCGGTTCAGGCGGGCCGCGTTGACGCAGCTTATGTGGGCTGCGATGCAGATCGGCACTTACCCGGCCTCCATTCGAGCGACGCGATCGTGGAATCCATCAACCTCAAGCATGCCAGCGGTTCGTCCCGTTCATTCTTTCATCGTGGCACGCCAGCCGATCGCGGCGTGATCCATCAGATGTTCAAGAATGAGGATTACGCGCTTCGCCGCCTGCGGCGCGGCGAGCAATTGCGCGCGCTTGGCCGTGCGATGGCGCGGCCGCTCATCATAGACGCCGGAGCGAATATCGGCGCGAGCGCCTGCTGGTTCGCCGCGCATTTCCCTCACGCCCATATCGTCGCGATCGAACCCGATCCCGCCAATTTCGAACTGCTCGCGCGCAATACCGAGGGCCTCGATGTCGAGCTCCATCAGGCCGCTATCGGCGCGCGCGACGGCAGGGTCGGGCTGGTCGATCCCGGCGAGGGCGAGTGGGGTTATCGCACCGCACAGGCCGATGACGGCACCGTGCCGCTGATCGCGATGGCGCGCATCGTCGCGGAGAAGCAGGCGGCTGGTTACACCCCTTTCATCTGCAAGATCGACATCGAGGGCGGCGAGGCCGACCTGTTCACCCCGCCGACCGACTGGGTCGATCCTTTTCCGCTGATGGTGGTCGAGCTGCATGATTGGCTGATGCCGGGCCAGGGCACCAGCCGCAGCTTCCTGCAATGCGTCGCAGCCCGCGACCGCGACTTCGTGCATATCGGCGAAAATATCTTCTCGATCCGCAACTAGGCTCGATCGTTTTTGAGGAAGTGCGGATCAGGCGAAGGCCTCGGCCTTCTTGAGTAAGGTGTAGGCGTCGATCACGTCCTGCAGCTTTTTCTCATGGCTGCGGTCGCCGCCGTTGCGGTCGGGATGGTAGCGCCGGACGAGTTCCGAATAACGCTGGCGCAGGCCGCGGCGATCGATGTCGGCGTCGAGGCCCATCACCCGGAGCGCGCGGCGCTCGGGGTCGCTGAGCGGTTTGCCGTCCTGGCGCGCGGCATGGCGCCCGGTGCCGAAACGCGCCTGGATCGCGTCGAGTGGATCGAGGAAATCGGACCAGCGCGGCGTCCCGCCCGCGCCGGGCGAGAAAGCGCGCGTCTCGCGCTCCCAGCCGGCATAAGGGCGCTGCTGCGCGGTGATCTCCTCGGCGCTCATGCCGTTGAAGAAATTGTAGCGCGCATTGAATTCGCGGACATGATCAAGGCACAGGAAACGCCATTCCCCCGGCCCGTTGAAGCCTGAGCGCGACCCCTGGTCGGCGGGCGCGCGGAACTCGCCGGGCGCGCTGCACCCCGGCTCGCTGCACTGGCGCTCGCCCGGCACGCGGCCGTGGAAACGTGGCTGTCTTGGCCTGGCATCTGCCACGCATGATTCTCCCGCAAACAGGGCTATATAAGAGCGATGAGCGAAACTCCCACCGGGCCGGTCGCGGCCGAAATCGAAAAAAGGCTGCGCGCCGGCCTGTCTCCGGAACGGCTGGCCGTAATCGATGATTCAGCCAAGCATCGCGGTCATGCCGGTCACGATCCACGCGGCGAAAGCCACTTCACGGTCGATATTGTATCGTCGGCTTTTTCGGGCAAGTCCCGCGTGGTGCGGCACCGCCTCGTCAATCAGGCGTTGGCCTCGCTTCTGGCCGAGCGCGTGCACGCGCTGGCGATCGTCGCGAGGGCGCCCGAAGAGGCCTGACGCCCTCGATCGGAGGGCGAACATGTATGAACTCTGGTATTGGCCGTCGATCCCCGGGCGCGGCGAATTTCCGCGTCTCGCGCTGGAGGCGGCCGGCCTGGCCTATCGCGACATGGCGCGTGAGGCTGGCGAGGCGGGCTATAAGGTGCTTTCCGCGCACATGAACGGGGTCCGCAACGACCCGCCCTTCGCGCCGCCCTATCTGGTCACGGGGGACGGCGCCACCATCGGCCAGTCTAGCAATATCTTGCTCTATCTGGGGGAGCAGCACGGCTTGGCGCCGGCCGATCCGGCCGGACGGTTATGGGTCAACCAGGTCCAGCTCACCATCGCCGACATCGTGACCGAGGCACACGACACGCACCATCCGGTCGTGCTCGGCGATTATTACGAGGAGCAGAAAACCGAGGCCAAGCGCCGCAGCGAGGATTTCCGCGCCCACCGCATCCCGAAATATCTGGCGTGGTTCGAACGCATATTGGAGAAACGCGGAAATTGGCTCGCGGGCGATGCCTGGAGTTATGCCGACCTGTCGCTGTTCCACCTGGTCGAGGGGCTCAATTTCGCTTTCCCCCAGCGGATGAAGGCTGTCGGTGGCGGTTATCGCCGCGTGATGGGGTTGCATGATGCGGTCGCCAGGCTGCCTGAGCTGCAGGATTATCTGGCGAGCGGCCGCCGCCTGCCTTTCTCCGATGGAATCTTCCGCCACTATCCTGAGCTCGACGCGGCCTGACGCGGCGTGGGCCGCTTGGAGTTTGGTTCAGCTTTTCTGAACCCAACTCCAGGCTAAATTACAGCCAAAGAGGCGTTAACCGGGACCGCGCGGGCACCTGACGCGTTGGCCCGGCATGATCGAACACGATGTCGAGGCGGTGATGTTGCGCCTGCTCTGCGAAAAGGCCGAAGAAAGGCTTGAGCAGGCATGGGCAGCGAGCGAAATTGCGCACCGTACGATGCAATTACCCGACGGCTCTTATTATTGGGCCAAGGAGCAGGAGCCGCTTCAGCCGCGGTAGCGCAGCGCCTCGACCAGCAGCGCGAAGGCAGGGGAATGCTGGCGTCTGTTCGGATAATAAAGATGATAGCCCGGAAAGGGAGGCGTCCAATCCTCCAGCATCGCGGTCAGCCGCCCGGCGGCGATATGCGGTCGCACCAGCCCCTCGGGCAGGAATGCCAGGCCGAAGCTGGCGAGCGCGGCCTTGAGGATTGGCGGCAGCGCGTTGAAGACGAGCTGCCCGTCGACGCGGACCTTCAATTCCTGTCCGTCCTTCCCGAATTCCCAGGCGTAGAGCGCGCCGGCGGTCGGCAGACGCAGATTGATGCAGCGGTGCTGAAGCAGGTCGCGCGGATGGAGGGGCAATTCACGCCCGGCGAGATAAGCGGGGGCGCCCACCACCAGGAAACGCTCCTCCGGCCCGATCCGGACCGCAACCATATCCTTCGCGACATGCTCGCCCAGCCTTATCCCTGCGTCGAACCGCTCGGCGACGATGTCGGTGAGCATATAGTCTGCCCAGATCTCGACCCTGATGTCGGGATAATGCGGCAGGAATTGCGCCAGTTTCGGCCAGAGCAGGGTCTCGGCCGCATGCTCGCTGCTGTTGATCCGGATCGTGCCGGACGGCTTGTCCCTGAGCTCGCTCAGCGCGTCGATCTCGGCATCGATCTCGTCGAAGCGTGGGCCGATAGTGCGCAGCAACCTCTCGCCGGCCTCGGTCGGGGCGACACTGCGCGTGGTGCGCGTGAGCAGGCGGATGCCGAGCCGCTCCTCCAATCCGCGGATCGTGTGGCTGAGCGCGGATTGCGAGACGCCCATCTGCGCGGCGGCATGCGTGAAGCTCCTGGCGCGGGCGACGGCGAGAAAGGCGAGCAGGTCGTTGACGTTGGCGCGCGGCATATATGAGCTCATCTCATAAGTTCATGCTGATTTCACCGGCTAATCGCCGGCGTGGCCGGGCACTAGATCGCCTTTCTCGTCATTCAGGAGGCATTCCATGCAGAAACGTACGCTCGGCAACGGCCTCGAAGTCTCCGCCCTCGGCCTCGGCTGCATGGGCATGAGCTTCGCATATGGCATCGCGCCCGACCCCCGGGAGATGGTGTCGCTGCTGCACGCGGCGGTCGAGCGCGGCGTAACCTTCTTCGACACCGCCGAAGTCTATGGGCCGTTCGCCAATGAATTATTGCTGGGCGACGCGTTTGCCCCAATCCGCGACAAGGTCGTGATCGCGACCAAGTTCGGCTTCAAGATCGAGGATGGCAAGAATGTCGGGGTGGACAGCCGGCCGGAGCATATCCGCGACGTCGCCGAAGCGAGCCTGAAGCGGCTCAAGACGGATGTGATCGATCTGTTCTACCAGCATCGCGTCGATCCGGACGTGCCGATCGAGGATGTCGCGGGGACGGTCGGCGACCTGATCCGCGAGGGCAAGGTCAAGCATTTCGGCCTGTCCGAAGCCGGCGCCTCCACGATCCGCCGCGCGCATGCGGTCCAGCCCGTCACGGCGCTGCAGAGCGAATATAGCCTGTGGTGGCGCGAGCCGGAGGCGGAGATAATACCGACGCTGGAGGAATTAGGAATCGGCTTTGTGCCCTTCAGCCCGCTTGGCCGCGGCTTCCTCACCGGCAAGATCGACGCGGACACGAAATTCGAGGAGAATGACCTCCGCAACGCGCTGCCGCGCTTCAGCGCGGAGGCGCGCGCCGCCAACCAGCGGCTGATCGATCTGATCGGCGCCATCGCCGGGCGCAAGCACGCCACTCCCGCGCAGATCGCGCTCGCCTGGCTGCTCGCGCGGAAGCCGTGGATCGTGCCGATTCCCGGCACCACCAGACTCGATCGGCTTGAGGAGAATATCCACGCCGCGTCGATCGATCTCGACCCCGGCGACCTCGCCGATATCGCGCGCGCGGCCGATAGCGTGGAGATCGAGGGCGCGCGCTATTCCGCGGCGAGCCAGTCGCTGATCAATCGCTGAGCCGGCGGTGGGCGGTATACGGGTATTTACGCATATCCCGCGCGCGCCGCCTCTCTTATTCCAGAACCGTGGAGATGATCCGACCCTTGGGGGCCATGATCATATCCGCACTGTGGAAATGAAATACCGTACCGGCGCGACCTTGGAGCCCCAGACCAGGGTCGCGCCTTTCCTCAAGCCCCGCTCGCTTTCCTTCCGAGACCTGCCCCGCGCGCTTCACAGGCGGACCCTGCGCGCTTAGAAAAGGACCGGGAGGAGCGATGTCGATCTTAATTTTCTTTCTGGCGGCCGCCGCGAAGCCGCATGCCGCGCCCGATACGTCGACGCGCGCCGGGCTGATCGCGAGCTACACCGCGATGTTCAAGCACATCGATACCGATGGCGATGGCAAGGTCAGCCGCGCCGAATGGGAGACGATGGTCGACGCCTCGCCCATGCTCCAGTCGACAGGCCTGTCCGAAGCCAACCGCGCCAATCTGCGCGCGGCGCTGATGGCGGGCTTCGGCAAGAATGATTCGGACGGCGACGGCTGGCTCACGCTCGACGAGCTGATGGCCAAGCCGCTGGTCCGCTTCGCCTGCCTCGACGCCAATCATGACGCCAAGGTCACGCAGGCCGAGATGGAGGCGAATATGGACCGCTGTTCGGCACCGCCTGGCCTGCCCGGAAAGGAGGGTTAGGAGCCGGGGCCACGCGGCGGCTTGGCAACGCGCCGACGCATCCTATCTTGCTGTAACCAACAGGGAGACGACCATGGGCGCGCATGATTTCGACCGACTCACGCAAGACGGCAGCGTTCCGCAAGACGTGTACCGGATCATGCGCGATGCCATCCAAAAGACCGCCGAACAGAAAGGCCGGCTGTATGAGGAAGGGCATGAGGCGCATTATATGGCCTTGGCTGCCGCCATGTCGCTGAAGGCCGCCGGCTATTCGATCGAGAAGGTGAAGGCGGAGGCCTGAGCGCTTCGTTCCGGTTGCCCCTCATGGCCATCGCGCCTAAAGCCCGCGCGCTATGGCCGAGCCGATCATCATCGCCGTTCCCAAGGGGCGCATCCTCACCGAGGTGATGCCCTTGTTCGCGCGAGCCGGGATCGTGCCCGAGGCGGCGTTCGCGGACGAGAATAGCCGCGCGCTGCGTTTCGCAACCAACCGGCCCGATATCGGCCTGATCCGGGTGCGCGCGTTCGACGTCGCCACCTTCGTCGCGCACGGCGCGGCGCAGCTTGGAATCGTCGGATCGGACGTGCTGATGGAGTTCGATTATTCCGAACTTTACGCGCCGGTCGACCTTGGCATCGGCCGTTGCCGCATCGCGGTCGCCGAACCCGCCGACCTGGCCGCGAAGGACGATCCGCGCGGCTGGAGCCATGTTCGCGTCGCGACCAAATATCCCAACGTCACGCGGCGCCATTTCGAGGCGCGCGGCGTGCAGGCCGAATGCGTCAAGCTGAACGGCGCGATGGAGATCGCCCCGGTGCTCGGCCTGTCGAGCCGGATCGTCGACCTGGTCTCGTCGGGCCGGACGCTGGCTGAAAACGGCCTGGTCGAAGTCGAGACGATCGCCGAGGTCTCCGCCCGGCTGATCGTCAACCGCGCCGCCTTCAAGACGCGCGCGAAGGACGTCCTGCCGTTGGTCGAGGCCTTCCGCGAGGCGACAGGGGCGAGCCGTGCGGCTTGAGGCAGCACAACCCATCCCGTTCGCCCTGAGCTTGTCGAAGGGCTGTATTTCTTCCTTTGCGCTTGAAGAGGAAGGACAGTGCTTCGACAAGCTCAGCACGAACGGTAAAAGTGCTCACCCGCCCGCTTGCTCGGGATCGGCGACATGATCCGTCTCTCCAGCAGCGATCCTGGCTTCGATTCTGCCTTCACCGCGCTCGTCAATGCGCGGCGGGAGGCGGATGCCGACGTGTCGCGCGACGTCGCCGCGATCGTCGCCAAGGTGCGGTCCGAGGGTGATCGCGCGCTGAGGGATTATACCAGCCGCTTCGATCGCCATGATCTCGAGGCATCCGGTTGGGAGATCGGCAAGGCCGAGCGCAGCGCCGCACTCGCCAATCTCGATCCGGAATTGCGCAAGGCGATCGAATTGGCGGCGGAGCGTATCGGCGCCTATCACGCGGCGCAGAAACCCGAGGATCGCGACCATGTCGACGCGACGGGCGTCCGCCTCGGCGCGCGCTGGAACGCGGTGGAGGCGGCGGGCCTCTATGTGCCCGGTGGCCGCGCGGCTTATCCTTCGACCGTGCTGATGAACGCCATCCCCGCGCGCGTCGCGGGGGTCGAGCGGCTGGTGATGGTCACCCCCACGCCCGATGGCGAGGTCAACGATCTCGTCCTCGCGGCGGCCGAGATTGCCGGCGTGGACGAGGTCTGGCGCGTCGGCGGTGCGCAGGCGATTGCCGCGCTCGCTTACGGCACCGACCATATCAGGCCGGTCGACGTGATCGTCGGCCCCGGCAATGCCTGGGTCGCCGAGGCCAAGCGCCAGCTTTACGGCGTGGTCGGGATCGACATGGTCGCGGGCCCGTCCGAGATCGTGGTGGTGGCAGACGCGCAAAACGATCCCGCCTGGATCGCGGCCGACCTGCTCAGCCAGGCCGAACATGATCCGACCAGCCAGTCGATCCTGTTCACCGACGATGCCGCCTTCGGGCACGCGGTGGAGCGCGCGGTCGGCGATCAGCTGGCGGGCCTCGCGACCGGGAACACTGCGGCGGCCGCCTGGAACGCTTATGGCGCGGTCATCGTCGTGCCGACACTGGCGGCCGCCGTTCCGCTCGACCAGGTCCGTCACGCCGGATCGGTCTTCCTCGGCCGTTACACGCCCGAGGCGATTGGAGATTATATTGCCGGACCCAACCATGTCCTTCCCACCGGCCGCCGCGCGCGTTTCGCGTCGGGGCTTTCGGTGCTCGATTTCATGAAGCGCACCAGCTTCATCGCGTGCACGCCCGATAGCCTCGCCGCGATCGGGCCCGCCGCGGTCGCGCTCGCGCATGCCGAGGGCCTGCCCGCGCATGCCGCATCGGTGGAGGTGCGGCTGTGAAGCGCGGCCAGCCCCGATCGCAATCGCGCTCCGCCGCCCGCCTCGCCGCGGTGCAGGCGCTCTATCAGCAGGAAATGGAAGGAACTCCGCTGCCACGGCTGCTCAAGGAATTTCACGATCACCGCCTCGGCGCGACCATCGAGGACGCTCAATATCATGACGCCGAGGTCGATTTCTTCAACGACATCGTGATGGGGGTCGATGCCCGCCGCGCGGAGCTCGATACTCTGATCGCCGGGCGGCTCGCCGAAGGCTGGAGTCTCGAGCGGCTCGACCGGGCGATGCGTGCGATCCTGCGCGCCGGCGCCTATGAGCTTCTCGCCCGGGCCGATGTGCCGGTGGGCTCGGTCATCAGCGAATATGTCGACGTCGCCCACGCTTTCTACGACAGGCGCGAGAGCGGCTTCGTCAACGGCCTTCTGGACGCCATCGCCAAGGAAACGCGCTCTTAACCCTTCCCTGTTAGTCAGCGGACCATG
>JAEKMC010000152.1 GCA_019508115.1 Sphingomonas sp.
TGGCAAAGGCGTTGATCGAGGGCAGCGATCTATTCCAGCGCCTAGGATTCGCGGACACTGCCGACGCGGTTTGGCAGGGCAAAGGCTCCGACTTCGCCGACACGATCGTCCGCCACCCGATGCACAAGCTCGGCGGCTTCTTTGCCAAGCCGCGGCCGATGCTACCGGGCGATTTCGTCACGACTGATAGCGGTACCGGTCTCGTCCATATGGCGCCGGACCATGGCGAGGACGATTTCCTGCTATGCAAGGCGCATGGCATTGATCCCGTGTTCGCGGTCGAGGGCGACGGGAAGTATCGCGCGGACTGGCCGTGGCTGGGCGGGCAGGGGAGCGTCATCAACCCCAAGTTCAATGCGCCCGATGGCCCGATCTGCAGCGATCTGCGCGAGGCGGGGGCGTTGCTGGCGGCCAGCGCGGACTACCCGCATAGCTACCCGCATAGCTGGCGCTCCAAGGCCAAGGTGATCTTCCGCGCGACGCCGCAATGGTTTATCGCGATGGACAAGGGGATCGCGGAAGAGATTGACCAAGCTTCCGTCACCCCAGCGAAAGCTGGGGTCTCGGGAGATTCGGTTCAGCCTCCTGAGATGCCAGCTTCCGCTGGCATGACGGAATCTGGCAATGGCGCCACCCTTCGCGAACTCGCGCTCGATGCGATCGGCCGCACGCGGTTCGTTCCCGAAAAGGGCCGCAACCGCATCCATGCGATGGTGGAGGGGCGGCCCGATTGGGTGATCTCGCGCCAGCGCGCATGGGGGGTGCCGATCGCACTCTATGTGAACAAGGCAACGGGCGATTATCTGCGCGACCCGGCGGTGAATGCGCGGATCATCGATGCGTTCGAGAAGGGCGGGGCGGATGCCTGGTTCGGGGCGGACCATCAGGCTTTGCTTGGACCGGATTACGACGCCGCCGATTACGAGCCGCAGAAGGACATCCTCGACGTCTGGTTCGATTCAGGCTCGACCCACGCCTTCACGATCGAGGCGCGCTATGGCGAGGGGACGCGCGCGGACCTCTATCTCGAAGGATCGGACCAGCATCGCGGCTGGTTCCAGTCCTCGCTGCTCGAAAGCTGCGGCACGCGCGGGCGGGCGCCGTACAAGGCGGTGCTGACGCACGGCTTCGCGCTCGACGGGCAGGGCCGCAAGATGTCCAAGAGCCAGGGCAATGTCGTCGATCCGCTCAAGATCATTCCCGAGAGCGGCGCGGATATCCTTCGACTGTGGGTCGCGAGCACCGATTATTTCGAGGACGTGCGGATCGGCAAGGAGATCCTCGCCGGTACGTCGGACGCCTACCGCAAGCTGCGCAATACGTTCCGCTATCTGCTCGGCGCGCTCGACGGGTATGACGTTAGCGAGACGGTCGCGGCGGCGGATATGCCCGATCTCGAACGCTACGTGCTGCATCTGCTGAGCAAGCTGGATGGCGAGCTCAAGTCGGCGGTCGAGGCGTTCGAGTTCAACCGCTACGCGCGCGCGCTCAGCGATTTCTGCAACAACGATCTGTCCGCCTTCTTCTTCGATATCCGCAAGGATTCGCTTTATTGCGATGCGCCTTCGGACCCGAAGCGGCGTGCATACCGCACCGTGCTCGACACCTTGTTCCACGCATTGGTGCGCTATGCCGCGCCGATCCTCTGCTTCACCGCCGAGGAAGTGTGGGGCACGCGTTTCCCCGAAGCGGGATCGGTCCATCTGCTGGAATGGCCCGTGGTCGACGCGGCCTGGACCGACGAGGCTTTGGCCGCGCAGTGGGACGAATTGCGCTCGCTGCGCCAGGTGGTCAGCGCCGAGATCGAGCCCAAGAGGCGCGACAAGGTGATCGGATCGAGCCTGGAGGCCAAGGTCGCGATCGGCCTGCCCGACGGGCGCGCGCCCAACGTGACGCCGGCGGAGCTGGCGGAGCTGCTGATCGTGTCGGAGGCCGAGATCGACACGGTCGCGCATGGCCCGGTCGCGGTGGTGCATCGGTCGGATTATCATAAATGCGGCCGCTGCTGGCGGCTGCTGCCCGAGGTCGAAGAGGATGGCGACCTGTGCGGGCGGTGTACGGATGTCGTTGGTGAGTAAGCTTATCGTCGCCCCGGCCGAGGCCGGGGCCGCTAGAGGCAAGCGCATCCTCCGATCTCCAGCGGCCCCGGCCTTCGCCGGGGCGACGGTGTTTTGATGATCCGCCGCTACATCGGCTGGATCGTCGCGCTGCTCGTCTTCGCGGTCGACCAATTCTCCAAATGGTTCGTCACCGGGCCACTGCGCCTGCCTGAAACCGATACGATCGAACTTCTGCCGATCTTCCGCCTGCAATGGGTCGCTAATCATGGCGTCTCGATGGGCAAGCTGGTCGCTAACAGCGACGCGCAGCGCTGGGCGCTGACCTTGTTCACGGCGGGAATCGCGGCGTTCGTCGCGGTGTGGATGATGCGCGAGACGCGGCGGTTCGATCGGGTTACGCTCGGGCTGGTGTTGGGCGGTGCGCTTGGAAACATCCTCGATCGCGTGCGGTTGGGCTATGTGACCGACTTCCTCAACATTCACTTCGGCGCATGGTCGCCCTTTTTGGTCTTCAACATTGCCGATGCCGCGATTAGCATTGGCGTAGCGTTGCTCGTGCTGCGCGCCGTCTTCGCGCGCGACACGCCCGCCCCCTCGGAGGAATAGAATGAACAAGCATATTCTGGTCGCGGCCCCGCTGGCGATGCTGATGCTCGCCGGCTGCCATAGCGGCCCCAAGGGCGGCGTCTTCGCATCGCGCAAGGGCACGCCCGACGAATTCGCGGTCGGCCGCGCCGCGCCGCTGACCGTGCCGCCCGATTTCGCGCTGGTGCCGCCCAAGCCCGGCCAGCCGCGCCCGCAGGATGCCGACAGCTCGACCCAGGCGCTGGCCGCGCTTTATGGCGGGCCGCGTCCGGTCAGCCAGGGCGAGGCCGCGTTGCTGCAGGCCGCCGGCCCCGCCGCGCAGCCGGGCATTCGTTCGGAAGCCGGCGCGGACAATACGGCCGTCGTCAACAAGGGCCAGAACACGCAGCAAATCCTGAAGGCGCCGCCGAGCAACGATCCCTCGGCCAACGCCACGGTTCCGAAGTAAGGCCATGAGCGTACGGGAGAGCGGGGTCGATGATATCGATCTCGTCATCCTGCCGCCGTCGCGCGACCTGGGCGACGGCTTCACCGTGCGCCGGTCGCTGCCGCAGCCGCAGCGGCGGATGGTCGGGCCGTTCATATTCTTCGATCAGATGGGCCCGGTCGAGCTGCGCGACGGTCAGGGGCTCGACGTGCGGCCGCATCCGCATATCGGGCTCGCCACCGTCACCTACCTCTTCCAGGGCGAGATCATGCATCGCGACAGCCTGGGATCGGTCCAGCCGATCCGGCCGGGCGAGCTCAACTGGATGAATGCAGGCGCTGGCATCACGCATAGCGAGCGCAGCCCCGATGGCGCGCGCCATGGCGGATCGGCGCTGTTCGGGCTTCAATTATGGGTCGCCTTGCCCGCCGGCCAGGAGGAAAGCGCGCCCAGCTTCCAGCATCATGACGCCGCCGCGATTCCAGTGGGCGAGATAGACGGCGTCACCGTGCGCCAGATCGTCGGCACCATGGATGGGCTCGCCGCGCCGGTGAAGACCTTGTCGGAGATGGTCTATGCCGAGATCGTGATGCCGCCAGGCACACGCTATCGCGTGCCGTCGGAGCAGATCGAGCGCGCTTTCTACCTGATCGACGGCGCGGTCACGGTCGACGGCCAGGGCTTTGCGCCGGCCGAGCTCGTCATCCTCAAGCCGCATGCGGAAATCCTGCTCTCGAGCGAACGAGGCGCGCGACTGGTGTTGGTGGGAGGCGAACCGTTTCCCGAGCAACGCTACATCTACTGGAATTTCGTATCGAGCCGGCCCGACCGGATCGAACAGGCCAAGGCGGACTGGCGCGAACAGCGTTTCGCCGCCGTGCCAGGCGAACAGGAGTTCATTCCGCTGCCGCCCGACCCTCCGCAGCCGGTTCGCTATCCCTGATCGCAAGTTGTAATCCGCGCCCAGGTTCCACCAGCACTTCCAGCGCGTCATAGCCTGGGATCACCGGATGGTGCGTGTCCATCGGACGCTCGTGTGTCGCGCCGATCACGATGCACGCCATGCCTGCCGCCTCCGCCGCGGCGATGCCCGCCGGGGCATCCTCCCACACCAGGCAATCCTGCGGCGGCACATTCAGGATTTCCGCCGCCATCAGGAAGCAATCGGGCGCGGGCTTGCCGTGCGCGACGTCGTCCGCGGTGACCAGAACGGGCGGGAGGGGGAGGCCCGCCGCTTCGATCCGGCGCAGCGCCAGCCGGCGCGGCGCCGACGTCACCAGCGCCCAGCGATCCGCGGGAAGCGCGCGAATGAAGGCCTCGGCGCCACTGATCGCAGTGATGTCGTGTACATCCTCCATCTCGGCGATGGTGAGCGCTTCATATTCGGCCTCGACGTCGAGGTCGGCCGGGCCCCAGCGGCGGATCGTCTCGACCGCGCGCATGCCGTGCATGTGCTGGCGCATCTCCTCGAAGTCGACGCCATGCCGCGCGGCCCACAGGCCCCAGGCGCGATTGGCCGAATCGATGCTGTCGAGGAGAGTGCCGTCCATGTCGAAAAGAAAGGCGGCAAAGGTGCGCCCGGTCGGCAAATCGGCCATCTTGAGCCCTGCTACTATCTAAAGATACGCGCTCACTAACCCTTCGATGAATGGTTCGCCACCGTCACCAGTTTTATGAGGGAATTGCTGATGGGGCTTCGCAAGCGACCTGCTCCGCGAGCTCCACAGTTGATCGGAGACGCAAGTCTCTGATCCACCCGGCGGAGGGGCCCCAAACCTCCGCCGGTGTTGCGTCAGCGGCGGCTCAGCGCACGCCGTAGCGCGGGTCCGTCGATCGATCCTTCCGCCAGCTTCGCCAGGATCAGCGCCGAAAGCCGCGCACGCTCGACGAAACTCTCCGGCCAGGCATATTCGCGCTCGCTATGAATGTCGCCGCCGCGCACGCCGAGCGTGTCGATTCCGGGCAGGCCCGCCGCGAACAGATTATTGCCCTCGCACACGCCGCCCGACGGCGCCCAGGCGAGCGATTGGCCGATCAGCGCACCGGCTTCGCGCACAGCCGCGAACAGCGCCTGCTGCGCGGGCACGAACGGCTTGGGCTTGCG
>JAEKMC010000153.1 GCA_019508115.1 Sphingomonas sp.
TGCGCTGGCGTTTGATCCAGCTTCGCTGAACCCGACTCTAACGCCCGATCCAGTCCGCGACTTCGGCCGCGACCTGGTTGGCCGCCTGGTTGAGCCCGGCGGCGACCGCTTCGGGCTGCTGCGACGAGACAGGTACGCGCGCCGAGAAGCGGCGGCTTTGGATCTGATCGCTGCCCTCGTGGCTGAGCGTCGCGTCGAATGTCACCGTCACGGCATTGCCGGGAGCGTCGAGCCCGAAGGCGGAGATCTGGCCCGCCAGCCGCGTGTTGGGCTGAACCTGGAGCAGGCGCGGTTCGGTGACGACGCGCCCGGTTCTGACCGTGACCGTCTCGGCCAGCAGCCCGCGGAACAGGTCCGCGGGTGCGGCCGACCATAATCCGCCCTTGAGATAGGCGATCGCGGTTGGCCCGTCGGTCACGAGCACGCGCTGTGTGGCGAGCGCGGGGACTGCGCCCAGTCGTGCGATCTGGACTGCCTGCTTGTCGCCGGTCGTGATCGCGGGCCCGGCCGCAAGCGGAGCGGTCGCGGCGAGCGTCATCAGCCGCGGCGGCGGCTTGGGGCCGAGGCTGATGCAGCCCGAAAGGGGCAAGGTCGCGATCGCGATCGCGAGCGGGCCGAGCAGGGCGAGCGCTTTTCTGTTCATCACTTCCTCGGCTTGTAATCGGGCAGCTTGGGTCCGCCGATCAGTCCGCCCGCGCCACTATTGTCGAGCTTGCCCGATAGGGCGCGCAGCGACGCGGCGGTGTCGGCGAGATCGCGGACGAGCTGGTTGATCGCGGGGACGGTCTGGGTCGAGACCGCCTTGAGCCCAGGCTTGGCGTCATCGATCGCCTCGTCCAGATTCTTCATGCTGTGCTTGGCGGAATCGACCGCTTCGTTGAGGTTGGTCAGCAGCGGCTTGACGTTCTGATTGGTGCTGTCGGCGAGCGCGCCGATCTTCTGCGCGGCATCCCCCGCCTGCTGGATCGCGGCATGCGCATCGGCGATCGTCGCCGCGATATCGCCGCTGCGGCTGGCGAGCGCGCCCGAGATCGTGTCGAGATGCGCGAGGATGTTGCTGATCGATTTCTGGTTCCGCGGGTTGAGCAGGTCGGTCAGCCGCTCGGTGAGCGTGGTCAGCCGGTCGAGCAGGGCCGGCGCGTTGTTGAGGATCGCGCCCAGTCCGCCCGCCTTGGCTGGGATCAAAGGCAGGCCGAACGGCCCCGGCTGGTCGATCGGCGGCGCGCCGGTAACCGCGCCGTCGAGATTGATCTGGCTGACCCCGGTGAAGCCGACGCCCGCAATCGACGCGGTCGTGCCCTGCAGCACGGGCGTGTCCTTCTTGACCGAGACGCGCACGCGGATCAGCTCGGGCTGGTCGGGCATCACCACGATATCCTCGACCTTGCCGACCGGCACGCCCGAGAAGGTGACCTGCGATCCCTTGGCGAGGCCGTCGACCGAGGTCTTGAACAGGATATCGTATTTCTTCTCGTTGGCGCCGTTGCTGCCCGCCATCCAGATCGCGAACGCGACGATGATGCCGAGCAGCACCAGCACGATGCCGCCGACCAGCACATTGTTCGATCGCGTTTCCATCAGCGCGCCCCAGCCCCCGCCCGTAAACCATTTTGGCCCATCATCCGGCATCCTTGTCCGGAGCGGTGTCGCCGCCGGCGGATTCCAGCGCGGCCCGACGCCGCTTCATATTCTCGACCGGATCCGTTTCGGCTTCCCGGTCGGCCGCATCCTGCGCGGCACGCCCGCGCGGACCGTTGAAATATTCCTGAATCCACGGATGGTCCAACGCCAATAGTTCCGGGATCGTTCCGACCGCCACGACGTGCTTGTCGGCGAGCACAGCGACGCGGTCGCAAATGGCGTGGAGCGTGTCCAGATCGTGCGTGATCAGGAAGACGGTCAGTCCCAAAGTCTCCTTCAGGCTCTTGATCAGATCGTCGAACGCCGCCGCCCCGATCGGGTCGAGACCCGCGGTCGGCTCGTCGAGGAACAGCAATTCGGGATCGAGCGCGAGGCTGCGCGCCAGGCCCGCGCGCTTTTTCATGCCGCCCGACAATTCGGAGGGGAATTTGTGCGCGGCCTCGGGCGCCAGCCCGGTCATGGTGACCTTATAGGCGGCGATCTGATCGAGCAGCGCCTGCTCGATTCGCGGGAAATACTCACGGATCGGCACCTGCACATTTTCCGCGACCGTGAGCATCGAGAAGAGCGCGCCGCCCTGGAACAGCACCCCCCAGCGCGCGCGGATGGCGCGCGCATCGATATCCTCGCGCCCGATCATCGGTTCGCCGAACACGCGCACGTCGCCGGATTCGGGCACCTGCAGCCCGATAATTGAGCGCATCAGGACCGATTTGCCCGTGCCCGATCCGCCGACCACGCCCAATATCTCGCCGCGATGCACGTCGAGATCGAGATTCTCGTGAACCAGTTGCGCGCCGAAGCTATTGGTGAGGCCGCGCACGCAGATCACGACATCGTCGGCGCCGGGCGTTTTGCGGGGTGGCTTCATATCCAGCCGATCGAGGCGAAGAAGACCGCGAAGAAGGCGTCGAGCACAATCACCAGAAAGATCGACTGGACCACCGCGGCGGTGGTGCGCAGGCCGACCGCTTCGGCATTGCCCTCGACCTGCATGCCTTGGAAACATCCCGCGATCGCGATGATCATCCCGAATACCGGCGCCTTCAACAGGCCCTGCCACAGGTCCGTGATCGGCACGACTTCGCGGATCCGGCTGACGAAGGTGATCGGCGGAATATCGAGGCTGAACCAGCAGAACAGGCCGCCCCCGACCAACGCCACCATCGCCGAATAGAAAGCCAGCATCGGCATCATCCAGAAAGCGGCGACAACGCGCGGCAGCACCAAAGCCTCCATCGGCGAAACGCCGATCGTGCGCATCGCGTCGACCTCCTCGGCAAGCTTCATCGACCCGATCTGCGCGGCGAAGGCCGATCCCGACCGGCCCGCGACCATGATCGCGGTCATCAGCACGCCCAGTTCGCGCAGGGTGAGACGGCCGACGAGGTTGATGGTGAATACCTCGGCGCCGAACTGGCGCAGCTGGATCGCGCCCTGCTGCGCGATGACGATGCCGATCAGGAAGCTCATCAGCCCGATGATGCCGAGCGCATCGACGCCGACCACCTCGAACTGCCGGACGAGCGCATTCCAACGGATGCGCCCGGGGTGGCGCAGCACCGCGAACAGATCGATCAGCACCGCGCCGAAAAAGCCGACCAGGCCGACGAGGGTCACGCCCGCGCGGATCGTCGCCTCGCCCATCTGGTTGAGCATGCGCTGGAAGGGTGGGATCGACGCCGGCGGCTCCTTGAGCGGCTGGTCGGCGGCCGCGATCTGCTTGAGCAGATGCGCCTGGTCTTCATCCGCGCCCTCGACCGGAATGTCCTGGTCGCGCGCGATGCGGTGGATCAGCCACGCGCCGACCGTGTCCATCCGCTCCACGCGCGCAATGTCGATCCGATCGGGCGAAGCCTCGAGCTCGTCGAGCTGCTGCGGCAGGTTGCCCAGGCGCGCGAGCGTGAGCGAGCCCGAGAAACATAACGTCTTGCCATTGTCGGCGAGATCGAAATCGGCCGGTGCGCTCATTGGCTGGAGACTGTTTCCCGCGGAATTAAGTGACGAACCATCGTTTTTTGGAGACGCTTACGCCTGCGTAATGTTCCCTTTTCGCTTGTCCCGCCAGCCCGAATCCGCTGTGGCGCTTGGCGATGCGCGAGCTTGCCATTTACGACATGGACCGCACGGTCACGCGGACCGGCACCTATACGCCTTTCCTGATCTTTGCCGCCAAGCGGCTGGCACCGTGGCGCTTGGGCCTGGCGGCGTTGGTGCCCTTCACGATGGCGGCCTATGCCTGCAAGCTGATCGACCGGCGGCGGCTCAAGGAATGGAACCAGCGGCTGCTGCTCGGCGCCGCCGTGCCCCGCGTGCGGTTGAAGCCGGCGGTCGAGGCTTTCGCCGACCTGATCTGCAGGACCGATATCCACCCCGGCGCGCTCCGCCAGATCGCGGAGGACAAAGCGGCGGGGCGACGGCTGGTGCTCGCGACCGCCTCCTACCGTTTCTATGTCGAGGCGATCGCCGATCGGCTTGGCTTCGACGACGTGATCGCGACCGGCAGCATCACCGGGCTCGACGACATCATCCACGCGAAGATCGACGGCGACAATAATTACGGCCCGGCCAAATTACGGCTGATCAAGGCATGGATGGAGACGCACGGCATCACGCGCGAGGCGGTGACGATCCGCTTCTATTCGGACCATGTCTCCGACTGGCCAGTGCTCGAATGGGCCGACACCGCGATCGCTGTCAATCCCAGCAAGGGCCTGCGGGAAATGGCCGAAAAGCGCGGCTGGCAGATCGTGGATTGGGGGTTTTAGGGCATTCAAGCCCTCTCCCTTGATGGGAGAGGGTTGGGAGAGGGTGGGTAAGCGATGAGCAAGAGGTTTGTCGCCCAGCCTCCCGGCCCCCTCTCCCCACCCTCTCCCACAAGGGGAGAGGGAGTTAGCGTTCAGCCAGGCTCGCCAGTTTTCCGCTCAAAGCGGCACCATCCCCCGCGATCCGCACTATCTTCAGCCGTCCGGTCGCGCCCGATTTCAGGCTGATCGTGCTCCGGGACACGCCGAGCTGCTTCGCCAGCCACGCGATCAGCGCCTCGTTCGCGGCGCCGTCCACCGGCGGCGACGCCACCCGGATCGCCAAGGCTACACGGCCATCGGCCTGCGGCTGGATGCCGACCACCTCTGTCCGCGACGCGCGCGGGGTGATCCTTACCGCGAGGGTCGCGCCGTCGGCGTCGACCGACCAGGGGCAATCAGCGCCCGTCGCGGCGGCCCAGCAGGCGCAGGCGCAGCGCGTTGAGCTTGATGAAGCCCGCCGCGTCGCGCTGGTCGTAGGCGCCCTGGTCGTCCTCGAAGGTCACGACCTTTTCCGAATAAAGCGAGAAAGGGGACTTGCGGCCGGTGACGATCACGCTGCCCTTGTAGAGCTTGAGGCGAACGGTGCCGGTCACCTTCTCCTGGCTGTGATCGATCGCCGCCTGCAGCATCTCGCGCTCGGGCGAGAACCAGAAGCCGTTATAGATCAATTCGGCATAACGCGGCGCGAGCTCGTCCTT
>JAEKMC010000100.1 GCA_019508115.1 Sphingomonas sp.
CTGTTCCAGACGATCGAGATCGAGCGCGTGATGATGTTCATCATCCTCTCGATCATCATCATCGTCGCGGCGTTCAACATCCTCTCCTCGCTGATCATGCTCGTGCGCGCCAAGACGCGCGACATCGCGATCCTGCGCACGATGGGCGCGACGCGGGGCGCGCTGATCCGCATCTTCGTCACGATCGGCCTCTCGATCGGCGTGCTCGGCACGCTCATCGGCCTGGTCCTCGCCGCCTTGTTCCTGATCTACCGCCAGTCGATCGTGAACCTGATCCAGCGCCTCACTGGCGAGAATTTGTGGGATCCATCGGTTCGCTTCCTGAGCGAGCTCCCCGCGCGGCCCGCTCCGGTCGAGATCGGCCTCGTCATCCTGATGACGCTCGCGCTGTCCTTCCTGTTCACGCTCTACCCGGCCCTGCGCGCCGCGCGAACCGATCCGGTCGAGGTGCTGCGCTATGAATGAGCCGCTCCGCGTCGAGGGGCTGAGCCGCGCCTTCGTTCAGGGCCACCGCACGATCCACGTGCTGCGCGGCGTCGATCTCACGCTCGCGCCGGGCGAAATCGTCGCGCTGGTCGGCCCCTCGGGTTCGGGCAAGTCGACCCTGTTGCAGGCGGTTGGCCTGCTCGAGGGTGGCTTTTCGGGCTCGATCCGCATCCTCGGCGAGGAAGCGAGCCAGTTGGATGACAATGGCCGCACCCGGCTTCGGCGCGAGGCGATCGGCTTCGTCTATCAATTCCATCATCTGCTCCCCGACTTCACGGCCGAGGAAAATGTAGTGCTGCCCCAGCTGATCCGCGGGCAGGAGCCCAGGCCCGCACTCGAACGCGCGCATGGATTGCTCGACGCGCTCGGCCTCGCCGAACGCCGCGATCACCGGCCGTCGCAGCTATCGGGCGGCGAGCAGCAACGCGTCGCCGTCGCCCGCGCGCTCGCCAATCGCCCGGCTTTGGTGCTGGCCGACGAACCCACCGGCAATCTCGACGAGGCCACCGCCGATCGCGTGCTCGATCAATTCCTGCGGCTGGTGCGCGGGGAGGGGGCTGCCGCCCTGGTCGCCACGCACAATGAACGCCTCGCCGAACGCATGGACCGCGTCGTGCGGCTGCATGAGGGCGTGCTTAGCTAAGTGTCAGAGGTTATACAGATTGCAAGTGGCAGCCACGCCGGAATTGACCATGATCTGGCTGAAGTCGCGCTTGTCGCGGATGATCGCCGACGCGACATAATGAAGCTTGGTCTTGTTGACGAACAAGGTTCCGAACAGCGGCTGATATTCGTAATTGATCTCGACGAACATTACGCCGGAATTGGCCGGCGCGTTCACCAGCGATGCGGCATCGCCGATGCCCGCCGGCTTGTCGGTGCCCTGATGAGCCGCGTCCGCCACCGTCCCTGCGGCGGTGCTGGTCGTGCCATAGCTTGAATCGTAGCCCGTCTCGACCGTGCCGTCGGCATTCTTCCCGCGCACGCCGATACAGCGCTGCCAGTGGATCCGCTGGACCGCGGCCGCGTCCCAATTCTGCTTCACATTTTCCAGGCTGGATAGCGTAACGCGGCCAAATTGCGTGAGCTTGCTACCGGCGCCGAACATGCGCAGCCCCTGCATCACGTCGTTGATGTCGGTTTCGGCCACCTGAAAACTCGCCAGCCCGTTATTGACGCCGATACGCGACGCATTGTCCGCTATCTGCAGCGCATATTGGCTGATGCGCATATTGGTGATCGCAAGGTTGGCTACTTCGACCCCATAGGCGCCGAGTACCATCAGCAGCGGTGCGCCGAGCGCGAACTCCGTCATTGCGAGGCCGTCGGCATCAGGCCACAGCGCCCGCGCCCAACCGAGGCCTCGCGCGATCAGTTGCATTTGGTGGTCACCGTCACGACGTTCTGCGTCGCATAGGGCTGGTTCTTCAGATAGGTCGAGGCCGTGATGCTGGCGGTGCTGCTCCAGCCGACCAGCCAGGTCGGGAACAGGCGCGGGAAGGTCGCGGTCATCTTGTAGACGCTGACGTCGCTCGCGCCCCCCTCGCCGGAGGAGCCGGGGTCCGCGTCCCACACATTGTTCCCGTTGACGTCGCTATAGCATTCGCCCGCATCGTGAACGCCGTTATGATTGGTATCGGTGAACGGCTCCGCCGCGACGGCGGTGTAATTGTCGTAATTCTTGCGCGACGAGACAAAGGTGGCGCGCGACGAGACCACCTTCACCGCATCCATTACCATCTGGTCGATCGCACTGGTTTCGGCCGCCTTGCCCTGGATCGTGGCGTCGCGCCCGGCTTTCTGCACCGCACCCGTAAGCACCGATTCCAGATAGGCCTGATAGGCTAGGTCGCCCAAGCCGAGCATCATCAGCAGCGCCACGGGTAGGACCAGCACGAACTCGACCGCGGGGCTGCCGCGATCGTCGCTTTTCAGCCGGTGGGGAAAGCTTGTCATTTCGAGATGCGCAGCATCGCGACTTGCTTGGCGATCGCGCTGAACGCCGTGTTCAATGCGGCCGTGTTGCTCGCATAATAAGCCTGACCGGGGCTAGCGCAGTTCTGGAGTTCGGTCGTCATCGTCTGCGCGTAGGCGATCACGAAGATCGTGATATTATGGTTCTTCGCGATCGTACAGGCAGTCGTGAAGCGATTGTTATGGTTGGTAGTCAGGTTTGCCGGCGTGTTTCCGGCGGCGCGCTTGTCGAACTGCTCCATGCCATGCGAGGTGTAAGCGAGTACATCAGTCTGCATCGCGCCGTCAGTCAAGAAGACGATGTAGCGGTTGGGTGGATTATGACCCGACCAGGCCGCCGTGTCATTCTTGAAGATGCCGTTCGGCGACAATAGGCGCGTACCCCATGTCATGCCGTAATCGTGATAGGTCACGCCGTAAGGGCGAAAGCCATTGCTGGCACTCAAATAGTCAGTGATATCACTGGCGCTCATCGTCGCCAGCCGTTGCGCCTGCTTGGGACAGGGGACCTCATGATAGGAACCCGCGGTTTCGCCACCCGATCGGGTCAGCGGCGTGCGCACGGCCGCACTGTCCTCGGTCCCTGACGAGCTACGCCAATATTCAATCTCGGGCCACAGGGGTCCCCATTGGCTTGTAGCGCCGGAGGGGACGGTATCCACGTCCAGGTCGGGCGGCGGATTGCTCGCGCTGGGATTGGCGACCACAGCTCCACCCGGATTGCGCTCTTCGACGCAACCCAACCAGGTTGATTTTGGGCCGTTCGGCTGAGCCGGGTTATCTACGGCTTGGAACTGCGTATAGGCGCTCACGTCGACGTTCAGAGCCTGCCCGTAGCGAAACGTCATATGATAAGTCGTCATCGTCACCGTGCACTTGCCGGTCGCGTTATTGTAAGATGGTGTCTTCACGACCTTGGTATCGGTGGCGTCATATCCGACCGGATTGACAGCTAGCGCATCGCAAGCTGCTTGCGTCATACTGGTTGCAGAGCCTGTTGACGTACTGACGGAGTCTGCAGCACCAGCCTGATGCCAGCGGCTTTGATAATTCCAGGTGGTTGCAAGGTAACTGTTGGGCAGCAGGTGCCCGACATTCACGGTTGCGCTGTAGGGCACGAAGCCGAACCTGAAATGGGTGGTAGGATCGGCCTGGGATGTCAGTGTTGTATAAAAACCTGATACAGCCGACCGCAGACCGGCGATACGCGAGTTGGCCTTCTCCGTGGTGTAGTAGCCGTTAGCATCTTGATGGACATTGTTGATCGCATAGCTGTCGCAAGTCGATATCGAATCCGAAGTCAGGCACGCCATCGATCCGGTCGTATCCAACACGAATACGATATCCGCGTCCGCCACGTCGTAACGCGCCTCGCACGTCACGCTGATCGTGCGCGCGGCCATCCCGAACATGCCCATTATCGCCATCGGCACGGTTGCGGTCGCGGTGCCCGAAACCTGGTTCTCGCTGGTCTTGGTCGGCGTGAAGCTGACCGAGTTCGTCTTGAACCAGCCGTTCTGAAAGTTGTTCTTGAAGAAGGATTGCGCCGCCCCGGTATCGCTGGTGTCGAGGTCACCCGCATCCGACATCGTCTTGCGGCCCGCGAGCACGCCTGCGTCGCAGGCCTGCTGCAACCGCGTCTTGACCGCGTAAAGCCGCGCGACGTCGACCGCCGAGCCCGAAAGCGCCACTAGAGGTATCAACAAGGCCGCCATGAACGCCAACGTGTTGCCGCGCATGTCGCGCCGCAGCCGGCCCAGGAAACCGATGGTTTCCCGTCTTGCCTGTTTCTTGCCCATAACCTGCCATTGATAGGCGATGCCACGGGTCTAAAGCGTAACCGGACAAGGTAAACGGCCGGTTTTCTACTATTTGGCTTTTGCTGTCTGGGAGAATTGCTACTGCTATCGCCACAACGGCAAAGTTGATTAATAGTAGTTAACTCTCACCTGTAGGGTAATCTTTACCTTACGCGGGTAATGCCCGCACCGTATGAGTATCATTAGGCGTCTTTTAGCCGCTGAGCGCGGCACGATCATGGTCATGGCGGCGTTCGCGCTGACGGCCGTGATGGGGATGTCCGGCCTCGCCGTAGAGGTTAGCAACGGCTACTCGATCAAGGTTCGCAACCAGCGCGTCGCGGACATGGCCGCGCTCGGTGCGGCCCAGGCCTATCAAACCAACCAGTCCGTCGCGGCCGCGATCCAGGTCGCGAATGACATCGTCGTGGCAAGCGGGCTGCCGTTGACGGCGGTGCAGGCCAGCAGCGGCACCGTCAACGGCGTGAGCGCGATTCAGGTGACGGTCACGAATGAGGTGCCGATCGCGCTCGCCAAGGCCGTGATGAACAGCGCGAGCTACAATGTCAGCAGTTATGCGGCTGCCTCGCTCACCAGCAGCTCGGCCCCCGGCTGCATCACCGCGCTTTCCGGTTCGGTCACGTACGGCGTGTCATTGACAGGCGGCACCCAAATTACTGCAAATGGTTGTGCGGTGCTCACCAATTCGGGCATTTCCGCTACCATAGGTACCAAGATTAGCGCCAAACAGGTTGTCGCGGGCAAGACGATCAACGATGTGGCCGCCCTAGGGGGGGGCACGCCCGGCATCACCACCACGCCGACTGCCAACAATATCAAGGCGAACAAGAGCGGCGCCGCGAGCGATACGGTCGGGACCGATCCGCGCGTCGTCGCCGGCTTCGCCAAAGTGGGCAATTTCACCACTCCCACCGCGCCTGCGGCCGGCGCACAGGCTTGGAGTTTCGATTACCATCCGACGGGGCAACTTGCGGGCTGGTGGAATTCCAACACCAGTACCTACACCGTGCCCGCTGGAACTTACGACGTCACTAGCATCTCCACGGGCGGCGGTCTCAAGATCGTGGTCCAGGATGGGGCCGTGATCCGCGTCTCGGGCAACGTGGTGCTGAGCAGCCCCATGACTATGGGCGCCGTCACGCTGGACATTGGCGGGCAGCTCAATGTGGGCAGCGGTCTCACCATGACCGTCGCCTCGGGCAACGTCGCGATTGGAAGCAACGCGTCCGGCAACGCGATCACCATCGGAGGCGGGTCCGTCCTCAGCTTTGGTGACGGCCTCTTCAGCGCTAATGGCAGTATCGTGACGGGGGGCAATAGCCATATCACCTTCGGCGCGACCGCGAACCACTATATCAACGGCGCGCTCAGCCTCAACGGCTATGCGGTGTTCGGGGCGGGCGCTTATTACATCAATGGGGCCTTCACCAACAGCACTGGCGGTACTATTTCCGGGTCAGGCGTTACCTTCTTCATGTCGGGAACACTCGGTCTGGGAGGCGGCGCCATCACCAATCTCGCGGCGCCCACCTCCGACGCCGGAGGCGGCGTAACCGATCTGCTGTTTGCCACCAAGTCGACCACCCAGACGAGTCTGAGCCAGGGCGCCACGGGCTCTTATGGGGGCATGGTCTACGCTCCGAATTCCAACATGGTGATGAGCGGGGGCGCGAGCGCCGGGAACACGGGGCGTTGTTTCTCGCTGGTGGTGAACACGCTCACCCTGAGCGGCGGCACCACCGCCGGCACTGCCTGCACGAGCCTTGGCAGCAGCGGCGCATCCAATGGCGTGAGCCTGCTGCAATGAGCCGGTCTGTCTCCCTCCTGCGCCAGCAAAAGGGCAGCGCGACCGTCGAATTCGCGCTGGTCTCGGTATTCTTCTTCGGCATCCTGATGGTGGGGCTCGATTTCGGGCTCTACGCGCAAAAGACTCTCAAGCTCGGCAATGCGGTCGAGCAGGCATCGGTCGTCGCATTCGATGCGCGCGCGAGCCAGCCGGCGGTGAACACCAACCAGATCAGCACCTACATAACGAGCGTGGTGGGCGGATCGCCGACCATCACCATCAAGTGCAACGGCGTCGCGACCTGCGACGGCACCGCGCCCGCCAGCCAGTGCATTGGGGCGCCCGCCACCGCTGGTGGTTGGCCGACCTTCACTGCGCCGACGGCGAGCGGAGGTACAGCCTGCACGAACGGCGCCGTGCCTGGCTATTATGTCGTGATCCGAGCGACCCAGACCTACAAATCGGTCGTCGTGCCCAACCAATATCTCAACAACGGCACCATGCAGCAGCAGGCCGTGGTGCGCCTGCTATGATCCGTGCCTTGTTCCGCAACCGGGACGGCGCCACCGCGGTCGAGTTCGCGCTGCTGGGGCCGACCTTCCTGATGTTCCTGTTCCTGCTGCTCGATGGCGGGCGCATGATATTCGCCAAGCAATCGCTCAACGAACTGGCGACCGCCACCGCGCGCTGCATGGCGATCAAGCAGGTCAGTTGCCCCGACGTAGCCAGCACCCAGACCTGGGCCGTCAACCGCGGGCTCGCGCGCAGCAACCTGCAGCTCAGTACCGGCGATGTGGCGATCAACCTCAATGCGACCTGCGGCGGCGTGCCGAATATGATCCAGGCGACGATCTCCATGCCCTGGAAAAAAGGCGCGATGACCCTGCTTCCGCAATCGGTCGCCCCCGCTTCGCTCAGCGCGACCGCCTGCTTCCCCGTCATCGTCTGAGTCCGCTGGCGGGACGCGCGCATGCTTGATAAGCAGGTCGCGGGAGCATGATCGGGGGCCTGTCATCCGTCGTGAGCGATCCCAGCCTCAATGGCTGGGCGACCTTCCTCGTCTATCTCGTGACGGCCTGGTTGTGCATGCGCAATGCGCGCGCCAGCGCGGCTCTGGCCGTGGAGGGTGGACGCCGTATCGCCGAATCCCGCTCGCGGCGCCGCTTCTGGCTGGTGCTCGCCGCGCTCCTTTTGCTCCTCGGCCTGACGCGCCAGCTCGACCTTCAGCAGCTTGCCGCGAACCTGATGCGCGGCCTGCTCGGGGCAGATGGCCTTTATGACGAGCGAAGCGGCCTGCAGCTTGGCCTGATCATTGCGATCGGCATATTCGGCGCCGGCGGGCTGCTGGTCGCGCTCATGAGCTTCCGTCGCGCCGAGCCGTCGGTTCTGGTCGCGTTGCTCGCCGCCGCGATCCTGGTCATCTTCACCGTGATCCGCACCATCTCGCTGCACGATGTGGATCACTTTCTGGGACGGGGAGTCGGCCTTCCCCACGTGAGGGTCAATACGCTGATCGAGGTCGGCCTGCTTGTCCTGATCGCGGTCGCCTGCTTCGTCTTTGATCGCGGCCTCAGGCGCGAGGGCGAAAGCGCACGGCTGCGCGCACTGTCACTCCAGGAGCGGCAGCGGATCCTCGCCGAAAAACGGCGGGCAGCCCGATCTTAGCTGTGGATAGGTTGGTCGCGGCGCTTTCCCTCCGCTGAGCTGCTGCATACATAAAGGGGATGGCCGCTCCCACCTTCGTGCCGCTGCGCATCTTCTCGGCTTACACCATGCTGGAAGGCGCGATCGATCCCAAGGCGATCGCGACGCGCGCACGCGCCCTGGGCTTCCCTGCGGCCGCGATCACCGATCGCAATGGTCTTTACGGCGCGATGGCGTTCAGCGAGGCCGCCAAGAAAGCGGGTGTGCAGCCGATCATCGGGACCATGCTCGGCATTGCGCGGCCCGGCGGGGCGGAGGGCAAGGCCCCGACGATCGACTGGCTGCCGCTCTACGCGCAGGACGAGGCCGGCTATCACAATCTGTGTGCGCTCGTCTCCGCCGCGCATCTCGACCGCCCGCAGCATGAGGAGGCGCATGTCCTGCTCGAGGCGCTGGTCGGCCGCAGTGACGGCCTGATCGCGCTGACCGGAAGCGGGGAGGGGGCGATCGCGCGCCTGCTCGCCGAAGGCCAGCAAGATGCCGCCGAACGCTATCTCGCCCGGCTCGAACAGCTCTTCCCCGGCCGCCTCTATATCGAGCTCGCGCGCCGCCACGACGCGATCGAGGAGGCTGCCGAAGGCGCGCTGATCGATCTCGCTTATGCGCGCGATCTGCCTTTGGTCGCGACCAACCCGGCTTTTTTCGCCGAGCCCGATTTCCACGCCGCGCATGACGCGATGCTGTGCATCGCCAACAGCTCCTATCTCGAATCCGCCGACCGGCCGCGTTCCTCGCCTGACAGCTGGATCAAGCCGGCCGAGACCATGCTGGCCTTGTTCGACGATCTGCCCGAGGCGCTCGCCAACACGCTCGTGGTCGCGCAACGCTGCGCGGTGATGGCGCCGTCGCGCAAGCCGATCCTGCCCAGCCTCGCGGGCGACCGCGAGGCGGAGGCGGAGATGCTGCGCCGCGACGCCATTTCCGGGCTGGAGGCCCGACTCGACAAGCTCGGCCTCGCCGAAGCGGAGCGCGAACCCTATCGGGAGCGGCTCCGGTTCGAGGTCGAAATCATCATCCAGATGGGCTTTCCGGGCTATTTCCTGATCGTCGCCGATTTCATCAAATGGGCGAAGGAGCAGGGGATTCCGGTCGGACCTGGCCGCGGTTCGGGCGCGGGTTCGGTCGTGGCCTGGGCGCTCACCATCACCGATCTCGACCCGCTGCAATTGGGGCTGCTGTTCGAACGTTTCCTCAACCCCGAACGCGTGTCGATGCCCGATTTCGACATCGACTTCTGCGAAACGCGGCGCGGCGAGGTCATCTCCTACGTCCAGAACAAATATGGCGCCGACCATGTCGCGCAGATCATCACCTTCGGGCGGTTGAAGGCGCGCGCCGTGCTCAAGGATACGGGCCGCGTGCTCCAGATGAGCTATGGCCAGGTCGACCGGCTCGCCAAGCTCGTCCCCAACCACCCGACCGACCCCTGGACGCTCGACCGCGCACTCAACGGCGTATCGGAGCTGGCGGCGGAATATAAGCAGGACAAGCAGGTCAAGCATTTGCTCGACCTGGCGATGAAGCTCGAAGGCCTGCCGCGCCACAGCTCGACCCATGCCGCCGGTGTCGTGATCGGCGACCGTCCGCTCGACCAGCTCGTGCCGCTCTACCGCGATCCGCGCTCGGACTTCCCCGTTACCCAGTTCGACATGAAATATGTCGAAGGCGCGGGGCTGGTGAAGTTCGACTTCCTTGGTTTGAAGACGCTGTCGGTGCTGCAGAAGGCCGTCGACATGCTCGGCAATCGCGGCATCAGCCTCGATCTGCTGAGTCTCCAGCTCGACGATCCCGCAGTCTACGCTTTGCTCCAGAAGGGCGATACGGTCGGCGTGTTCCAGCTGGAATCGGAAGGCATGCGCCGCACGCTCGCCGCCGTGCGTCCGACCAATTTCGGCGATATCATCGCGCTCGTCTCGCTCTACCGGCCGGGCCCGATGGACAATATCCCGATGTTCGGCGACCGTAAGAACGGCCGCACGCACATCGAATATCCGCACCCTTTGCTCGAGGGCATCCTCGCCGAAACCTACGGTATCTTCGTCTACCAGGAACAGGTGATGCAGGCCGCGCAGATCCTCGCCGGCTACAGCCTCGGCGAGGCCGACCTGCTGCGTCGCGCGATGGGCAAGAAGATCAAGGCCGAGATGGATGCGCAGCGCCAGCGCTTCGTCGAAGGCTGCGCCAACCAGCAGATCGGGTCGCAAAAGGCCAACGAGCTGTTCGACTTGATCGATAAGTTCGCGGGCTACGGCTTCAACAAGAGCCACGCCGCGGCCTATGCGCTGCTCGCCTACCAGACCGCCTGGCTCAAGGCGCACCACAAGCCCGAATTCTTCGCCGCCTCAATGTGTTACGATCTCAGTCTGACCGACAAGCTGGGCATCTGGGCGGACGATATGCGGCGTTCGGGTGTGGCCTTGCTCCCGCCCGACCTGAATACGTCCGAGGCCGAATTCAGCGTCCAGGACGGCGCGGTCCGCTATGCGCTCGGCGCGCTCAAGGGCGTCGGCGAGAAAGCGATGGAGCAATTGGTCGAGGAACGGCGCGCCAATGGTCCGTTCAAGTCGCTCGACGATCTCGCCGATCGCATCGATCCGCGCCTGATCAATCGCCGCCAGCTCGAAAGCCTGGCAGGCGCTGGGGCGTTCGATGCGATCGTGCCCGATCGCGCGAGCATGTTCGCCGCCGCCGAGACGATCCTTGCCCACGCCGCGAGCGCGCATGACGCGCGCACCAGCGGACAGGGGGGGCTGTTCGGGGGCGAGGGCAGCTCGGGCGCCGCGCCGATCCGCATGCCCAAGGATGCGCGCTGGTCGGTGGCCGAGCGCATGACTGCCGAAAAGGAATCGTTCGGCTTTTATTTCTCGGCACATCCGACCGATCGTTACCGTCATGTCGCAAGAAGCGAAGGCGTGCGCACCTTCGAGCAATTGAGCCAGATGGGCGCCTCGTCCGAGCCCGATCGCGACGAGCGCGGCCGGCCCTTGCCGCGCAAGACGATGCGCATGTCGGCTTTGGTCGAGGAGGCGCGCTGGCGCACCTCGGCGCGTGGAAACCGCTATCTGCTTGCGACCTGCTCGGACGCATCGGGCCAGTTCATCGCCAGTTCGTTCGACGATGCCGCTTCGGAAGCGATGGAGGCCGCCGCACGCTCCGGCGCCTGCTTGTTGCTCGATGTCGAGGCCGACAAGCGTCCCGGCGAGGAAACGCCGCGCATCACCGTGCGCATCGCGCGTCCGCTCGACGGCTTGTCCTCCAACGCGCGCCTGCACGCGGAGATCGAGATTGCCGATTCCACGGGCCTGGCGGCGCTGGCGCAATTGCTTGGCGAGGCGCAGGGCGGACGGGGCGAGGTGATCGTCTCCGTGCCCACGGAGCGAGGCCCGGCACGCCTGCGTATCGGTCGGGATTATCGTCTCGACGCAGAGACGGTCGAGCAGATCGAGCGTGTGCCTGGGGTTGTGGCGGTCCACATCCAGCCACTCGGTCCGCGGCTCGCTCAAGCCAGCTAATCGCGCGGGTGTCCGCGGAAACGATCTACCTTCAGGCTCATTATCCGCACACCTCGCTGCGTTTCCTGATCCCGTCCGCCTTTCTGTTCGCCGCGCTGACGATCGCAGCCTGGCTGACGCTCTGGCCCCTCGCCATCCCGTTCGCGCTCGTGACCCTCTATCTGCTCCGCTTCACGCTCAGGCAGGCGCGCGGCCCCGATCTCGCCATCCGCGTCACCGACCGCGTAATCTATTATCGCGGCTGGGAACGCGGCTTGTTCCGCGGCGGGCTTCCCCGGGGCGAAATCCCGCTCCACGCGATCGCCACTGCCGAGAAAGCCAGATTGCGCTCCGCCGCCTCGGCCGGCCCGATCGTCGCGCTCTGGCTCAGCGATCCCGCAGCGTGGCGCCCGGGCTGTGGCCTCTCGCGCTGGGCCAGGGAACTCGCCGCCGCCGGCGACCTCACCATCGCCTGCGACGAAACCGATCGCACCGCGGATGATGTCGTGCAGGCGATAGAGGCGGCGCTGGACGCTGCCTCGCGCTGAGGCTGGCTGGCTCCTCAGCGACTCGCCAATCCAGTCCAGCGCGCACCTCGCATCCAGGCCTGGACCGCGTTGCTCCGCTCGCGATGGCGAGGAAGGAGACCCTCCGTCATGTCGGCGAAAGGGCGACGCTAAAGCGAGACCTTCCAGTCCCAACGAAGCGGATCCCCGTCCATCACGTCGATACCGACCGCGATCAGTTCGTCGCGGATCGCGTCGGAGCGCGCGAAATCCCTAGCGGCGCGCGCTTCCTTGCGTTCGTCGAGTTTGGCTTCGATCGCGCTTTCGTCGAGCGTAGCCGCGACGGGCCGCACGCGCAGTTCGGCGCGTGAAAGCCTGGTCAGGTTGAGGCCCAGCGCCGCATCGAAACGCGCGAGCGTGGCGCGCCGGTCAGCCGGCGAGAGCGCCTTGTCGGCCAGCATCTCGTCCAGCGTGACCAGGGCCTGGGGCGTGTTCAGGTCATCGGACAAAGCAGCATCAAGCCGGTCGAGATACATTTGGGAGGCGGTTCCCATGTCCATGCCGAGCTTCTCCGCCCCCATCACCAGCCGCTTGAGCCGCGTGAGCGCCGCACCGACCGCCTCGCCACTGAATTCCAGTTCGGAACGATAATGCGCGGTAAGGCAGAGCAAGCGATAGGCGAGGGGGTGAACGCCGACATCGATCAGCGATCGCAGCGTTGTGAATCCCCCGCCGGATTTCGACATCTTTCCAGTACGATCGACCAGGAAGTTGTTATGCATCCAGAAGCGGGCGCCGGTGAATCCGGGCTGCTCGGCGGTGCAATCGCAATAAGCCTGGTTCTGCGCGATCTCGTTGGGATGATGGATCTCGCGATGATCGATGCCGCCGGTGTGGATGTCGAACGGTTCGGGGCCGAGATATTGAAGGCTCATCACCGAACATTCGAGGTGCCAGCCCGGCGCGCCGCGACCCCAGGGCGAGTCCCATTCCATCTGGCGCTGCTCGCCCGGCGGGGATTTGCGCCAGATCGCGAAATCCTGCGGATTGCGCTTGCCCGAGACCGGATCGATCCGGCTTTCGCCTTCATCCGAAACGCTGCGCGCCAGCCGCCCATAATCGGGCACGGTCGTGACATCGAAATAGAGGCCGCTCTCGATCTCGTAGCAATGCCGATCCGCGATTTTGGCCGCGAACGCGATCATCTCGGGAATGTGATCGGTCGCGACCGACCAGACGGTCGGATCGACGATGTTGAGATCCTTGAGGTTGGTCTTGAATGCCGCGGTATAGAAGGCCGCGACCTCCCAGATATCCTTGCCCAGGCCGGCGGCCGCGAGTTCCATCTTGTCCTCGCCTGCATCCGCGTCGCTGGTGAGGTGACCGACATCCGTGATGTTGATCACGTGGCGGACATCCCAGCCTTTGAACAGCAGGGTCCGCCGCAGCGTGTCAGTGAAGACGTAGGCGCGCAGATTCCCGAGATGCGCGAAATTGTAGACGGTCGGGCCGCAGCTGTAGACGCGCGCGGTCTTGCCGTCCGATGGCGCGAAGGCTTCCTGGGAGCGAGTCAGGCTGTTGAACAGGGTGAGGGACGTCATGGCGCGCTCGTTAGCCTGATCGGCCGGTCCGCGTCACCCCGGCGCGATATTGGATGCACAAAAGAAAACGGGCGCCCGAATCCGGACGCCCGCTCCTTAACCGGTAACCGCCTGAAGGCGGATGCGATTACTGCTTGTTGGCTTCGACAGCGTCGGCAGCGCCATGAGCGTTGTCCGCAGCGTTGTCGAGCGCGGCAGCCGCCTGATCGTTCGAGGTGTTCTCGGCCATATCCTCGAGGTTCTCACCAGCGTTGTCGAGCGCGTTCGCGGTCGCATCGGTGGCGTTTTCCGCCGGGGTCTGCTTGCTGCAAGCGGCCAGAGACATCAGGCCGGCAGCGGCGAGAACAAAGACTACCTTCTTCATTCGTGCTGCTCCACGTAATCATTCCGGGCCCGGCCCGAATGCCGTCCCGAAGGCTCCATTAGCGCACGGGTCGGGGCCGTCAACGCTGAATTTAGCGCTGGTCCAACTCATCTGAGCGTGTTTTGTTGCATTGCAACAGGTTTCGTGCAACCTTCTGGGACTTGGAGATTTGTTCAGGAACACCATGTACTTCGGTGTCTCCGAACGTTCGGTCGGGGCGGGACAAGCAGAAACCTCGTAAAGAAGGAACAGCGACGATGGCGTCCGCCGGGCTCTCCAAGATTCAGCGCGTTGCTCTGATAGGGAACAGCCCCCCGCGACTGTGCGGCATCGCCACCTTCACACGCGACGTTTACCAGGCGCTGCACGGCGCCTTTCCGGAAATCGCCCTGGATCTTTACGCCATGACCGATCCGGGCGGGTCCTACACGTATGGCCCGGAAGTCACCCGCATGATCCAGCAGGAAGACCTGAACGACTATCGCGCTGCGGCGCAACGCATAAATGACAGCGGTGCGGATGTCGTTTTGGTCCAGCACGAATATGGAATTTTCGGCGGTTCGGCCGGCGCCTTGCTTTTGCGGCTGCTCGATCGTGTCGATGCGCCGGTGGTGGTCACGCTGCACACCGTGCTCGAACAGCCCAACGCCGATCAGCGCGCGGTGATCGAGGCTCTCGCGCGGCGCGCCGCGAAGTTGATCGTCATGGCGGAGAAGGGACGCGAGCTGCTTGTGCGCGTCCATGGCATTTCGTGGAACCAGATCGCGGTTGTGCCGCATGGCGTGCCGGACAGGCCATTCGTCAAGCCGGAAAGCGTGCAGGCACGGTTCGGCTTTAGCGGCCGTCGCGTGCTGCTGACCTTCGGCCTGCTCTCGCCCAACAAGGGCATCGAAACGATGATCCGGGCCTTGCCCGCGATCGTCGCGGCACACCCTGAAACGCTCTATGTCGTGTTGGGCGCGACCCACCCCCACCTGGTCGCGCGCGAGGGCGAGGCGTATCGCGACAGCCTCAAGGCGCTGGCCGAGGAGCTCGGCGTCGCGCGATCGGTACGCTTCATCGACGGCTTCCTCGATCAGGAATCCCTGCTCGATTATCTCCAGGCCGCTGACATCTACGTCACGCCCTATCTGAACGAGACGCAGATCACGAGCGGCACGCTGTCTTACTCGGTCGCGCTCGGCAAGCCGGTGGTTTCCACACCATATTGGCATGCCGCCGAGCTGCTTGCGGGTGGCGTGGGCTTGCTGGTCCCGTTCGGTGACAGCCGTCGTTTCGCGGAAGAGATCATCACTTTGCTCGACGATCCGGCACGCATGGCCGAGATGTCGAACCGCGCTTACGGGATCGGCCGGACGATGTTGTGGCGCGCGCTCGCCGAGGCTTATGTCGCGATCTGCGAGGAGGCGATCCGCCGCCGGCCGGTGCGTATCGGGCGCCCGCGCACGGTGGAGCGTGTGGCGGTCAGGCCGCGGCTCGACGCGGTCGAGCGCATGACCGACGCGACGGGCATAATCCAGCACAGCAATTATGCGGTGCCCGACCGCAACCACGGTTATTGCGTCGACGACAATTGCCGCGCGTTGATGCTGATGCACCGCATCGACGGCGAGGACGAGGCGCGCGCCGATCGGCTCGCGACGGTTTACGGCGCGTTCGTCCAGCACGCCTGGAATGGTGAGCTTGGCCGTTTCCGCAATTTCATGGGCTTCGACCGTCAATGGCTGGAAGCCGAAGGTTCGGAGGATAGTTTCGGACGCTCGCTATGGGCGATCGGAGCGACCGCCGCCGAATCGCGCAACCCCAATATGCGCCGCTGGGCGCTCAACCTGTTCGATCAGGTGGCCCCGCATGCGCTCTCGCTCGTTTCTTTGCGCACCTGGGCGTTCGCGCTCCTCGGCGCCGATGCCGTGCTGCGCCGCCATCGGGATCATCCGATTGCCTGGCAGCTGGTTCGCGATTTCGGTGCGCGCCTGCTCGCGGAATTGCGCCGGGAGCGCCGGGACGGGTGGACCTGGTTCGAGCCGGTTCTCGCCTATGACAATGCGCGTCTGCCCGAGGCCCTACTGCGCGCGGGGGACCTGACCGGCGACGCGGACATGATCGCCGAAGGCCTCGCCGCCTTCGAGTGGCTCGAC
>JAEKMC010000101.1 GCA_019508115.1 Sphingomonas sp.
GTGCGCTTTCCCAAGGGCTGCGCTTTGCCCTAACGTCCGCAGGCATGGCCCGCGCCGATCTGATCGCCGGAATCTCGGTCGCGGGGCTGATGTTGCCCGAGGCGGTGGCTTATGCCGGGATCGCGGGATTGGGCCCGGGGCGCGCGGTGCTGGCGGCGATTGCCGGCTGCCTCGCCTATGCGGCGGTGGGGCGCAGCCGTTTCGCGATCGTCTCACCCACCTCCTCCTCCGCAGCGATCCTGGCGGCCGCGCTCGCCGCGATCGGCGCGGATGCCGCGACCCGCGACATGCTGGCCACGATCGCGGTCGCGATGACCGGCGGCCTGTTCCTGATCGCGGCGGTCCTGCGGCTGGGCGGGCTTACCGGCTTCATTGCGCGGCCGGTGCTGCGCGGCTTCGCGTTCGGGCTCGCCATCACCATCATCCTGCGCCAATTGCCGCAATTGGTTGGCGTGCCGATCGCCGCGCCCGACATATTCCATCTTGTCGCACGGCTGCTGGCGGCGGCACCGTCATGGCATCTGGCGAGCCTCGTCACCGGCCTGACCGCGCTCATAGCGTTGCTCGCGTTGCGCCGCATGTCCGCTCTGCCAGGTGGTTTCCTCGTATTGATGGCGGGTGTCGCCGTCTCCGCCTGGGCGGATCTGCCCGCGCAGGGCGTCGCCCCGATCGGCGCGATCGACATGCGATTGTCCTGGCCGGTGCTTCCGCATCTTTCGCTCTCCCTGCTGTCCGGTCTCGGCCAGACCGTCTTCCCGTTGGTCATGATTCTGTTCGCCGAAAGCTGGGGCACGATGCGCGCGCTGGCCTTGCACCATGGCGACACGCTCAATCCCGACCGCGAGCTGGGCGCGCTCGGCTTCGCCAATCTTGCTGCCGCCGCCGTGCAGGGCATGCCGGTCGGCGCGGGTTTCTCCGCCGGTTCGGCGAGCGAGGCGGCGGGTGCGGTCAGCCGCATGACCGCCATCGTGGCGGCGACCGGCCTCGCTTTGCTGGTGTTGCTCGCCAAAGCCCCAATCGCGCTCTTGCCCCAGCCCGTGCTGGCGGCGGTGGTGATCGCAGCGCTGACCCATGCGCTCGACCCCCGTCCCTTGGTCCGGCTGTGGAAGCTCGACCGCGATCTCTATATCGGACTGGCTGCGGCATTGGGCGTGCTGGCCCTGGGCGTGCTCGACGGCATGTTGGCCGCGATCGCGTTGTCGATCGCAGCGCTGATCCGCCGCCTCGCCTCACCGCACCTGATCCAGCTCGGTCAGCTCAACGGCGGACATAGCTATGTCGATATTGCCCGCCATTCCGAAGCGGTGCAGCCGCCGGGAATCGATATCTGGCGCCCGGCCGAACCGCTTTTCTTCGCCAATGCCGAACGCCTGTTCGGCTTGCTCTATCGCCGCCTGCCGGCGACCGGACTCAAGGCCCTCGTGCTGAGCCTCGAGGAGAGCGTCGACCTCGACAGCACCGCGCTCGAGGCGCTGATCGAGTTCTGCGCGCGCATGGCGGCGCGCGGGACGCGGCTGCGGCTGGCGCGCGTGCACGATCCGGTGCGCGACCTGCTGACCGCGGCGGGCGCGGACGATCTGGTGCGGCATTCTTATTATAGCGTCGACGACGCGGTCGCCGCCGCGCTTCGGGAGGGCGATTGATGCTTGACCACGAACCCGTGCTCCATCCCGTCAGGATCGACGACCTGCGGCCGACGCAAATGACGGTCGGCTATCGCGAGGTCGCGCGCAAGCGGCGCGACTGGCGCGAAATGGCGAACCGCGATGGCGGCGATTTTCTCGGCCGTCACATGATCCCGGTCGTGCGAGGCCCCCGGGACCGGCTGTGGATCATCGACAATCATCACCTCGCCCGCGCGTTGCACGAGGAAGGGGTGCAAGACGTTCTGGTGCGGATCATGGCCGACCTGACCAGTCTGCAGAATCGCCTGTTCACGACCTTCATGGACAATAGGAACTGGCTGCATCCGTTCGACGCCGACGGCCACCGACGCGACGTCAAACATATTCCCAGGCACGTTTCGAAACTGGCCGACGATCCCTATCGCTCACTCGCGGGCGAGCTCCGGCGCGTGGGCGGCTATGCTAAGGACGAGACGCCTTATTCCGAATTCCTGTGGGCCGATTTCCTCCGCCGCCACATCGGGCGCGACAGGGTCGAGCAACATTTCGAAGACGCGATCAAGCAGGCGGTGGAGATCGCGCATGGTCCCAAAGCCGCTTATTTGCCCGGTTGGGCGGGGCCGCACCATTGAGCGTCTGTCGTCGGCGGATGGAACCAAAGGACTGAGCAGCGACCGTGCCGCAATGCGATCTTCCGCTTGGATCACATATCCTATATCTTTATCGGGTGCCCATGTCCTCTCAGCCTCCCGCCGCCTCCCCGAAGTCCGACGCCGAACGATCGGCCTGGCAGGCCATATCGGCTAACTATCCGCCGCGCCCGCCGGCGGGTTCGACGCTGGTGGAGTGGGCCTATGAGCATCTGCTCTCGATGCTGATGACGGTCCAGATCGCTCCCGGCCAGCGGATCGCGATCGACAAGGTCGCCCGTCAGCTTGGCATTTCGCAGACGCCGATCCGCGAGGCGCTGAGTCAGCTGGAGGCGGAAAAGCTGGTCTCCAAAATGCCCAATGTCGGTTACCGCGCCAGCCCGCGCATGACGCGCGAGGAGGTGCAGGACCTCTATACGCTCCGGCTCCTGATCGAGCCTTATGCCGCGGCGCGCGCCGCCGAGCGCATCGACGCGGAGACGCTCGCGACGCTGGAGGGGATCGAAAGGGACATGCGCGGCGTCACCGACAAGGATGACCGCGCCTTCGCGCGCTTTGCGGAGGCCGACGCCAAACTCCATCGCCTGATCGCGACCGGCAGCGGCAATCATCTGATCGCCGCCACGATCGAACGGCTGCATTCGCATCTCCAGATCTTCCGTTCGCTCTATCGCACCAATGCGCCAGAACAGGCGGCGGCCGAGCATCAACGCATCATCGAGGCGCTGATCGCCCATGACCCCGTTGCCGCCGAGGCAGCGGTGCGCGATCATCTCGAGCGGTCCAAGGACCGCATGGACCGCGTCTCCGCCACGGCCGCGGCCGAACAGACGGGCTGAATCACCGGACCACAGCCTGGCGGCTCGCGATCCGGCCGCCTTGAAGGCCCGCGAATCTCCTCGCCCAGTCCGTCGCAGAAACTTCCGACGCCGCTTGACGGTTTCCCGTGCGGCCCTTACCAATCGCTCTCAGATCATATATGATATGAAAAATGAGAGGATTTCGGAGATGAAGGTGAAGGGCAGCGCTCCCGCGTCTTCTTGCCGCCGTCGCCGTCACTTGCTCGCAGCCGGGCTTGCTGCGGCACTCGCGGGGAGCGCGCAGGCCGAGACGAACGTGCTCACCCATTTCACCTTGATCGACGGGACCGGACGGAGTCCAGTCGCCGATCAGGCGCTGGTGATCGCCGATGGCCGGCTGCGTTGGGTCGGCCCCGCATCCAGGCTGAGGGCGCCGGCCGGTGCGCGCGTTGAGGACCTTAAGGGGAAATATGTCCTGCCCGGCCTGATCGACAGCCATGTCCATCTCGGCCTGGTCAACGGCATCGCCCAGGATATCAAATATCAAACGCCGGAGAATATCGAGAAGCAGCTCCATCTCTATGCCGCTTACGGCATCACCAGCGTCCAGACGCTCGGTACCGAGAAGGACCTGATCTTCCCGTTGCGCGACGCCGAGCGGGCCGCGCGGCCGGACATGGCGCGCATTTTTACGGTCGGCCAGGGCGTGGTGTTCAAGGGCAGCTATGGCGGCGTGCCAGGTCTCGATCAGTCCGTCGCGACGCCCGACGAGGCACGTCGCATGGTGGATGCCGACGTCGCCAAGGGCGCCGACGCGATCAAATTGTGGGTCGACGACGAGTTCGGCACGTTATCGAGCCGCATGCCGCCCGCGATCAGCAGCGCCGTAATCGACGAGGCTCACAAGGACGGCAAGAAAGCGATCGCGCATATCTTCTATTACGACAACGCCGCCGAACTGACGCGCGAGGGCGTGAACGCCTTCGCGCATGAAGTGCGCGACCGGCCTGTCGATGCAGCCTTGATCGGGCAGATGAAGGCGAAGGGCGTGTGGCAAATGGCGGCGACGTTGAGCCGCGAAGCGTCTTTCACCTACACTGTTCTGCCCTTCCTGGACGATCCCTTCTTTGCGCGCGGCGTGACGCCGGAGGTGCTGGCCGAACTGCGCAGCCCCGAGCGCATCAGGAAACTCGGCTCGGCGCCCAACTTCCCGAAATATGTGCCCACTTTGCGCTACGCGATGCGCAACTTCGCCGCCGAGGCGAAAGCCGGCATCCGCTATGGCATGGGGACGGATAGTGGCCCGACCGCCCGTTTCCCCGGATATTTCGCGCATTGGGAGCTTGAGCTGATGGTCAAGGCGGGGATCACCCCGCTCCAGGCGCTCACCGCGGCGACCGGACGCAATGCCGAATTCCTCGGCGCGAAGGATATCGGTACGGTTCAGGCGGGCAAATGGGCAGACCTACTGGTGCTGGACAAGAACCCCATCGCCGATATCCGCAATACGCGGGCGATCCATGAGGTGTTCATCGCCGGCCGCAAGGTGCCCACCATCTGGCAGATTTGCACCGGCCGCCCCGCCGACGCGTGCGCGGCCAAGTGACCGAGGCCGTCGCGAGTCCGCTGCCCGAGCGTAGCCTGGATTCCGCGGGTGCGGCGGCAGCGCCGAGCCGTGCGCGCTACCTCGTCCTGGCATTCGTCATCGCGGCCTATTTCATCACCTATATCGATCGCGTCCTGCTTTCGGTGTCGGAACCGTTTATCGAGAAAAGCTTCGGCTTCTCGACCGTGACGATGGGGTGGGTGCTGTTCTGCTACAGCATCGCTTATGCCGCCTTCCAGATCCCGGGCGGCTGGTTCGGCGACAAGGTCGGACCGCGCATCGCCATGACATGCGTTGTGATCTGGTGGTCGGTGTTCACCGCCTTGACCTCGCTCACGTGGTCGGCCGCATCGATGGGCGCTTGCCTGTTCCTGATCGGCATGGGCGAGGCCGGCGCCTTCCCCATCGCCAACCGGGCCTTGTCGCGCTGGATGCTGCCGTCCGAACGCGCGATCGCGCAGGGATCGACCCATGCCGGATCGCGGCTGGGCAGCACGCTCACGCCGCTCATGGTGGTGCCGCTTATCGGTCTGACCGCGCTCGCCTGGCGCCTGCCTTTCCTGTTGTTCGCGATGGTCGGCATTGTGTGGGCTTTGTTCTGGTATCGCTTCTACCGCAACTCGCCGGCC
This sequence comes from Sphingomonas sp., assembly GCA_019508115.1. Lineage (GTDB taxonomy): Bacteria > Pseudomonadota > Alphaproteobacteria > Sphingomonadales > Sphingomonadaceae > Sphingomonas_I. The sequence continues at coordinate 5,311 of JAEKMC010000101.1, forward strand.
GAGCACCGCCTCGTCAATGCCGCCGAAGAGCAGCAGATCTCGCGCGCGCTCGGCTTTCGTACGGGTTCCAAACGCCGGGTGCCGTGGAAGCAGATCCTGTCCAACCCGCAGATGTGGCTGCTGGGGGCGATGTATTTCTGCTATGCTTACGACATCGGCGCGTTCCTGAGCTGGTTCCCCAAATATCTGAACGCCGCGCGCGGCGTCGACCTCAAGCATATGGGTTTCTATGCGAGCCTGCCCTTCCTCGCGGGGCTGCTCGGCGACATCACCGGCGGAGTCGTGTCTGACTCTCTGGTCAAGCGGACGAGCAATCTCCGCTTCGCCCGCAGGATCGTCTCGATCACCGGTTTCTGGGTGTCGTCCGTCACCGTGCTCTGCGCCGCCTGGGCGGCCGATCCGATGGTCAGCCTCGCCTGGTTCGCGGTGGCTTTGTTCGCGCTCGAGCTCACGGTTGGCGTGTCCTGGGCGATCACACTCGACGTCGGCGGAGAATTCGCCGGCTCGGTTTCCGCGGTGATGAACACGATGGGCAATATCGGCGCCGCGATGGCGGTCGCGGTGACTGCATGGCTCGCATCCGAATTCGGCTGGGCCTCGGCCTTCGTCGTAATCGCCGCGCTGGCGGCCCTGGCAGGGTTGATCACCTTCACGATCGACGCCTCTCGCCGATTTTATAGCGAGGAGCCGGCCGCATGAGCCACGCCGGCGACAGTGATAGTATAAGGAGTTGTTTAAAGGTGAAACCCATCATGCTGGCGGCCGCTCTCGGCCTCCTGGCCCTTTCGGGACCGGCTGGTGCGGCCGATCACGAGCGGCATGCTGATCACGATCGTGATCACGACCGCCAGGCCAAGGGCGATCCCGCGCACGGCCAGCAAATCTTCATGCGCTGCAGCGCCTGCCATACGCTTGGTCAAACCGGGGGGAAAATCGGCCCCGTGCTGAACGGAGTCGTGGGGCGCAAGGCGGGTACGGTCGCCGGCTATGCCTATTCACCCGCGATGAAGAATTCGGGCCTGACGTGGGACACGGCCACGCTCGCGCGCTTCCTGCAGGCGCCGTCCAAGCTCGTGCCGGGCACGAAGATGTTCTTTCCCGGCCTCCCCAGTCCGCAGGACCAGGCGGATGTCGTGGCCTATCTCAAGCAATATCGCGCGGACGGCGGCAAGAAGTGACGGATCATCAATCCATGTTCGGCGCCTTGCGCCTGCCCCGTTCGATCCTGTTCGGCCGGGGCCAACGACGCGCGCTCGGCTCCGCCACGTCCAGGATCGGGAAACGCGCGCTGCTATGCACCGATGCGTGGCAGGGCGCGCAGCCGATATTCAAGGAGATCGTCGCGGACCTGGAAGCGCACGGCGTCGAGACGCGCGTCTTCGATCAGACGATCCCCGATCTGCCGATCAATTCGATCAATGCCTGCGTCGAACAGGTCAGCGACTTCGCGCCAGAGGTCGTGATCGGTATCGGCGGCGGCAGTTCGATGGACATGGCCAAGGTGGTGGCGGTGCTGTTGACGCATGGCGGCGACGTGCGCACTTATTATGGCGAGTTCGCCGTACCGGGCCCGGTCATTCCGGACGCGCTGACCCACGCGGTCGAGGCGTTCACCACGCTCGCCCGGCCGAGCGACCCCTTGCTCACCGAACAGCATGTGTTCGTCGGCAAGAATGTGCTGTCGGACCATTTCGCCAAGCTCGCGGTCGCGAACATCTTCCGCTTCCTCGAGCGCGCCTATAGTGACGGCAGCGACATCGAGGCGCGCGAGGGCATCATGCTGGCGGCGCTCGCCGCGGGTTGCGCCTTCGGCACGGCCGGCACCGCCGCGGCGCATGCGCTGCAATATCCGGTGGGGAACCTCACGCACACCGCCCATGGCGATGGCGTCGCCACCCTGTTGCCCTTCGTGATGCAATATAATCGCCCGTCCTGCGTCGGCGCTTTCGCCGAACTCGCGCGCGCGGTTGGTCTGGCGGAAGGCACGCCGGACGACATGTCGCAGGCCTTCATCGACGCGGTCGCCGACCTGCTCGCCAAGGTGAATATCCCGCTCTCGCTCGCGGCGCTCGGCCTTAAGGCCGAGCAGCAGGATTTCGTCGCCGAAAACGCGCTCAACGCGGCACGGCTGGTGAAGAACAACCCCCGCTTTCTCGATCTTTCAGCAATGCAAAGCATCACCCGCGCCGCCTTTTCCGGCGACCGGTCGGCGCTGCGCGCGCTCTAATGCAACAAGAGACCAGCATGACCAACACCTACGCAGCCCCCTCCGCCAACGGACGGGAGGGCCCCTTCGCGATCCCGACCGATCTCCTGATCGGCGACGGCTGGCGGCCCGCCGCCAGCGGCAACCGGATCGATGTCCTCGATCCCTCGACCGAACAGGTTCTGAGTTCGGTCGCGGATGCCGGTGTCGCGGAAGGGCTCGCCGCCGTCGATGCCGCCGCGACCGCCGCCTCCGCATGGGCCGCCACGCCACCCCGCAAGCGTGCCGAGATCCTGCAATCCTGTTTCCATGCGATCATGGCCGAGCAGGAATGGCTCGCGCAGATCATCTCGCTGGAGAATGGAAAGGCGCTGTCGGACGCGCGCGGCGAGGTCGCCTATGCCGCGGAATTCTTCCGCTGGTATGCCGAGGAGGCAGTTCGCATCAACGGCGAACTGGCGCTTTCCCCATCGGGCGCGAACCGCATCATGGTTCAATATCAGCCGATCGGCATCGCATTGCTGATCACGCCGTGGAACTTCCCCGCGGCAATGGCGACGCGCAAGATCGCGCCCGCGCTCGCGGCCGGTTGCACGTGCATCCTCAAGCCGGCTGAGGAAACGCCGCTGACCGCGCTGGCAGTTGCCGAGATCATGCGGCGCGCGGGCGTGCCAGCGGGCGTGGTCAACGTCATCAATACCAGCGATCCCGGCCCCGTTTGCAGCGCGATCCTCCATGACCCGCGCGTGCGCAAGCTGTCCTTCACCGGATCGACCGAGGTCGGCCGCATCCTGCTGCGGGAGGCGGCGGATTCGGTGATCAGCTCCTCGATGGAGCTGGGTGGAAATGCGCCTTTCCTGATCTTCGACGATGCCGATCTCGATTCCGCAATCGAAGGCGCGATGATCGCCAAGATGCGCAATGGCGGAGAGGCCTGCACCGCGGCCAATCGCTTCTACGTCCAGCGCGGGATCCACGACTCGTTCGTGTCGGGCCTCATCGCGCGCATGCGCGCCATGAAATTGGGCGCAGGGATCGAAAACACCACCCAATGCGGGGCGATGATCAACCGCCAGGCGATCGACAAGATCGAGCGCCTCGTTGCCGACGCGGTCGCGAAGGGTGCGGAGGTGCGGCTTGGCGGCAAGGCCCCCGAGGGCGCCGGCTTCTTTTACCCCCCTTCGGTGATCGCCAACGTGCAGCCCGGATCGGATATCCTGACCGACGAAATCTTCGGCCCGGTAGCCGCCATCATCCCCTTCGACGATCCCGAGCAGGCGATCGCGCTCGCCAATGCCACCGAATACGGCCTCGCCGCCTATGTCTATAGCGAGGATCTGAAGAAGGCGCTGCGGATCGCCGAACGGATCGAATGCGGGATGGTCGCGGTCAATCGCGGCCTCGTCTCGGACGCGGCGGCGCCGTTCGGAGGCGTCAAGCAGAGCGGCCTTGGACGCGAGGGGTCGCACCATGGACTGCTGGAATATTGCGAAGCCAAATATATCGCCGTCAGCTGGTGACTGGACAGAGATTCAACGAAAAACGGAACCCGGTGAAAAATAATCCGACAAGAGGATGATATGAAAGGCATTTCCCGGCGTGGGCTGCTCGCCAGCACCGCATCCACATTCGTGCTTTCAGGGCTGGCGGGCGGCGGTCGAGCGATTGCCGCTCCGGCCCCTTCAGGGAATGCGGCGCTGCATGCCGATACAGAATGGCGCCATTATGCCGCGGATCAGGCGAACACACGTTATTCGCCGCTCGACCAGATCAATGCGGCCAATTTCAACGATCTGGAAGTCGCCTGGAGCTTCAAGACCGACGCACTCGGCGCGCGCAAGGAATATCAATTCGAAGCGACGCCGCTGCTGATCAAGGGCCGGCTTTTCACGACCGCGGGCGCGCGGCGCGACTGCATCGCGCTGGATGCGGCCACCGGCGAATTGCTCTGGATCCACCGGCTCGACGAAGGCGAGCGCGCGCTCAATTCGCCGCGCCAGCTCTCGGGCCACGGCGTATCCTACTGGACCGACGGAACGAAGGAGCGGATCCTCTACGTCACGATCGGCTATCAACTCGTGTCGCTCGATGCCGCCACCGGACAGCTGGATCCCGAGTTCGGCACCAACGGCGTGGTCGACCTCAAGCGGGATTTCGACCAGGAGATCGATCCCGTCCATTCGGATGTGGGCCTGCATTCCACGCCTTTGGTCGTGAAGGACCTGGTCGTGATCGGCGCGGCCCATACCGCGGGCGACGTTCCGGAAATACGCCAGAACGTGAAAGGCTATGTCCGCGGTTTCGACGTCAAGACCGGCCGTAGGAAGTGGATCTTCCATACGATCCCGCTCAAAGGCGAGTTCGGCTACGACAGCTGGATCGGCGGCGATGCCGACAAAGCAGGTAATGGCGGCGCCTGGGCGCAGATGTCGGCCGACGAGGAGCTGGGCCTGGTCTACATCCCGGTCGAGCTGCCGACCGGCGACGAGACCGGAATTTATCGCCGCGGCAACGCCTTGTTCGGCGAATCCCTGGTCGCGGTGGATATCGAGACGGGCGTCCGCAAATGGCATTATCAGATGGTGCATCACGGCTTGTGGGACACCGATCTCCCCTGCGCACCGATCCTGTGCGACATCCCGCACAACGGCCGGATCGTGAAGGCGCTCGCACAGCCGAGCAAGCAGGCCTATCTCTATGTGCTGGATCGCACCAACGGCAAGCCGATCTGGCCGATCGTCGAGCGCAAGGTCGAGGCGGGCGACGTGCCCGGCGAATGGTATTCGCCGACCCAGCCGGTTCCTACCAAACCGCCGGCCTATGATCAGCAGGGCGTCTCGATCGACGACCTGATCGATTTCACGCCCGAACTGCGCGCGCAGGCCGTCGAGTTCGTCAAGAATTACAAGATCGGACCGCTTTTTACGCCGCCGGTGATCAGCAAGCCCGGCCGCTGGGGTACGATCTCGGCTCCCGGCGTGCAGGGCGGCACCAACTGGCCGGGGGGCTCGTACGACCCCGAGACGCACATCGCCTACATCTATTCGAAGACTCAGCCGTCGGTGATGGGCATCGTCCCCAATACCGACACCAATGTTTCGGAATTCGCATACGTCCACGGCATATCCGGCATGGCGCCGCGCAAGATGTCGAGGATGGGCGCGGAATCGGGCGGCGATTTCAGGCCCCCTGCTCCGCCGCCGCCCCGGCCGGGCCAGAGGCCGGGTGGCCTGCCTCCCGGCTTCCTCGCGGTCCAGGGGCTTCCGCTGATCAAGCCGCCTTATGGCCGCATCACCGCGATCGACCTCTCCAAAGGCGATATTGCGTGGCAGGTCGCGCATGGCGAAACACCTGACAACATCCGCAACCATCCCGCGCTCAAGGGCCTCAAGATCCCCCGCACCGGACGCCCCGGCAACCTCGGCCCCCTGACCACCAAGACGCTGGTGATTTGCGGCGAGGCGGGATTCTATACCAACGAATTTGGCGTGCGCGGTGCGATGCTGCGCGCCTATGACAAGGCAACCGGGCTGGAAAAAGGCGCAGTCTATATGCCGGCTCCCCAGAGCGGCTCGCCGATGACCTATATGCTGCGGGGAAAGCAATATATTGTGGTCGCGATCGGCGGCGGCAATTATAGCGCCGAACTCGTTGCGTACAGATTACCTGGGAAAGCATGATGGCTGAGCATAGCAAAATCCACATCTGGGGTTCGGCCGCAATGGGTGGCGCGTTGCTGCTGCTGGGTGGCGCGATCGCGCATGCCCAGGCGTCCGAACGGAACGTCTGGACCGGAGTCTATACCAGCGACCAGGCAGAGCGCGGCAAGGCGGCTTATGGCGAGCAGTGCGCGGCATGCCACGGCGCCTCGCTTGGCGGCGTCGACATGGCGCCCCCGCTCACCGGCAGCGCCTTCCTCAATAATTGGAACAACACCTCGGCCGGCGACCTGTTCGACCGTATCCATTCGACCATGCCGCTGAACAATCCCGGCAGCCTGAGCGCCAAGGCGACCGCGGATATCGAGGCCTACATCTTCCAGGCGAACGGCTTCCCCGCCGGCCAGACCGCGCTGCCGCCAAGTCAGCCGATGATGGCGGGGGTCAAGATTCTCGCGACCAAGCCGGCGGGCTGAGGTCTACTCCCCCGTCCACCCTGGAAGCGTCTTGTTGCCGGTGAGGAAGTTGGCGACGCCGCGCCGGAAGTCGGCGCTGCCATAGACCATCGCAATCAGATCCTCGACGTCGGGCAGGCCGGCGTAGCGCATCCGCCGCAGCATTTCCTTGGTCGCACGCGTCGTGAGCGGCGCATTATCGGCGGCGCGACGGCAGAGCGCATCCGCTGCTTCATCCAGCTCATGCGGCTCGACGATCTGCTGAAGAAAGCCGCTCGCCAGCAATTCGGACGCGGGCACCAGCTCACCAAGCAGAACCATGCGCTTGGCCATTTGCACGCCGATGGCGCCGCCGATCCGGGCGACGCTCATCGCCGAAAGGCAATTGCCGATCGTGCGACCGATCGGCGAACCGAAACGCGCGTTGGGCGTGGCGATGCGGAAGTCGCATGCGGACGAGATATTGAGCCCGCCGCCGACCGCCCATCCATCGACGATCGCGATGGTCGTGCAGGGGATATCGTCGATCGCCCCCATGCAGGTGTCGATGTCGCGCTCATAGTCCACGCCCTGCTCGCCGGTCCGATAATCGGCGAATTTCGATATGTCGGTGCCGGAGATGAAGGCCTTGCCCCCAACGCCCCGGAAAGTGGCGACGCGGATCTTCGGATCGGCCGCGATATCGCGCGCGGCGTCGCGCAAATCGTGCCACATCTGGCTGGTCAACGCATTGTGCGCCGCCGGATTGTCGAAGCGGATATGCGCCGCGTCGCCCTTCTTCTCATAGACCAGCCGGGCGCCGTTCATTCCGCCGCCTCCGCGGAAGGCGATAGCAGGCCCTTGTCGATCAGTTCCTGGCGTATCTCATCCGCATGTTCGTTGAGCAAGGGCGGCGGCAAGCGCACCTCCTGCGGCGTGCCGCGCATCTTGACGGGAAAGCCAAGCGCCTTGAATTCGCCTTCGACGGGGTGAGGCACCTGCATGACCATGTCGCGTGCGATAGCCTGTTCGCTCGTCACAGCCTCCCCATAATCGAGAATGGGTGCGGCCGGTACGCCCGCCGCCAGCAGCGCATCGATCCATTCCTGCTTGGTGCGGGTGAAGAATGTCGGGGCCAGATCCTCGATCAGGGTGATCCGGTTGGTCACGCGCGCGGCATTGGTGGAATAGCGCGGGTCCTCCTGCAGCTCGGTCCGCCCGATAACCTCGAGGAAGGTGAGCCACAGGCCCTGATTGGCGGCGCCGATCACGAACCATCCGTCCGACGCCATCACCGCCTGATAGGGCGCCGACATGCGATTGGCCGAGCCGATCGGGGTCGGCGACTTGCCCGTGCCCCACAATTCGGTGGTCTCCCAGACCGACAGGCCCAACGCCGCTTCGAGCAGAGAGGCGTCGATATATTGCCCCTTGCCGCTCTTTTCGCGGCCGATGATCGCGCTGAGGATGGCATAAGCCGAGAAGAGACCGGCGCCGAGATCGGCGACCGCGATCGAATTCTTGGCCGGCTCCATGCCCGGGAATCCGTTCGAGCTCAAAATGCCCGACATGGCCTGAGCGATCAGGTCGAAGCCGGGACGCTGCGCCCAGGGCCCCGTCTGACCGAAGCCCGAGATGCTCGCATAAACGAGACGCGGATTGATCGCGGCGAGCGTATCGTAATCAATGCCAAGCCGCGCCGCGACGCCCGGCCGGGCATTCTCAACCAGAATGTCGGCGGTCTTGACCAGCGCATAAAGCACCTCGCGATCGGCCTGGTCCTTGAGATTCAGCGTGATGCTGCGCTTGTTGCGGTTGAGCGCGAGGAAGCCCGGGCTGTCCGCGCCCTTCAGGCGAAAGCCCATCGAATGACGCGTCGAATCGCCCGTTTGGGGCGGCTCGATCTTGATCACGTCGGCGCCCATGTCGCCCAACAGCATACAGCAGAAGGGTCCCGCCATGACCTGCGAGATATCCAATACCCTCAGCCCCGCCAGCGGCAATGTCGCCATCTTCTCCTCCTTGTGACATTAATCGACCGAGACGACGCAGCATGCAAATCGCGCCACATCTCGCCGCAGATCATATTGTATATGATTTTGGCGGCTGCTAGCATCGGCTGGAATAAAGAACAATGGCGCTATCCCGCAACGCGGACGAAAGTGGCCGATATCGAGAGGATCACGCTTGAACAGCCAGTCAGCGCGGAACGTTTCATCCGCCCGAACTTCCCGCATCTGCGCGCTAGCGGCTTGCCTTGCGCTCGCCTCGCCGCTCCATGCGGTCGCCGCCGGCGACTGGCAGGATTATGGTCGCGACGGCGGCAACGCGCGTTTCTCTCCGCTCAAGGAGATCACCCCCGCCAATGTCGGCAAGCTGCGGCAGGCCTGGGTCTATCACATGCGGCCGGCCGGCTATAAGGTAGAGACCTTCCCGGGTATGTCGGAGACGATGCGCAAACGGTTCGCGACCGGCTTCACCCCGTCCGAGGCCACCCCGCTGGTCGTCAAGGGCGTCATGTATATTCCAACGCCCTATGGCCGCGTCGTCGCGCTCGACGCGTCGACGGGTGCCGAATTGTGGGCCTATACGATGCCGCCGCGCGATCAAGCCGGCACACGGGGCGTTGCCTATTGGCCGGGTGGCGCCGGCGTCGGCCCGCGCATCGTCTTCGGCACGCGAACGGGCAAGCTGATCGCGCTCGATGCGGCGACCGGCAAGCCAGCGGTCGGCTTCGGCACGGACGGCGTCATCGACATGAAGACGCCGGAAGTCACGAACGGCAATCGCGGCGCACCGCTCGGCATGAGCAGCCCCCCGACCATCTATCGCGACCTGATCATCACCGGCTCGCGCGTGCAGGAAATGCCCGTAAAGGGCGCATCCGGCGATGTCCGCGCCTGGGACGCGCGTAGCGGCAAACTGGTGTGGACCTTCCATTCGGTCCCGCAGCCGGGCGAATATGGTCATGACACGTGGGAAGGCGACAGCTGGAAGGGCCGATCGGGCACCAACGTCTGGACGACCGTAATCGTCGACGACAAACGCGGCATTGCTTATCTGCCGTTCGGCGCACCGACCTTCGACCGCTGGGGCGGCGATCGTCACGGCGCCAACCTCTTTTCCAACTCGATCGTCGCGGTCGATGCCAAGACCGGCAAATATCTGTGGCATTTCCAGACCGTCCATCACGACCTTTGGGATGTGGACCTGCCCGTGACCACCTTGATCGAGGTGCATCGCGATGGGCGCGTCATCCCGGCGATCGCGGTGATGAACAAGACCGCGATCATGTTCATCCTCGATCGCGTGACGGGGAAGCCGGTCTACGATGTGCGCGAGGTGCCGGTGCCGACCGAAACCGACGTTCCGGGCGAGCAGCCGTGGCCGACGCAACCGATGCCCGCATCGCCGCCGCCGCTCGGCCGATTGTCCTACAGCGCGGAAGACTTCAATGATCTGACCCCCGCGATGAAGACCGCCTGCCAGAAAGTGGCCGACGACCTGCACGTCGTCCCCGCCAAAATGTTCCAGCCGCCGCGTGCGGACAGCGCGGTCGCGTTCTTTCCCAGCAGCCTGGGTGGCGTCGATTGGGGTGGCGGTTCGTTCGACCCGCGGACCGGGCTTTACATCATCAACGTCAATGCGCTCGCCAGTCCGCAGCAGCTTGCCCGACAGCCCGACGGTACCTGGGGCATGAAGGAGGGCTATCAATATTTCGAGGACCGGGAGACCGGGAACCCCTGCCAGAAGCCGCCTTGGGGCGAGCTGGTCGCGGTCGACGTGAACAAGGGCGTGATCGCCTGGCGTCGTCCACTGGGCGATAACGAGGATCCCGCGTTCAAGGATGCCGGCCGGATCAGTGCGGGGGGACCGATCACCACCGCGTCCGGGCTGACCTTCATCGGCGCGACCACGGATAACAAGATCCGCGCGTTCGATTCACGGACCGGAAAATTGCTGTGGGAGGCCGTCCTGCCTGCATCGAATTATGGCACGCCAATGACGTATCGTGATCGATCGGGCCGCCAGATCGTTGCGGTGGTCGCGACCGGAGGCTTTTCAGGATCGCCTCCGATCAGTGATACGGTCACGGCCTTCTCGCTGCGCTGAACGAGGAACTGTAATGCGTAATGTGCTTCTTACCGTTGCTGCCGTGACGTCACTCGCTGCCCTGGGCGCCCGCGCGTTCGCCGCGGACTCGCCCGCCGCGGCCGGACCGCCGCCGGGACCAGGGCTCGACCTGATCAACCAGCGCTGCATCTTCTGCCACAACACCGCGCAGATATTCTCGCAGCACAAGTCGCCCGAAGCCTGGTCCGCGACGGTCGAGCAGATGGCGGGCCGCGGCGCGGAGGTGTCGCCCGAGGAAATGAAGACCATCGTCGATTATCTGGCGAAAAATTACGGCGCGCCCGCTGCGGCCTCGCCTTCCGCGCCGCCGCCGAAGAACTGATGCCGCTTTACGAGATTGACGGGCTCAGCCCTGCGGTTCCCGACAATAGCTGGGTCGCGCCCTCCGCCGACCTGATCGGCGACGTCCGGCTGGGCGAAGAGGTGGGCATCTGGTTCGGCGCCGTGATCCGCGCGGACAATACGTCGATCGTGCTGGGCGCGCGTACCAACATCCAGGAAGGCGCGATGCTCCACTCCGATCCGGGCGTTCCGCTCGCGATCGGGACCAATTGCACGGTGGGGCATCATGCGATCCTCCATGGCTGCAGCATCGGAAATCGCGTGCTGGTCGGCATGGGTGCGATCGTACTCAACAATGCCGTGATCGGCGATGATTGCCTGATCGGCGCGGGCGCGCTGGTGACGGAGGGCAAGGTCTTCCCGCCCGGCAGCCTGATCATCGGCTCACCCGCGAGGGCGGTGAAAGAGCTCGCGCCCGAAGTGATCGAGGGGATCAAGCGGTCGGCGGCGGGCTATGCCGAGCGCCAGCAACGCTTTGCCCGCAATCTGAAGCGGGTGGATAAGCCCGCCTGAGACGGGCTTGGCCCGATCGACATCAACCAAACGAACATATGAGACGGGAGAGGACAATGCGGATGAGATTGACGGGACTCCTGGCCCTGCCACTTGCGATGGCCGCATCGGCAGCGCTCGCGATGACGCCCTCGCAGGTCGTCGCGCATCATGTCGCGATGATGAAGAAGGGCGATCTGCCCGCTATCATGAGCGATTATGCCACGAATACGGTCGTGATCGCGCCGCCTGGTCTCGTGCGCGGCCAGTCGGCAAAAGGGGTCGGCGTTTTCGTCGGGTCAGTCGATGCGCGCCGCGTCTTCGCAACGCTGACCGACAAGGATCACCATCCCGGCGTGCGCACCATGGAGACCCGCATTTCACCCGGCGGAGTCGACATTGCGCGGCTGAAATGGGTGCAGTTCAAGGGAACACCGCAGCAGGTATCGGGCGAGGATATCTTCGTCGTCCGCAACGGCAAGATCGCCTATCAGGCGATCCTGGTGGATCCGGCGCACTGAGAGCCTGAGAGCGGCGGCCTGGATTGCCGCGCCAAGGCGCGGCTCGCAATGACGACTGAGATTAAGCGGTCATTGCGAGCGTAGCGAAGCAATCCAGGCCCGCCGCTCGCTCCAGCGCAACCCGACCAGCCGCACTTCAGCGCCGGTAGAGCGGCAGCTCGCCTGCGACCTTGGAGCGAAGCCGGTAAATACTGGTCGAGCCGGTGATGTAGACGACGTGGCCGTCGCCCGCGAAAGCGATATTGGCGGCGACTTCGGGCAGCTTGATCTGCCCCAGCACCTTGCCCTTAGGCGTGATGATCCGGATTCCGCCGGGGCCACTGCTCCAGAGGTTGCCGGCCATATCGACCTTGAGTCCGTCAGGACCGCCGTCACCGCTGTTGGGCGGATAATGGATCAAGGTATGCGGATGGGAGAGCTTGCCGTTCGGCCCCACCGAATAAGCGCGCACATACATGTCCGGCCCGTAATTGCTCACGTAGAGCGTCTTTCCGTCGGGCGAGAAGCCGATGCCGTTGGGCAAGGTCATGTCGATGATCACCGCCTCGAGCTTGCCATGGTCGTAACGGAACACGCCGTTGAACGGCAGTTCCTTGGCCGGATCCTTGTCCATCCCGTTGAACAGCCCGAACGGCGGATCGGTGAACCAGAGCGATCCGTCGCGCGCAAACACCAGATCGTTGGGACTGTTGAGCCGCTTGCCCTTATAGGTCGACAGGAACGGATGGATTCCGAGATGATCGTCGAGGCGGACGATGCGGCGTGCGCCCATCTGCATCATCAGCACGGATCCGTCTTTGGCGGTCGCCATCGCGTTGGAACCGATATTGGCGCCTTTGGGATGGTTGGGCAGGCCGCCCGAATTGTTTAACAGCACCTGCACCTTGCCGTCCGGAGTCACCGTCCGCAGTTTGTCGTCCTGGACGTCCGAGAACCAGAGCTTGCCCTGCCGCCACATCGGGCCTTCGGTGAAGGTGAAGCCGGTAGCCACGCGTTCGATCCTGGTTTCCGGCGCGATCACCGCGTCGAGCGCGGGATCGAGCCGTTCGATCGACATTGCCAGCATGGGCGCCGTCGCGGCGGCGACCGGCGCGGCCAAGGGCAACGCCGCCACCGCCAGACCGGCAGACGCCATCATCCGCAGCATCCTGCGCTTCATTTCCGTTCCTTCCTGAATTTACCGTGAGGGCCGCATCGCGGCCGCGATGCGTGCGCGGTAGGCGGCCTTGGCCGCCAGATCGCGCGCCACACCGATCACCATCAGCTCCAGCGGCTGCGTGCCCGTAGATTTGATCGAGCGGGTCTGGCCGAGATCGACCGGAATGGCGTCGCCGTTGTGGATCGCGGCCGTCTCCCCGTCGATCGTCACCTCGCCATCGCCGCCCATCACATAATAAGCCTCGCTCAGATCGGCTTTCGCGGACGGGCCGATCGACGTGCCCGGCGGCAGCAGCAGATGATCGACATAGGCCCAGGGCGTCGAGAAGACGGTCGGATCGAGCGCACGGCGGTACATGATTGTGCCGGTGCCGCCATCCATCCCCGCGGCCGGACGCAACAGCGCACGATCGAGATGCATGGTGATGAACTGGGGGACTTTATCGAGCGGCGCGTCGGTGCGCGCATCGCCAAGGTCGAAATTGTCGTAGACCTTGGTCATGCCGACATTGATGTTCAGCCACTGCAGCGGCGTGTCGCCGGGATTGTAGATGGCATGGGCATGGCCCATCCGGTCCGGCACGCCGACCGGCCCCTTCAGCACCGAAGTGCGGCCGTCGATCGTGAACTGCGCTTCGCCGTCGAGGATGATGAACATCTCCTCGCAATCGTTATGGAAATGCTCGCCGATCCCGCTGTGCGGCGCGATCACGCCGCGATGGATGAAAAGCAGGTTCGTGCTGAGCGCGCTGGCGCCCAGGATCGGCCCGAATTTCATCGTGCCCGCGCCCTCATGCACCGCGTTGAGCTGGCGAAAGCGGGCCGGATCGCTATGTCCGATCCGCTGCTGCAAAGGAGCCGCCGCGAGGGCCGCACCGCCGCCGAACATGCATGACATAACGGCGATTCGCATCGCCAGGCGGCTTCCTCTCACGGGCTTCCTCTCCGATCTGCCGGTATTCCCGGTCTTTACCCGCTCATACATTGGTCGTAACAGGAATCATATAGGATATTATACGGCCACGAGAGCCGTTGCGAGGTGGAGGACAAGATGGCGGCAGGCGATCGTTCCAAGGTAAGGCTAGGCCTCATATTCCTGCTGTTCGTGGTGAGTGCGATCGCATTCCTGGACCGCACCAATATCTCGGTCGCGGGCGTCGAGATGCGCAAGGATTATGGGATCGACCAGGTTCATCTGGGCTGGGTCTTCAGCGCGTTCCTGATCGGATATGCTTTGTTCCAGGTGCCGGCCGGCTGGCTGGCGGCGCGCTTCGGTCCCCGCCGCGTCCTGACCGCCGCCTTGGTCTGGTGGGGTCTTTTCTCCGCCTTGACCGCGCTCGTTCCTCCCGGCGCCCGCCACGCGCTTTTGCTCCTGTTCCTCGTGCGCCTGGGGCTGGGGATCGGCGAATCGGTGGTCTATCCTTCCGGCAACCAGTTCCTCTCACGCTGGATACCCGCGCAGGAGCGGGGCAAGGCCAATGGCTGGATCTTCGCGGGCGTCGGCGCGGGTTCGGGAATCTCGCCTCCACTGATCACGGCGATCATCCTCGCCGGCGGTTGGCGCGCCTCCTTTTATGTCTGTGCGGTGATCGGCCTTGTCGCCAGCATCGTCTGGTATGCGGTCGCGCGCGACACGCCGCAGGAACATCCGCGCGTGAATCGCGCCGAACTCGCGCATATCGAAAACGGCCTCCCCCCCATCGCGAACCGTCCGCGCGGTCCGGTGCCGTGGCGTGCCATGCTGACGAGCCGTAACGTCTGGGGCCTGTTCCTGAGCTATTTCGCGTTCGGCTACGTGATCTGGATCTTCTTCAGCTGGTTCTACATCTACCTTGCCGAAGCACGGCATCTCGATCTCAAATCGAGCGCTATTTATTCGATGCTGCCCTTCCTCTGCATGACATTGGGCTGCCTCGCCGGCGGCGTGATCAATGATGTCATATCGCGGCGATTCGGCCTCTATTGGGGCCGGTCGGGCCTTTCCGTCGTCGCGTTCATACTGACCGGGACCTTTCTTCTATTGGGATCGATGGTGGACAATGCCCAGCTGGCAGTGGTGATCCTCGCCGGCGGCGCGGGTGCCATCTACCTTTCGCAAAGCGCCTTCTGGTCGGTCACCGCCGATATCGCCGGTCCCCACACCGGCGTGGTCTCCGGCTTCATGAACATGGGGTGCCAGATCGGCGGGGCGGTGACCGCGTCGCTGACGCCGTGGATCGCGGCCCAGTTCGGATGGACCGCCGCCTTCATGACAGGCGCGGCGATCGTCTTGCTCGGCGTCGTTGCCTGGGCTGTCGTGGATCCGAACCAGCCGCTGCTGTCCGAGGAGTCCGAGCCGGCCGGGATTCCTATTGCCGCGCCAGCCTGACCGTGATCGGGCTCCAGCCCTTGATGTCGAAGAAAGTCGTGCCGAACGGGGTGTGGCGGATATGGACGTCCGCGCCCACCGGCGGCGGTGCGCCGACCACCGTCGTTTCGTAAGCGGCGCCGTCCTCCAGCTCGAGCCGGAAATAACCGTGGCGCAGCGGGCGCGTCGCCGCGATCCGACCGCTCGTCAAAACCTTCCGCTCGTCGCGCGTAGGCTCCGGCGCGCGCGCCTGGCTAGGCGCCGGCGATGGCCGGGGAGCAGCCGAGGGCATTACCGGAGCAGCGCGCGTCTGCTCGCCCTCGGCGGGAGCAGCGTCCTGCTCCGCGGTCCGATCATAGCAGGCGAGTCGTTTCGCCGGGTCCGCGATCGCGCGGCACTTTGCGCTATCCGACGGTGCAGCCGATGCGGCCGATGCCAAGAGGCATGCCATCCCGACCAGGCTTGTCGATCTTATTATCACCTCTGGTTTCTCCCGTTGAATTTCCGCATCTTAAGCTACTTTGCCTGCCCAAATAGAGATTTGACACACCGCGAGCTATCATATCATATATGATCACATAAGAGGGGCGATAGAGTCCCTGGGAGAGGATATCATGAGCAGGGGCACGTTTTTCCTGTCGATGTGCGCAGCAGCCGTGACGTTGGGGGCATGGCCGATCGCGGCGCAAATCCCGCCCGCCGGCCGCCCCCCGCTCCAGATCGGATGGACTCCCAAGAAGACGCCATACAACGCTTATACGGCGCCCAACCGCGCCTGGTGGAAGCTCAGCGACGTGCTCGCGATGCACAAGGGCGAGAAGACCTGGTCCCAGCCGATCGTCCGCAACAAGGATTTGATGGCGGATTGGCATCAGATGGCGCCGGGCGGCCGCACGCCCGAACTGGAATATCCCGATAATCGCACGGGCATCATCGTGTGGGCGGGGCAACTGAAGGTGACGATCAAGGGACAGGAGCCTTTCATCGCCGGTAAGGGGTTCCAGATCGACGTTCCCTTCCGCCTGCCCTTCACCATGGAATCGGTCGGGAGCGAACCCGCACTCTGGTTCGAGGTTCATGCCGCAGGCGATGTTCCGATCTATCCGGTCACGACGACACCGGAAAAGCCCAAGGACGTCCCCGGCTTTACCTACCAGCAGGCGGTTCTGATGGGGGGCGACGGCAAATATGACGACGTCAACAAGCCCTATCTCGATTACTTCAAGGACGTGGTCCAGGGCGGCGCCCGCGCCGGCGCCTTCATCTCCGGCGACCATATGTTCATCAACAATATCCGCGGCCGGGGGGCACCGACGCCGCCGGCGAGCAATCTCGGCCACTTCCATTTCGGCCATGACGAATTCTGGTTCATCATGGAGGGTAATGTCGACTATCAGATCGAAGGCGTTCCCTTCTTCACGGCGGCGCCGGGCGATATCGTCACGGCTGCGCAGGGGCGCTGGCATCGTGCGAGTTTCGGCGGCCCTGTCGGTCAGATGGCCACGCGTGTCGCGATCAATCCCTATCCGTACGGCCTCCACAATTACGCGGTTGAGTCCGGAGGCCGCCAGTAAGGGCCGATCGGCCTGATCCATCGGGAGGGTCCCTTCCTCCATTCGGCAGAGTCGCTTCGTGTAGAGCGGCGCCCATGCGTGCGCCCTCTAATCAGTAATGATAGCGCTATCTTAAACTAGATCATCATGTTGCATCCGCAGCATTCAGTACATCTGCGACCTATTCCGCAGTGCATCATGTATTAGGCTCCAGCTCAGCTGAACAAGCCGGCACACACCTGTAAAGCTATCCTTTGAGTTCCACAGCTCGTTTGTGTTGCAATGCACATAATCGAGACTTTTGCGAGCCACTTCCATCAATGAAAGCCGCTTTTTATATCGTAGACTATGCGAGGACTTGACGCGATCCGGCCGCGTGCTACCACGC